>JAQIIU010000002.1:320625-641250 GCA_036946625.1 Methylorubrum populi
TTGATCGCTTCAACTCGAAGGCTCTGCTGGCGACGCATTCACTCGTCACAGTACGAGAAGTGCCGAGTGACTGCGTTCACGTCTTGGCGCGAACTAAGGATGGTCTCTCAATCCGAACACCACCCTTCCAAACCTTCGGCGGCGATATGCAGCGCATCAGTTCCTATGTCTTTGGCGACAGCGAAGCATCCAAACCTTTCGAGCGCTGGATCGAAGACAAGCTGGAGGAACTCGGCTCGGCTGAGGCGCTCATTGAGGCGCTTGGCGACGACATCAACGAAGAACTCGCTATTCAGATTCAGGGCATGGAGCGCGAAGGATGGTGATGCCTTTGCCCCTGCCGATGGTCGCTGCCGATCACCGCATTCTCATCGATAATATCGTCGCAGAACGAACCCACGAACCTAACAAGACTTTCTTCAACTCTATCGCCGATGAGTGGAAGCAGCGCGTCGATGACTATCTGACTCACGGCGGATCGCCGGCGCATATTGCCGAGTGGCCGGCGATCATGAATAAGGCAAAATCGTTCAAGACACTCTATAGCCACCCCGCCGATGGATCGGCGCAGGGCATAATGCTGCAAGATTTGCGGGATCACGATCTGGATATTTGTCCGTCGTGCGGTAGCCCTGCGGTAACGGAAACCCTCGACCACTATCTGCCGAAGGGGAAATATCCTCATTTCGCGGTTACGCCTGCCAATCTGACACCGATGTGCGATCCGTGCCAACGGCGCAAGGGAGAGGGAACAGGCGACGCGGCGACGCCCCGCTTTTTCATCCATCCCTATTTCGACACCTTTTCCTCCGACCAGATCATGCAGCTCACCATCAACGCACCGTTTACGACGCCGACGTTCACGCTTGCTCCGCACCCCAGCCTGTCGGCTGCCGAGACGCAGCTAATTACGACCCACTTGCGTGAACTCCAGATTGCCCGGCGCTATATCCGTTTCTTCCGCAACGAACACCGCCGGCTACTCCGCAACGTGACGAAGTTGCGCACGAATGGGCTGGATGTCGTCGAGAATATTAGTGCTTGGCAGGAGGGTCATGCCGATCCGACGCGAAACAGTTGGCAGCATCTGTTCTACGACGCGGTCATACGAAATGCGGCATATCTCGCTCATATCGTCAGCGGGCCACTGCCGACGCTGCCATAGCTTTGCATCCAATAAAATTGATATTTCAATCGGCGTTATGAGTTCGCGCACGGCAGCGCTCTGGACGTGAGTAGAGTTCAACGATCGCAAGGAGGGATTTAGAGGGCTATAGCGTAGACGTAGTGCTCATCCGGGTCTGGCGCGGCCCGCCGCGCTTTCGCGAACGCGCGATCGGTCGCCATGAACCGCTCCAACATCGGCGCGATCAGACGCGTGGGGTCGGCAGCCGGCTGACCGGCATCTCGTGCGAGCACCTCGGCATATGCAGCCAGATCGCGGTGCAGGTCTGCCGGCAGTTCCAGCGTGACCTTCACGGGCTTGTCGTCGGCGATCGGGCCGAGTTTCAGCTTCGTCATGTGTCAGTTCCGATAGGGTTCGAGGACGAGATCGCGGGTGACGATCACGCGGACCGGGAAGCCGGGGCGGATGGTGAGCGTCGGAGCGATGTCGAGCTGGCGGCCGACCACCTGCCGGCCGGTCTGGGAGATGTCGTCCGACGCGCCCTGGCGTAGTGCGCGGACGAGGTCGCCCTGCTCGCCCGACGAGCCGGCCTGCGCGCCGACCGACAAGAGCGTCGACAGCCCGGCGGCCTTGGCGAGATCCCACCAGTGATGGTCGACGCCGTCCTCAAGCCCGGCATAGCCTTGCGCGTCGGCGCCGCGCTGGCGCTCCAGCACGATCGAGCGGCCGTTGGGGAAGATCAGCCGTACGCATCCGGCGAAGGCCACCTTGTGAGCTGGCCCGTTGAGGCTGAGGTCATAGGAGTAATCCTAGGACCTTGAGCATGACCCAGGCGGGTATCGAACTGGTGAGAGCCGAGCGGCGTCGACGCTGGACGCGGGCGGAGAAGGAGCGGTTGGTTGCCGCTTCGTTTGAACCGGGTGTGTCGACCTCGGATGTCGCCCGCCGGGCCGGTCTCCACGTCAGTCAGCTGTTCCGCTGGCGCAAGTTGCTGTGCGAGCGTGTCGGTGCTCCCACGCCAGCGCTAGTCCCCGTCGTGATCGCTCCCACGCCCGCCGCGATGACGGTCGAGCCTGGTCGAGAGCCCAACCGCGGCCGTCGCTCCGGCGGGGTGATCGAGATCGATCTCGGCAGAGGCCGGCGCGTTCGGGTCGGCTCCGACGTCGATGCCGCGGCGCTTCGGCGGGTGCTCGACGCCCTGGAGGGCCGATGATCCCGCTGCCGGCCAACGTGCGGGTTTGGCTGGCCACTGGCCACACCGACATGCGCAAAGGCTTTTCCAGTTTGGGCCTGATCGTCCAGGAGACGCTCAAGCGCGATCCCCATGGCGGGCATCTGTTCGTGTTCCGCGGACGGCGCGGCGACCTGATCAAGGTGATCTGGCACGATGGCCAGGGCGCGTGTCTCTACACAAAGCGGCTCGACCGCGGCCGTTTCCTGTGGCCCTCGGTGGCGGATGGAGCCGTGACGATCTCGACGGCGCAACTCGGCTACCTGCTCTCGGGTATCGACTGGCGGATGCCGCAGGAGAGCTGGCGTCCGAGCGCTCTCGGCTGAGGATAACGCGTTACAGCGCTTGAAGAATATGCTCTTCTCTCAAGCGTGCCGAACGCGCCCGAGCCCCCGCCGCTTCCCACGGATCTTGCCGCCGCCCACGCCATGATCCTGGCCGAGCGGGCGGCCCGGCTTGCCTCGGAGATCGCGGTCGAACGGCTGAAGCTGGAGGTCGCCCGGCTGCGGCGAGAACGGTTCGGGACCTCCTCGGAGCGCAGCGCCCGGATCGACCAGCTCGAACTCGTCCTGGAGGATCTGGAGGAGACGCTGGCCGAGACCCAAGCGCAGGCGGCCGCCGAGCCCGAAGCACTCTCCGGTGCGGCTTCCTCGCGGCGCAAGCCCGCCCGCCGGCCTCTGCCCGAGCACCTGCCGCGCGAGCGCGTCGTCCATCCCGGCCCGACGACCTGCGCGTGTTGCGGCGGAACGCGCCTTCGTCACCTCGGCGAGGACGTCACCGAGACCCTGGAGCGGATCCCGGCGCGCTGGGTCGTGATCCAGCACGTACGCGAGCGCTTCTCGTGCAGCGACTGCGAGACGATCGCGCAGGCTCCGGCCCCGTTCCATCCGATCCCGCGCGGACGAGCGGGCCCGAACCTCCTCGCCGAGGTGATGATGGCCAAGTTCGGCCTGCACCTGCCGCTGCATCGCCAGAGCCAGCGCTTCGCCCACGAGGGCGTACCGATCGACGTCTCGACGCTGGCCGGCTGGGTCGGAGCGGTGACGACCGCCCTGTCGCCCCTGGTCACCCGGATCGAGGCCCATGTTCGAGGGGCTGAGCGCCTGCATCTCGACGACACGCCCGTACCGGTCCTGGCCAAGGGCAAGACCCGCACGGGGCGGCTCTGGACGGTGGTGCGTGACGACCGACCCTTCGGCGGTCCCGAGCCGCCGGCTGTGGCCTACTTCTACTCCCCCGACCGCTCTGGCGCGCATGCCGAGACCTGGCTGGGCGATTTCCACGGCATCGTGCAGGCGGATGCCTTCTCCGGGTTCGGTCGGCTGTACGAGCCCGGTCGCAAACCAGGCCCGCTCCGCGAGGCGGCTTGCTGGGCGCATGCCCGGCGCAAGTTCTTCGAGCTGGCTGACCTGAGGAAGGCTCCGATCGCCATCGAAGCGGTGGCGCGGATCGACGCGATCTTCGCGCTCGAGCGCACCATCATTGGCCTCGGACCGGACGACCGCCGTGCGCATCGAAGCGCCCGCTCGGCCGCCCTCGTCGCCGAGTTGAAGGCGTGGCTGCTGGCCAACCGTGCCAAGCTCTCGGCCAAGGCTCCGGTGGCGCAAGCGATCGACTACATGCTCAAGCGCTGGAGCGCCTTCATCCTCTTCCTCGACGACGGGCGCGCCTGCCTCTCAAACAACGCCGCCGAACGGGCGATCCGGCCGATCGCGGTAGGCCGCCGCAACTGGACCTTCGCCGGCTCAGACGCGGGCGGCCATCGCGCTGCGGCACTCTACACGCTGATCGAGACCGCCAAGCTCAATGGTGCCGACCCACAAGCCTGGCTTGCCGACATCCTCAGCCGTCTGCCCGGCCATCCGACCCGGCACATCGACGATCTGCTGCCCTGGAACTGGACCCCGCCTCAACCCAAGCAGGTCGCCGCCTGACACACCACCTCAGAGGACAACGCGGCCTTCACCGGAAGCGTACGATCAGCCGCGTCCATGCGAGCAACACCCGCCGCTGGCCGAAGCCGACGCCGCTGTCGTACTGGCCGATCAGCCGCGTGCCCTGCGGGATCAGCAAGAGGCGACCGGTCGGGCTGTCGTAGACGTTCTCGGTCACCTGCGCGACGATCTGGCCGGGCAGGTCCGAGCGGATGCCGGTGATGAGCGCAGCGGGGATCACCGCGCCGGCCTGCACGACGAACGGCGACGACGGTGCCGTCACGCGGTCGGGCGCCACGATACGCCGGTCGGCGGCCTGGTTGAGGAAGGCGAGCTGCCGGTCCTGCGCGGTGGGCGTGCCGCTCTGGCCGGGCGTGCCCATGCCGGCGAGACTCGGCATCCCGTCACCGGGCACGCCGCTCGCCGCTGCGGTCTGCGCACCGGACTGGAAGAACACCCGACTGGTCCGGGCCGCCTCCAGCTCCTGCCGCCGCCGTTCCAGCTCCTGGCGGCGGCGCTCGACCTCGGGATCGGTCGCGGCAGGTCCAGCCGGTGCATTGATCGCCGACACCGGAACGGGCTGGCCGCGGTTCTGTGCGTCGAGGATCGGGCGGCCGAGATCGCCGGGCAGCGGCGGTCCGAGCACCGGGCCGGTATAGTCCTTCGGCAGCGCGTTGAGGCCGTCCGGCGTCGAGCGGCCATCGGTCGCGTAGACCTCCTCGGCTGGCTTGCCGCCCTGCTGGACCTGGAGCGCGTAGATCAGCGCGCCGCCGAGGCCGACGCTTGCCACGCCGCCGAGCACCGCCAGCGCCTTGCGCGACAGGCGGGTGACGCGCGGCGGCTCGGGGCGCAGCCGCATCGGCGCGACCGGCTCGCCGGTCAGCGGCCGGGCATCGTCGTCGGCGTCCAGCTGGCTCGACGCGCTTTTCTCGGGGTTGATGCCGCTCATGACGAAGGCCTCCCATCGGTGCGGAGAATGCGGACGGTCTGCTGACGGTCGGCCTTGCCGAGCCGCAGTTCGGCGGCGGCGAACAGGCGGTCGACGATGAGGACGTTGCCGTGGACCCGGCTGTTGACGATCTCCGGCTCGCCCTCGGGACCGACGACGAACAGCGGCGGCATCTCGCCCTGGACGATGCCGCGCGGGAACTCGACGTAGACGCGCCGCCCGTCGTCGTAGACCGATACGGGCCGCCACGGCGGCGCATCGCCGGTCAGGGCATAGCGATAGGTATGCTCGGCGGTGGCCGGGATGAACGGCATCGCCGGCATTACCGGTTGCAGCGACGGCGGAGGAGCCGGATAGCTCCACGCGACCGAGGGCATGTAGGGCCGCTCGCCCGCGTGCAGCTCGATCAGATAGAGCCGCCGGTCGGTGGTGATGACGAGGTTGGTGGAAAGGTCCGCCCGCGTCGGCTTCACCAGCACATGGACGCGGCGGGTGTCACCCGATCCGCTCTCGGTATCGCCGATGATCCAGCGGGCGGTATCGCCCGCGGCGATCGGCCCGGCGCCGGTCAGGCTCTCGCCGGGTTCGAGCGCGATGTCGGTGATCTGCCCGACCGCCGCATAGACCTGATAGAGCGCGCCTTCCGACCAGGGATAGACCTGGATGGCGTTGTAATAGCCATCCCGGCGCGGCTGGACGCGGGCGGCGGCGTTGGCGCTCTCGACGCGCGCGGTCGAGGTGCCGGCGGGCTGACCGCCCCGCGCCGGCGTCCACGGCGGCGGCACATGCAGCGGCCGGGGCCGAGTGTCGACCGCGACCACCGGCACGGGTGGCAGCGGCGGCACCTCGGCGTCGTAGCGGATCTCCGGTGGCTTTTGCGTGGTCGCGCAGCCGGAGAGCATGGTCGCGGCAAGCAGCGCCGCCAGAGCGGGCGTGCGGAGCGGCGTCACTGCCCCATCTCCTTCGACCAGTTGATCGCGTTGACGTAGATGCCGAGCGGGTTCTTCCTGAGCGCCTCGGCATCGCGCGGCGGCTGGACCACGACGGTGAGAATTGCGGTCCAGCGCGAGGTCTCGGCGAGGCTGCCGTCCTGATAGCGGCGCTCGGTCCAGGCGACGCGGAACGAGTCCGGCGACGCACGGATGACCGACGACACGTCGACAGCGACCTGCTGCTTGCCGACCTTCGCGAACGGGTCGTTGGCGCGGGCATAGTCGTTGAGCGTCTGCGCGCCTGATGCGGTCGTGAAGTCGTAGGCGCGCAGCCAGTTCTAGCGCACGATGATCGCGTCGGCCGGGATGCTGCGGACCTCCTCGACGAAGCGCGCGAGGTGGAACGCGATCTGTGGATCGGTCGGGCGGTAGCCGGCGGTGGCCGGCTCGACCGCCTGCGCTTGGCCGAGCCGGTCGACCTGCACTACCCACGGCACGATCGAGCCGCTCGCCGACTGCCAGACCAGCGCGGCCGACAGGCTGGCGGAGAGCGCGAGCGAGCCGAACGCCATCAGCCGCCAGTTGCGTGCCTGTACGCGGGCGGAGCCGACGCGGTCGTCCCAGACCTGCGCGGCGCGCTGGTACGGCGTCTCGGGCTGCGGGGTCTTGCCGTAATGCGCGGCAGGTCGTTTGAAGATGCTCATGCGCGGTCGCCTTGGTCGAGGGAGATGGAGGAGCCGCCGCCATGCGCGTCGCCGGATCGCACGGCATGCGCCGCGGCCTGGACGCCGTGGGTGAGCTGTTGCGAGCGCTTCATGCGCTTCGCCCATGCGGGCTGGCCTCCCGCCGCTGGAGCTGCTGGAGCCGGGCCATCACCGTCCGGCGCGGCATCGCCGCCGACGGCACGGCTGCCGGCCTGGAAGCTGGAGCGGAGGCTGTCGGCCGCATGGTCGGCGGCGCGCTTCAACGGCGAGACGGCCGCCTTTCCGCCCGCGCTGGCGACGTTGCCGAGGCCGGAAGCAACGCCGGCCATGCCGGACTGTCCGGCGATACCGGCCTGATAGGAGGTGGACGCGCCACCGGCGAGCGCCGCTCCACCGCGGGCGGTAGCGGCGGCACCACCAGCCAGCGCGGCCCCGCCGGACGCGACCGCGCCGATCGCGGCACCGCCGGCGGCCACCATGCCGCCGGCCGCCAGCCCGGTGCCGATCGCCGCGCCAGCGCCGAGCTGCGGCCCGCCGGAGACGAGGCCATTGGCGATGCCGGGACCGAAGATGCCCAAGCCCAGCAGCGACAGCGCGGCGAGCACGATCGCCATCGCGTCGTCGATGGTCGGCGTCCGGCCGCCGAAGCCGGCCGTGAACTGCGAGAACAGCGTCGAGCCGATCCCGACGATGACGGCGAGGACGAGAACCTTGATGCCCGACGAGATGACGTTGCCGAGCACGCGCTCGGCCATGAAGGCGGTCTTGCCGAACAGGCCGAACGGGATGAGCACGAAGCCGGCGAGCGTGGTCAGCTTGAACTCGATCAGCGTGACGAAGAGCTGGACGGCGAGGATGAAGAAGGCGAGCAGGATCAGCGCCCAGGCGAACAGCAGGCAGGTGATCTGGATGAAGTTCTCGAAGAACGACCAGTAGCCCATCAATCCGGAGATCGAGTCGAGCAGTGGGCGACCGGCATCGAGGCCGGTCTGCGCGACCTTGCCCGGCCGCATCAGGTCGGCGGCGGAGAAGCCGGTGCCGGACGCCTTCAGGCCAAGGCCGGCAAAGCTCTCGAAGACGATCTTCGCGAGGTTGTTCCAGTTGCCGATGATGTAGGCGAACACGCCGACGAACAGCGTCTTCCTGATGAGGCGGCCGATGATGTCGTCGCCGCCGCCCATCGACCAGAACAGCGCGGCGAGCGTCACGTCGATGACGATCAGCGTCGTCGCGATGAACGCGACCTCGCCGCCGAGCAGGCCGAACCCGCTGTCGATGTAGCGGGTGAAGACGCCGAGGAAGCTGTCGATGACGCCGGTGCCCTGCATCTCAGCGTTCCCCGTTCGGCTGCGGGGCGGGGGCAGGTTCCAGCCCGAGGAAGCGAGCGCGGTTGTCCGCCCACGTCTTCAGGCACGTCGCATCGCGCGTCGCGGCCGCGCCCATGAACCGGCAGCGGGCGAGCGCCTCGCGCATCGGATCGGCCGGCGCGGTCGATACCTCGACCGTGACCGGCACGACCGGCTTCTCCTCGCGCGTCATCTCGATCGCGGCGGCAGCGATGGCGATGCCGGCGAACGCGGCGGCACCGATGCGGGCGAGCGTCTTCCCCTCCATGACGTGCCTCAGTTGCCGCCGTTGAACATGCGCGCGTTGCCCGGCTGGTAGCCTGCGCCCGGCGCGAGGAAGCGGCGGCGCTGTTCGCGACCCTGTTCGGCCGCCGCCGCCCGCTCGGCATCCGACAGCGCCTGCGCACGCCCGTTCGCCGCCATCATGGCGGTGAGGTCGGCGAGCTGCTGCGCTTGGAGCGCGAGCAGCTGGTTGCCGGCCTGCGTCGCCTGCAAGGCGCCGGTGGCGCCCTGGCTGCGGGAGACGAGGTTCGCCATCTCGGCACGGTTGCTGTCGATGTTGCCGACGACGCCCGCCTGCACGCGCATCGCGTCCTGCAACCCGCCGACCGTGTTCTGCCAGCGGCTCCGCGCGTCGATGACGAGCTGCCGGTCCGTCGCCGACATCGACGCGCTGCCGTACTGGCGCTGGAACGCCTGGTCGATCGAGCGCACGTCGAAGGCGATGTTCTGGGCCTGCTGGGCCGCGCCAGACCCGGATGAGCACTATGTCTACGCTATACCCCTCTAAACCCCGATGAAGTCGACCTCCCCCGCCAAGCTGATGATCGATAGCCATCATGGGATCTATGCGTAGCCACCTCTGCAGGTCCAATGCTGGC
Organism: Methylorubrum populi; assembly: GCA_036946625.1. NCBI lineage: Bacteria > Pseudomonadati > Pseudomonadota > Alphaproteobacteria > Hyphomicrobiales > Methylobacteriaceae > Methylorubrum > Methylorubrum populi. The sequence goes on from JAQIIU010000002.1 coordinate 329,729, forward strand.
GATATCGGCTATCGCTCCCAGCGTGTCTCAGTCGCGAGATATTCCCAAATAACGGTTTTCACCGTCACGGCGTCGGACCAATCGATGGAGTAGCGGTAGCGGCCAGGCTCCACCGTGACCCATCCGCCGACCATCGCATCTTCGTCGAGTAACTGGACGGTCATGCGGCTGCCGACCTCCGGCCATACGGCGACGTCGCCGCCGGTGCCGGCGGCTTCAAAGGCATCGCGCTGCTCGGCGTTCAGCTGCTCCAGCGGGACGAAGGCGACATGGTCCGGATCGGCAAGCAGCGGCTCGCCGATCTCGTGATAGGCATGACCGCGTGCATTTTTGACAATGACACGCCGCACCTTATCGCGGTCCGGGAAGAGCGTGAACGGCTTCAGGTCATCGAAAAGTAGAAGCTGCCCGTCAGGCCCATTCTTAAGTGATCGAACCACATGCCGATTGCTCCGCAGGATGGTGGCCGCATCGGGGTGCTTCGCCTGATCGGGATAAAGGCTGCCGGCCATGACTGCGTGTAGGACGCAAAGAAAATAGTTCTCATCGGGCGAAAAGCTGGAATTGCAACGTCGGCAGACGACTACCTGCGGCAGGTAATCGAGCTCGTCACCGAAACCCCGATCATACTTCGCGCCGCGCTCACGAAGCAACTTCGTCAGGAGCGACTTGGTCGGGACGTGGTCACGGTTGCTTTCGATATTTGCGATGACGTCACCGCAGTGGATGCACCACGCTTTCAGCCGACCATCGGTAAAGTCTTCAATCTCCAGCATTAATGACCAGTCCGCCATTGCGAGGCTCGCTTGCAGCACAGGCAACTTCGTTCTGCTTTTCAGGTTTAAGAGGCCTTGCCCCGGTATCAGAGAAATCATGATCCGCGGCTAGCCTTCGGCTTTCCAGCATTTCGATTGCCGAGCGCCACAAAGCCTTGACTTCTGTGGCAATGGCAGCAGGATCTTCATATACCTGATGCTCCCAGTATCGAAGCACCTGCCAACCCTCCGCGACAAGGCTGGCAGTGACAGCGAGATCACGTTCGCGGTTGCGATCGAGTTTGGCATTCCAGTAGGCTGCATTTGACTTCGGTCTGGTGCCATGCGCCGGGCAACCATGCCAAAAGCAGCCGTCGATAAACACAGCCATCTTCGCGCGCGTAAAGACGATATCAGGCCTGCCCGGCAGCTTTAACTTGGTCCGAAAACGAAGGCCGCTTGCGAACAACAGCCGTCGCAGCGCGATTTCGGGCTTCGTGTTTGCCGAGCGAATGCGTGACATGCAGCGACTGCGCTGCATAGGCGTCATCAGGTCAGTCATGCATTTTCTGGCAGATCGTTCTGGCGAATCCGCATTTTGTGAGCTACCCTCCCGCACGCGGAGTGCTGGCTTCAGGAGCAAGGGATGCGTACGTGCTGCTGAGCCTTTTTTGTGGCGCTGGCGGACTGGATTTAGGTTTTGAACGGGCAGGCTTCAAGATCGGGCTCGCGTTCGACAAGAAGGCGGACAGCGTTCTCTCCTACAATCATAACCGTCCGAAGCCGTCACACGGTCATTGCATTGATGTAAACGACATTTCGCTGGAGTCGCTTGACCGGCTGTGGGGTGGGACGTGCGCGCCCGAGGGTGTCATCGGCGGCCCTCCATGCCAGAGCTTCAGTCAGGCGAACCGCTCAATAACGGAAGCTGATCCCCGGCACCAGCTTCCACTTGTATATGCCCGCCTTCTCAAAGCGCTTAACAGCCGAAATCCGGTAAAATTCTTTGTGATGGAGAATGTCAAGGGGCTTCGTAGCGGGCTGCACGCTCACCGGCTCGTATTGTTTAAGAAAGCTCTTGCTGACGCGGGATTCCATGTGTCGGAACAACTTCTAAATGCGGCAGACTATGATACGCCACAGAACCGGGAGCGGTTATTCATCGTTGGCTTGAATAAGCAATTGTTCGGAAAAACAAATTGGCGCCGACCTGCGAAGGCTCCGGTGTCGCGCAGAAGTCGTCCACTTAGCTCTGTTCTCGGCGGACTGCCTGAACCCGTTCATTTTACGAAGACCGCCGATCCAGAAACTTTCCCGTTTCATCGCAATCGTTGGTGCATGGCGCCCAAGTCGTCACGCTTTACCAATGGCGGCCTTGTTGAGGGCGATAGCAGCTACAGAAGTTTTAAGGTGCTCGCGTGGGACAGGCCGAGCGTAACCGTGGCGTATGGACACCGAGAAGTCCACGTTCATCCTAATTGCCACCGTCGACTGAGTGTTTACGAGGCGATGCTGCTTCAGGGCTTCCCGCATTCCTACGAGTTGCGGGGATCGCTGTCGTCGCAAATCGATCAGGTCAGTGAAGCCGTTCCGCCCACTATGGCAGAGGCGGTCGCCCGATCCGTCTATTCGCTGCTTGCACGTCTGGAAGAGTCAGATGCCGCCTGACGCGCTTGGCTTGGCTCTCATAACAACTGCGGATGAACATGGTGGCTGACGAGCCAGACGCAGACGAAGCGCGCGCGGCTGCCGTGGGGGCAGACGAGCAGCGCTTTACGGCAGAAATGCGGGCATCCCGCACGTCGGGCAACCCTGCGGAAGCGGTTCTGCGAACCGATGACCGAGTGCTGGCGAGGATCACCGAATGGCATCTATCGCCAGCCATCTTCCGCGCTTCGAGAGCTTATCTCCAACGCCTACGATGCAGACGCCACCGAGGTGTACATTGACACCGATGCTCCGCGGTACAACCGCATTGAGGTTCGGGATAATGGGCGTAGGATGGACGAAGAGGCCCTCTCTCGCCTGATTCATCATATCGGCGGAAGTTCCAAGCGAACAAGCTTTGGGAAGAACGTTGGCACTACGTCACAGGATGATGCTACCCTGTCTCCCGGAGGCCGGCGGCTGATCGGCAAGATTGGCATTGGACTATTCTCCGTCAGCCAACTGACTTCGCATTTTCAAATTATCACGAAAATTGAGGGTCGTGATTATCGTCTTGTCGCCGATGTGATATTGAGAACATATGTAGAGGATGACGCGAGCGAAGCCGAGACTTTTGAAACAGGAAAGGTCAGGGTTCTCGCGGTAGCGGCGGACGATGTTCAGTCTCATGGCACTCAGATAATTCTTCGTCAGCTTCATCCACGCGCGCGGAATATTCTGCGCAGCAAGGAGCGCTGGGATCGCTACTATGAGCAGCAGGCGCTGGATGAAAGCGAGCGTGACCCAGCGGTTTCGCGTCCAGCTTACCACATTGGTGTTCTGGAGAAGGAGCCCGATCCCGCAGATGGCGCCCTAGTATTCAAGGAGCAGCCCGCCCTTCCGTGGAAGGATGGGGACGCGCCCTTAGCCAAGTTTGAGAAGCTGCGTGATGCGCTTTCGGAGCAGGTCGGAACGGCGACGGAGCGGCCGGAGCTGGCTATAACGCTTGATACTTACCTGACCATGCTCTGGGCACTGAGTCTGGCTGCGCCGCTTGAGTATCTCGGGAAGCACCCATTCGATCTGACGCAGGATGATGATCCTGCTCCCTATCTCCTGACGAATGCTCGCGGTCGCGCAGCAAAAATAGAGCTAAAGCACGGAGAGCGCATCCGTGATGCAACCGGGTTAACGGCGAGGGCAGAGGCGGCAGCGGGCGGTTTCAAGGTTTTTGTTGATGGCGTTGAGCTTCGTCGCCCTGTCACGTTCGGCTGGTGGCCGTCAGAGCGGCAGGCAATCAAGAATCCGCTGATCTTCGTTGGGCGTTATGCGCCCGACCTTTCGAAGATACCCGCATCAGTCCGCGGTGGCGAGCTCGAATTCGAGGCTTATTTATTCTGGAACTCGAAGGTGGTTCCGAAAGAGAATAACGGCGTCCTCGTTCGGATTAATGGGGCGAGTGGAGCCTTGTTCGACGACACATTCATGAAATATCAAGTGTCAGAACAAACACGGCTTCGTCAGACCACAGCCGAGATTTTTGTAACGAAGGGTCTTGATGCTGCTCTAAACATAGATCGTGAGTCGTTTAACTTCGCTCATCCACACTATGTCTTGCTAAGTAACTGGCTTCACCGCGCTCTCCGGCAGCTCGCAAACACGCAAAAGGCACTGGCAGAAGCCATCCGGGTTGAACAATCCCAAGAGCGCAAGGCGGAGGATACGGATCGACTGAACCGCTTCGTAGAGCAGTCGTGGCATTCGGCGAGGAAAGATAGCACTGAACGCCCGCCTTCGGTTGAAGTGGTAACCAGTCTGGAAGCAGCGGCAATTCGGCGTCAGCAAGGCATTATCGCCTTGGACCGTACAAAGCTGCCCGCAGCAAATCCGGCTGGAAAGAACGCGGCTAAAGAAACCGTGGAACGCGAACAGAAACTTAGGGCTGTGGCAACCATTCTGGATGGCTTTGGTGTGTTGGGTGATATGCCATACGATGAACAGCATCGGCTGCTTGATGCCATCTTGACCGTATTCTTCAATGACGCTCAGCCATGACCGAAGAGGTGGAGGGCGGCAACGACGCCGATAATGATCTGGAGGAAATCAACCAGTCCGAGGCGGTGCACGCCTTGGAGCCAGCGAAGAAGTTCGCTGCATGGCATCATCCACGCAAGCAATTTGTTCGCATTCAGCAATGGTGCGCAGAAGTTCGAAAGCTTATTCCGCAACTAGGCCTTCGTCAGGGGGAGTCATTTAGGTATCTGACGCTTCCTGGAAATGAACTTTTTGATGTACGTGCATTACATGGTGTTTGTGCAGCGCTTGACGTCAAACTCCGCTATCTCGGCTTCAACAGCGTCGGAGTGAACACGCCGGACCAGCTCGAACTTGCCCTGTCGCAGAGTGAGGTAAGGGCGCTGTCCTCGATAGATGAGTTCTCTGCTGTGATCGAGGACCGGTTGGAAACGGTTGCTAACGATCGCAGTCCCGGGTTGCTTCGTGCGAAGCAGGACGGGCCGTTTCACGCAATCAATTTGGATCTTTGTGAGTCGATTGCGTTCCGCGAGATCGGGCACTCGAAAGGAAGCCCCCTTAAAGCAACGGGCAAGCTGCTGGAGCTTCAGTTAAAATCAGCAAATCCGTGGCTGCTGTTCATCACTACCAAGGCTCAACCAGCACTTGTGGGCGACTTCGCACGTGAGGGATTCATGCGCGCGGTTAACTCAAATGTCGAAGCAAGTGGTGAGTTTCGGAGCAAGCTAGCCGAGTTGATCTCCAGCGATTTGGATAATCTTGATGCCGAGCTTGCGGCAGCATGGGCCACTCAAGACGCAGATTTCTTGAGGCTGTTCTGCACGGGGTTGGGGAAATGGCTGCTTGGTATTCTTGCCAATGCCGCTCCGCCTCGTGCTCTCAGTCTATTAAGCGCCTGCTATTATCAGTCAGGTCCTGATGGCCCTGATATGCTGTCGCTGGCTTTTCTTTGTGGCGGCGCTGCTCAGCCGGTGATCGATCCAACTGTCATTCTCCCGGCCGCCGCCTTGCCTGCCGCGCCATCCGAAGTGGAGTCAGCACTTCAACTTGCTGCGCAGATCGGCGTGATGTTCGATCTCGATGCGAAGCTTTTGGCTGACGAGCAGCTTCGTGAAAAGCTCATCAACCAAGCTGGCCGGTTGATGTCGACAGCGCGTTATTCAGAGGAAGCTTACGGCGAGTGGGCGCGTGCAAGCTTCGCCTGAGCTAGGAGAGCCATCAAATCAACCGAGGTCCGTAGCCATACTACGCAACTCGTTTATCGGAGGCGCACGTCGCACCATGCGGCGGGCAACTGATTTAATTGGGTTTGTGCTGTTTGCCTTGGCCATCCTTCTTACGGGAGTGGCCGGCTGGGCTGCGGTCGAAAGTGTAGTGAGATCTGGTTGGAGTTCTGATGCTGCGGCTTGGACTCAAGCGGCGGGATCAATCGCTGCCATTGCTGGTGCCGCTTGGCTGGCCCAGAGCGAAGCGCGCCGGTCGCGAAAACTTCGGCGTGCTCATCACGAGGAAGCAGCATGGTACGTTCGATTTGCCGTACAACAGGCTCAATTTGAAAGTCATATAATAGCGGCCGAACTTGTAAACCGAAATACGCCCGTGACCAAGGCAGACATTCGCGATTGGCGTCAGCGTGCGATGACTTCGGCCCTTAGTTTGGAAGCGCTCGGTTCTAAAATCGAGCATATCCATCCCGCAGTCACACAGGTGATTTCCAACGCGAAGATCCTGATAGATGACTTGGTGACCGATTTGAAATCCGCTGCCGTCGCCTTAGACAGCGGAGACCAGCCGGACGATGATTTGAAGGGGCATCTGGTTGGGCCCCACCGTGCTCTCTTGGATTTACTTGAGCTGTACGATGCTCGAATGCGTGGTGTTCGAGCCGTGCTTGATGACGAAAACGACGCTCTACCCATTCGCTCCTGGACAGGTTGGAATACTGAGAATCCTGTCGGAAGGTAAACGGCTGACCCGAAGCGCGTCAGACGCGATACAATCGTGTTTGGACGGAAAACCGGTCAATTCACCTGGTTTCCAGTGCTTAGGGCTCTGCCCTCGGCGCCCTTCGGATCATCTTCCGCCCAGCTTCCTTCGCCTTCGGCTTCGTGCAGCAGGGTCCCCGCGAAGACGCCCCTCCGGTTGCACACCCGGTCTCGCCGACGGGCAGGAGGTCAGACGCGGCGCTGCGCTGACCTCCAGACCGAAGGACAAGGCTATGACCGCCACCGCCCAGGCTCCCCGCAACACGATCTTCAACGGCGATTGCATTGACGTGATGCAGGCGTTCGACACCGGCAGCATCGACTTCATCCTGACCGATCCGCCCTACGTCACCAACTATCGCGACCGGCAGGGCCGCAGCGTCGCCAACGACGACAACGGGCGCTGGCTCAAGCCCGCCTTCGCCGAGATGCACCGGGTGTTGAAGGACGGCGGGTTCGCGGTCAGCTTCTACGGCTGGAACAAGGTGGACCTGTTCATGGAGGCGTGGCGCGCGGCGGGCTTCCGCATCGTCGGGCATCTGGTGTTCCGCAAGCGGTATGCGTCGTCGTCGCGGTTCCTGCGCTACGAGCACGAGCAGGCGTATCTTCTCGCCAAGGGCAATCCCCGGATGCCGGCACGTGTCATCCCCGACGTGATCGACTTCCCCTACAGCGGCAACAAGCTCCACCCGACGCAGAAGCCGGTCGAAGCGTTGCGCCCCTTGATCGAGGCGTTCACCCGACCGGGCGAACTGGTGCTGGACCCGTTCAGCGGATCGGGATCGACGCTGGCGGCGGCGCAGGCGCTGGGCCGCGACTGGGTCGGGATCGAACTGGACAATGGTCACTATCACACCGCGTCCCGCCGGCTGGCGGAGGCGAACCGCAGGGCAGCCGCATAGGCTGCCTCACATCGTCATCAGTGCCGCCGGCTCAAGCCGGCGGCGGCCATGCCTCCCAGAGGTCGGCATGGCCGCATGTGGCGCGCTCGCCGGGCTGCGCCCGGCTCGCCAAGACTTGATTAAATACATCCGATATGGAAGAAGTTGTTTACCAATATCGATCGCGCAACGCGATCTACATTTCTGCAAAGACCATCTGCAAATCTCGACCCAAGTAAATGACGCTTCCTCTTTCCAGCGATGCTGCGCTGGCAGGAAAGAGGGGACGCCATGCCGAATACCGATTGGCGCACGCCGGCCACCTACGCCCATGCTCGGAACATCTCGACAGCCGGCTTCGCGTGGGAGTTTCTCCGCCGCGATCCCAACTATCGTCGCGACTGTCGGCGCGTGAAGGCGTCGCCGCGCGGGGCGGTCGAGGCGCAGGCGGCGTTCACCGACCGATGGGGGTTGCGATTTCCCGGCGGACCCGGACCGGTCCGCCGACGAGGCATCACCGTTCTGGTCGCCCGCGCTGCTGCCTGACGCCTTCGAGCTGCGGCACACCGGCACGCCAACGGACGACCCCGCGCTGCCAATCCGCCTGTCCGAGTTACCCGGCCTCGACTTACGCGTATCCGCAGACGGAACGTGGCATGGCGTCTGGCGCACGATTGGCGCCGGCCACCGCTTTCAGCTCGCCATTCCGCCACCAGACGAGGCCGCCACCTACATCGTCGTCCTGCCGCTGGACCGGCTGCTCGAACTGCGCGCCGACGCCGTGATCCGCTTCTGGCTCGCCCTGCAAGGCCGCCCGCCCGGCGACCGGCACCACGACCTGCCGGCGCAGACCCGCGCCCGCCTGATCCTCGTCCTGCGCGCGCTGGACGGCCGGCTGACCGGCGCCAGCTACCGCGACATCGCGAGGGTGCTGCTCGGCTTTCGCGGCGGTAAGGCCGATTGGGACAGCGATCCGCGCAAGAACCAGGCGCGCCGCCTCGTCGCCGATGGCCTGCGCCTCATGCGCGGCGGCTATCGCGACCTGCTCGTCTATCCCGTGCGGCTGCCCCACCGCCGCTGACCGGACCCACGCCAGGGTGCCGGAATCGCACCCCGCCGATTCCGGCACGCTGCACGCCGCCGGTTCTCCGCCACGGTTCGCCATAGCCCGCTGCCGCCCACCGGCAGCCCGCCATGCACCGCCGGAGACCCGACCATGCTCGATCCCAAGACGGGGTTGCCGCCCCGCTACCTGCGCGCGCCAGATGCCGCGCGCTTCCTCGGCATCTCAATCCGCACGCTGGAGAAGCACCGGACCTACGGCACCGGCCCGACCTATCGCAAGGTCGGCGGGCGCGTCCTCTACTCGGTCGAAGACCTTCAGGCGTGGACCGCGATCGGTGCGCGCAAGTCCGCCTCCGAGCAGACCGCCACCCGCGTCTTTCCCGCCCGTCCGCTGACCGCGGCCGAGAAGGCTTCGCTCTGAATGCCGGGCGATGAGACCAGGAGCGAGCGCCGGCAGCTCGACCCGTTCGTCGTCGCGGTCGGCGATGCCGCCCCACGCGACCAGCGCGACCTGATGGAGCGGCCGTTCTTCTCGCTCGCCAAGGCGAAGCGCACCACGCCGATCCTCTACCAAGCCGGCGGGCAGCGCGTCGAAGTCCACGCCATGCCCGAGCACGGCATGGCGACGATCTGGGACGCCGACGTGCTGATCTGGGCAGCGAGCCAGATCGTCGACGCCGCCAATCACAGCCTGCGCACCTCGCGCTTCCTGCGCTTCACGCCCTACCAGATGCTGATGGCGATCGACCGCGCGACCGGCGCGCGCGAGTACCGGCTGCTGAAGGGCGCGCTCGCCCGCCTGCAATCGACCGTGATCCGCACCACGATCCGCCACGGCGAGCATTGGCGGCGGCACCAGTTCTCCTGGATCAACGAATGGGAGGAGCTGACCACCCGCGACGGCCGCGTCGAGGGCATGGAGTTCGTCCTGCCCGACTGGTTCTACCGCGGCGTCGTCGACCGCTCGCTCGTGCTGACGATCGACCCTGCATACTTCCGGCTGACCGGCGGCATCGAACGCTGGCTCTACCGCGTCGCGCGCAAGCACGCCGGCCACCAGCCGCACGGCTGGACGTTCGAGGTCGCGCACCTGCACGCCAAGTCCGGCAGCCTCGCGCGCGTCTCCGACTTCGCGCTCGACTTGCGCCGCATCGTCGGGCGGCAGCCGCTGCCCGGCTACCAGCTCGACATGGGGCGCGACGGGCGGCGCGAGTTGCTCCGCATCCGGCCCGTTTCGCCGTCCACAGTGCCTGTTGATGGACCTGTGGAAACGCTCGTGACTTCGGGCGCAGACGGTATCGGGATTTCGGGCGCAGCCCTATCGGGACTTCGGGCGCACGAACCGCAGCTAAGCCTCTGGCCGCGAACGCCGAATCCGGTCCGTAACTTAGGTCGCGGTGAGGAATGTAAGGGAGTCAGTCTGGGGCAAGTTTGGAATGGGAGGGTTGGCCGATTGAGGAGATCGGCGATGTCAGTTGAGGTAGACGCGCTTCGGGACGATCAGTGGGAGCGCGTGAAGGGCTTCGTGCCCGGCGGGACGAAAGGGAAGCGTGGTCCCCGCACGGACAACCGGCGGTTCCTCGATGCGCTGCTGTGGATGGCCCGCTCAGGCGGGCGCTGGAAGGACTTGCCGAAGCGTTTGGGCGACTACCCGACGGTGAAGCGGCGCTACTACGATTGGATCGCGCGCGGCGTTCTGGATCAGATGCTGGCGGACTTGGCGCGCGAAGCCGATCTGGAATGGCTGATGATCGACTCGACCATCGTGCGCGCGCATCAGCACGCGGCTGGCGCGCGCAGGGAACTGGCGCGCGCAGGGAAAAAGGGGGCCGGATGCCCAGGGCCTGGGTCGGTCGCGCGGCGGGCTGAGTACCAAGATCCATGCGGCCGGCGATGCACTGGGCAACCCGGTGCGCCTGCTTGCCAGTCCGGGCCAGCGCAACGACATCACGCTCGCTCACGATCTGATCGCGGGCTTCGAACCTGACGCTGTTCTGGGCGACAAGGGCTACGATGCCGATCCCCTGGCGGAGGCGATCGAGGCGAGCGGAGCCGAGGCGGTCATCCCGCCCAAGCGCAACCGCAAGAGCCCGCGCGCCTACGACCGCGACCTGTACAAGGAGCGCAACAAGATCGAGCGCTTCTTCAACAAGCTCAAGCAGTTCCGCCGCGTCGCCACCCGTTACGACAAGCTGCTCGTCAACTTCATGGGCTTCGTCAAACTCGCCGCCATCGCCATCTGGCTCAGATAGTTAATTCCTCACCACACTCTAGAGTCTAACAGAGAATCTAACTCTATTGCTGTCGCGCGCACGCGAGGCGGGCACGGTGCCGGTGCCACCCGCCGGGGTGCGCCATGATCGTCGCGCAGCACTTCGGCAGCATCTCGGGCGGCAAGGACAGCCAGGCGGTCTTGTGCCTGATGGTCGAGCGGATCGAGCGCAAGGGGCTGGCGGCGTTCGGCAACCGCGCACCTCGCTTCCTCGCCGCCGACAACGGCCACGAGAACCCGATCACGCTCGACCACATCGGCTATCTCGACGACTGGCTGCGCCAGCGCCTCGGCCTGCACATCGAGATCGTCTCGGCCAACGACGTGCCCGGCCTCACCGACGAGACCGCCTTCGGCCGCAAGCGCGCGATGCTGCGCGACGAATGGTCGAAGGAGAAGCGGCGGACCCGCCACCGCGGCGCGTGCAACCTTCGGCGGGCGACGTGGCAGTCCGGCGAGATCGGCAGGGCGGAGTGGCTCGCCGGATGCGACTGCCCGGTGCTGGTCTCGCCGCCGGTGCCCGATCCGCTGATCGAGCAGGCGCTGGCGCTGCTGCATCCGACCGGCATCCCGTTCCTCGACATGGCGATGCTGCACGGGCGCTTCCCCTGCACCAAGACGCGCTTCTGCACCGACGAGACCAAGCTCATCCCGATGATGCACCGCAAGCGCCCGCTGCTCGACGCGGGCGTGCCGGTGATCGACTGGATCGGCGAGCGTGCCGACGAAAGCCCGGCGCGGGCGAAGAAGCCGCCCGTCCAGTCGTCTCGCCATCCCTCCGGCGTCCGGCAGGTGCTCTACCGGCCGATCTTCCGCTGGTCGGCCGCTGACGCCTTCGCCATCTCCGCGCGCCACGGCCTCCGGCATAACCCGCTCTACACGATGGGGATGAGCCGGGTCGGCTGCTCGACCTGCATCATGGTCAGGAAGCGCGAGCTGTGCGCTTGGGCGATGCGCTTCCCCGCTGAGGTGGACCGGGTGCGCGAGTGGGAGCGGCTGGTCAGCCTCGTCTCGCGCCGCACCGCGGTCGCGGGCACACCGGCCTCGCTGCTGCCCGCACCGACCGTCCCCGGCGACCGCGACGATCATGGCCGGGCGACGATCGACCGCGCGATCGAATGGTCGCGGACCGGACGGGGCGGACGCAACTACGACCTGTTCGTCGATCTGGATCGGTGTGAAGCCGACGAGCACGGCCTGCTCTGCGACAGCGAATACGGGCTGTGCGAGTGATGCGCGCGCTGGACCTGTTCAGCGCGGCGGCCGGCGGCTGGACGCTCGGCCTGCACCGCGCCGGCTTCGTCACGGTGGCGGCCTGCGAGATCGTCGAATGGCGCCGCATCCTCTACGCGGAGAACAATCCCGATGTCCGCCTCTACGAGGACGTGCGCTTCCTCACGGCAGCTCGACTTGTTTCCGACCTCGGATACCTGCCCGACATCGTCGTCGGCAGCCCGCCCTGCCAGGACATCTCGGTCGCCAACACGCGCGGGCGCGGGATCGACGGCGAGCGGTCGCGGCTCTACCTCGAAGCCGTCCGGCTGGTCGGAGACTGCCGTCCTCGCTGGTTCGCTTTTGAGAACAGCGCTCATCTCCGAACTCGCGGCGCGGACCGGCTGCTCGATGCGCTGGCGGCGCTCGGCTACGCCTGCGAACCATGCGTGGTGGGTGCTGGCGACCTCGGCGCCAACCACGAGCGCAAGCGATCCTGGCTCGTCGGCTTCGACCCCGACCAGCTCGCCGCCCGTGCTGCTGGCGACGCCGCGGCGTTCGGATGCGGACCGCGGTGGCCGGGGCGACGTGCTCAGCCAGATCATGGGCCATGCCAGCCGCCACGCCGGGATGCTGCCGACGCCGGTGAAGCCGAAAGGCGGTCGCCGGTTGAGCCGGCAGGAGATCGAAACCGGCAAGCGTTCGAACGGCGCGAAGGCGCAGATCGACACGCCGAACCTGCTCCGCCACGCGGCGGAGATGCTGCCGACGCCGACCAAGCGCGACCGGCGGATGGACGCATGGTCGCCGGCCTACGACCGTCGCAAGTCGCCGACGATGGACGCGGTGCTCGACGGCGCGATGACCGGCCGCGCGCCGGACCGATGGACCTACGCCCGGTCGATCGCGGCGTTGCTGAAGGACCACGGGCTGACTGGAGCCTCGCGGACCTTGCCCGTCACCTACGGCTGGATGATGGGCTATCCGCCGGGCTGGCTGACGCGCGCGTTAAGCTCGGCGATGGACGCCGGCCGGCTGCCGCCGGCCTGATCGTCGAGGCGTTCGGCGACGCCGTCCTGCCGCAGATTCCCGAAGCCATCGGCCGCGCCATCCTGCGCACCGAAGCTGCGCTCGCCGCCGTGCTGGCGCGCGACTTCCACCATCGAGGAGACAGACCATGACCGCCGCAGCGTTGCGCGCGGGCACGTTCGCCGTACCGTCCGACAGCCTGACCCATGTCGAACTGACGCACATCGAGAAGCGGGTCGAGAACTGGATCAGGTTCGGCCGGTACGTCGGCGAGCGGATCATCGACCGCCGCCGCCGCGTCCTGTCGTTCCGGCCGAGCAGCGTCTTCGCCTTCGTCCGCTGGGCGGCCAACGACTACGGTACGGTTGCCTCGCGCATTGACATCGTGCGCGCGGTCGATCCGGGCGAGCCGTATCAGACGCTGCCGTTCGTGCGCCCCGGCGGCGAGATACTGTTGCACGTCGAGGGCTGGCCGAAGGTCGAACGGGTACTCCACCATATCGACACGGTGGAGGCCGCCGGCGTCGATCCCTGTGACGCCGCGCCCGATCATTGGCGGCACGTCGGCAACCGGATCGCGACCGGCGAAGAGCCGCGCGCCTACACCGCCGAGCGCCACCGGGCTTGGCTCAAGCGCCGGGAGATCGAGCGATGAGCCGCCGCGCCTATGTCGCCACGGCGGTCGCCGCCAGTCTGTCGCTCGTCGTGATGGGTGCGATCGAGGTGACGCCGCGCCTGCTGTGGAACGCCTCCGCCAGCGTGCCGGTCGGGCTTTACGCGCTGCGTCCCACCGGGCGGCTGTCGACCGGCGATCTGGTCGCGGTGACGCCGCCCAAGCCGCTCGCCTGGTTCCTCGCCACGCGACATTATCTGCCGCTCGACACGCCGCTGATGAAGCGGGTGATGGGGCTTCCCGGCCAGCGCGTGTGCCGCGTCGGCGGCGCCATCACCGTCGATGCCGTGCCGCTCGGCGACGCGCTCGACCGCGACCGGCATGGCCGTCCGCTACCGGTCTGGCGGGGCTGCCGCCGCATCGCATCGGGCGAGGTCTTCCTGATGAACCCGGCGGTGCCGGACAGCCTGGACGGCCGCTACTTCGGCCCGCTGCCCGCCGCCACGGTCATCGGCACGGCGACGCCGCTCTACACCGACGAGGCCGGCGACGGCCGCTTCGTCTGGCGCGCGGCGGCGCGCTGACGGCCGTCCCTTCACCATCCCAGCAACGATCAGGAGGCTTTCCCATGCCGCAGATCGGCACCTTCACACGCACATCCACCGGCTTCGCAGGCCGCATCCGCACGCTGTCCTTCGACACCGAGTTCGCCATCGTGCCTGCCGACCAATCCGACACCGAGAACGCGCCCGACTACCGCATTCACCTCGGCGGCGCGGACGGCCCGGAGGTGGGCACCGGCTGGACCCGCACCGGCGAGCGTGCGGGCGAGTTCGTCGCGATCGTGCTCGACGATCCCGTTTTCCTCGCACCGATCCGCGCGCGACTGTTCCGCGACGCCGACGAAAATACCGCGTGGTCGCTGCACTGGACGCGGCTGCCGCGACGCGGCGAGCGGGACTGATCCGATGCGCGCAATCGTCCTCCGCACCGCAACTGCGCTGCTCACCGGCATCGCCGTGGGAGCGCCGACCCTCCCGGCTGGCGCGCAGACTTCACGGTCCGTCCGCGCAATACCGGTCGACCCCTATGCCGGGCACATCGCGGAGGCGTCGCGGCGCTTCGGCATCCCCGTGGCATGGATCAGGGCTGTGATGCGCGCAGAGAGCGCAGGCGATCCGCGAGCGGTATCGAACGCCGGGGCGATCGGTCTGATGCAGGTGATGCCGGCGACATGGGCGGACCTACGTGTCCGTCACCGCCTCGGTGCCGACCCCTACGATCCGCGCGACAACATCATCGCCGGCACCGCCTATCTCCGCGAGCTGCACGACCGTTACGGCAGCATCGTCGCCATGCTTGCCGCCTACAATGCCGGCCCCGGTCGCTACGAGGCGTCGCTCGCCGGCCGTCCTTTGCCGAGCGAAACGCGCGCCTACATCGCCGCCATCGCGCCAGACATCGACGGCGGTGACGACGCGGGCAGACCGATTGTCGTCGTGGCGGCCGATCCGTTCGCCTGGACGCGCGCGCCGCTGTTCGTTGCGCCATCGTCGCGCATATCCGCTGTCGATCCGGCGCCGGGTGAGAGCGACGATGCTCCCAGCGCAGCGTCGCAAAATGGGAGCCTGTTCGTCGCATCGGAAGCGCGGGTGCGGAGGCCATGACGGGCACGATCGGCAGTGTCGCGGGCGCCTCGGGGTCGGACAGTCGACAGGTGGGAATGGCAGCAGGAGAGGCAGGAAGGGGGAAGCAGGCGGAGGGGGCAAGATTAAACGAACCGGCACCCTAGGGGTCCGGTTCTGGGGCCAAGCCCTTGTCTGCACACTGTTCGGGGCGGCACCGCCCCCGGGCCGTCATGGTGCCGCGAGGCGCGGCAAACCCAGCATCTGTCCGGTTTCGCGTGGCACCATGCGGCGATACCGGCAGCTTCGGGCGGATCGGCGGCCATGAGCGGCGACGATGACGGCCGCTTCCGCCCGAGACCCGGCCGCGTTCGCTCGGACGCGCCGAAGATCGGTCAGGCGAAGAGCTTCCTCAGCCAAGTCCGCAAGGTTACGCGCCAGCAGCAGGTGGCTTCCAGCCGAGGTCGACCGGCGAAGGGCGGCAGTTCCCATCGTAGCCCGAACGGCAAGAGCCTCGTCGTTTCCGGCCGAGGCGTTCAGCGCGGACGTGGCGCCGCCTTCGTCCGCGCCCGCAACCTGTCGGACTGTTGGAGCCATCGCCAGTCCGGCAGCCGCCGCGTCGTCGTGAAGGTGCGCCACGTCCGGGGTGCCGGACGGAACGGCAAGGGCGCCGCGCATCTCCGCTACATTCAGCGCGACGGTACGTCCCGCGACGGCGAGCGCGGCCGGCTCTATTCGGCTGGCGAAGACCGCGCCGATGGCGACGCCTTCCTCGACCGCGGTAAGGACGATCGGCACCAGTTCCGCTTCATCGTCTCGCCGGAGGACGCCGCCGACCTCGCGGACCTGACCGGCTACACCCGCGAGCTGATGGCGCAGGTTGAGATCGATCTCGGCACGAAGCTCGACTGGGTTGCGGTCAACCACCACAACACCGGCCATCCGCACGTCCACGTCATCGTCAATGGCCGCGACGAGCACGGGCAGGATCTCGTTATCAACGGAGACTATCTGTCGGCCGGCATCCGCGAACGCGCGGGCGAGCTGGCGACGCTGGATCTCGGCCCCGTCACCGAGATCGAGCAGCGCCGCAAGCTGACCGCCGAGATCGACCAGGACCGGTTCACCCGTATCGACCGCGCGATGATCGCCGAGGCCAAGGACCGCGTCGTCGACCTGCGCCGCGAGCCGGACGAGCTGCGCGGCCATTCCGATCGCACCCTGCGCCTCCGCCGGCTTGGCAAGCTCGGCGATATGGGCCTCGCCACCGAGCAGGCGCCCGGCGTCTGGGAATTGAGCGAACGGCTGGAGCCGACGCTGCGTGATATGGGCGAGCGCGGCGACATCGTCCGCACCATGCAGAAGGCGCTGCGGGCCGGGGGCGCCGAGCGCGACCCGATGACGTTCGCGATCCACGACGCCGCGCCCGCGACGGCGATCGTCGGCCGCGTGCTCGACAAGCACCTCACCGACGAGCTGGGCGAGAACCTGACGCTGGTGATCGACGGGATCGACGGGCGAACGCACCATGTCTCCGGCATTGAGCCGGCCCGTGTCGAGGACGCCCGCATCGGCAGCATCGTCGAGATCGGGCCGGCAAAGAAGACGGTCCGTCCGGCAGATCGCACCATCGCCGGCATGGCCGAAGAGGGCATCTATCGGCCGAGCCGTCATCTGGAGCAGGCGCGGTTCGACGGCCGGGTGCCGGGCGGCGACTACGAAGCCTTCGTCGATGCGCACGTTCGCCGCCTGGAAGCGCTGCGCGGTGCTGGCACCGCCGAGCGGATCGACGCCGACCAATGGCGCATCCCCGGCGACTTCGAAGCCCGTGCCGCCGCGCACGACGCCGAAGGTAACGGCCGGGCCAACATCCGCATCCTCTCGACCTTCGACCTCGAACGGCAGATCGGCTCGGACGGCGCCACCTGGCTTGATCGTCGGCTGATCGGCACCGGCGCCTCGGACCTATCACCGGCTGGGTTCGGCGATCAGGTCCGCGAAGCGATGGTACGGCGGCGCGAGACTTTGATCGACCGGGGTGACGCTGCCCGGCAGCCGGACGGTCGCGTGACCTACCGGCGCAACCTGATCGCCTCGCTTCAGGAACGCGAGGTCGCCGGCGCGGGTGCGGCGCTGGCCGCCAAGAAAGCAATCCCGTTCCGCGCCGCAGCCGATGGCGAGACGGTCACCGGCACGTTCACCGGAACCGCTCAGCTATCGAGCGGCAAGTTCGCTGTCGTCGAGAAAAGCCACGAGTTCACGCTCGTCCCGTGGCGGCCGGTCATCGACCGCCAGCTCGGCCGCGAGATGTCCGGCATCGTGCAAGGCGGATCGGTGTCGTGGCAGATAGGGCGGCAGCGAGGTGTCGCCCTATGATTACGTCGCCGCTCGTAGGGCCGCGAAGCTGATCTGCTTGTTGCTCGACCTTCGGTGTTCGCTTGACGCCGCCGCGATAGCGCGGATCATCTCTCTGATCGCCGTATCTGTCACCATCGCTACAGACAGCCGGATCGATGGCGGCACGACGATTCCGCTTGTTGCTGAGAAGATGTATTCTCGCCGCAGGTTCCGAGGAAAGAGGGCATAACCTCGCGGTCCCGCCGCTTCTCAGGCTTCAACACGCCGGAACTGCTTGCGATAGAGGTTCGGCGGAATGCCGAACTTCGATGTGAAGTGTAGCCGGAGATTGGTGGCTGTTCCCATGCCCGCCCCATCTGCAATGTGTTCCATCGACAGGCTCGTCGTTTCAAGAAGATCGCGCGCCAGTGCCAGCCGCTGCGTGGTCAGCCATGCCAGCGGGCTTTCCCCTGTCTCTTCCCGGAAGCGTCGCGCCAGTGTGCGCTCGCTCATGGCGGCTGCGCTCGCCATCCGTTCGATCGTCCACGGTTCCGCCGGATCGCTCCGGAGCCGGTCGAGCAAAGTCCCCAGCGAACTGTCCGATCGCGCGAGGACCGGACGTTCGATGAACTGCGCCTGCCCGCCGCTGCGATGCGCGGCGACCACCAAGCGCCGCGCGACGCTGTTCGCTGCGTCCGGACCGAAATCGAGACGCACCAGATGAAGCAGCAGGTCGATCCCGGCTGCCGAGCCGGCCGACGTGAAGACGCGATCGTCTCCGGCGTACAACGTATCGGCATCCACGAGGACGGCGGGATAGGCCGTTTGCAGACGTTCGGCATAGCGCCAATGCGTTGTTGCCCGCCGACCATCCAAAATCCCCGTCGCCGCAAGCAGGAAGGCACCCGAACAGATCGAGACGAGGCGCGCGCCGCGCGCATGGGCGGCAAGCAGGGCGCCACGGACGGCATCGGACGGAGCCTCTCTCTCCGACCGCCAACCAGGGATGACGATCGTCCCGGCCTCGCCCAGCACCTCGAGACCCTTATCGACCTCGACCGCCAAACCCGCGTTCGTCGCCAGTCGGCCCGGACGCTCGGTACAGGCAGCGAACCTGTACCAGTCCGCCCCCATCTCCGGGCGCGAGAGACCAAACACCTCGGCTGTTATGCCGAATTCGAACGCGCAAAGCCCCTCATAGGCAAGGGCGACGACGAGGCGATTGGGTGTGGCGGAAACCTTTGGCACGATTCTTACGATAAACGGCAATCGAGCCGCTGGCGAGGGAGCACCGCGTAACGGCACAAAGCGTCATCAGTAGGAGACGCTTCATGGCCAACGCCGTTATCGACATACCCGCAGCCTCCGCCACGGAGGCCGAGGCTCGCTTCGCCGACAGCTTCCGTTTCGAGACGGACTGCTGGGACGTGCATGAGGCGCTGTCGCGTCCCGATCCCAATTTCGTGTTGCTCGACGTGCGCGGACCCGAGATGTTCGCTAAAGGCCATGTGCCCGGCGCGATCAATCTGCCGCATGGCAAGATTATCGCATCCAAGATGGCGGCGTGGCCAGCCGATACACTGTTCGTCACCTACTGCGCCGGTCCGCATTGCAACGGCGCGGCACGGGGAGCGCTTCGCCTCGCGAAGCTGGCGCGCCCTGTGAAGATCATGACAGGCGGCGTGACTGGCTGGATCGACGAGGGTTTCCCGCTGGAAAGCGGTCATCCGAGTGCCTGATCGGCTCACCAACGCCGACGACGGCAGCAACGACATCTGCATCCGTCCCGCCCGCGGGGTGGATGCAGAGGCCATGCTTCCGTTGATCCACAACCATGCCGCCTATGAGGGCGGACATGCCAGCGTTACCGAAGAGACCGTTCGATCCGCTTTGGATGGAGTGCCAGCCGTCTTGGCTGCTTGGGTGGCGACACAGGCCGGCGCGATGGTCGGGTATGCCTCCGCGACGGTGGATTTCTCGACATGGGCCGGTCGGTCCTTCCTCCATCTCGACTGCCTGTTCGTAGAGGGTCACTGCCGGGGCCTTGGTATTGGCGCGAAGCTGTTGGCTGCGGTGCGCGCGCACGCGGCCACGCATGATCTCGCGGAGATCCAATGGCAGACACCGGCTTGGAATGAAGACGCGATCCGTTTCTACAGTCGCGAAGGGGCATCTTTCATGCCGAAAGCCCGCTTTATCCTCCCGACGAGATAAACGCACGTCGGTATCGGCATGACATCGTTCTCGGGACCGCCCGACGAAGCTGCGACGCCGGAAAGATGAAGCATTCCCGCTTGGAACGGCGAGTTAGGTCGCCTGTGAACCAACAGACTGGAAGAGGCATCCGCTTATGAACATGCCAGATCATCTGACAAATAGGCGCCTGTGAGATGCGTCGGACACGCGGCGCCTCCAATAAACCGGGCATCGCGAGCGGGCGGATACCGATGGTCTCCCTCGTGCATGTTCTCGCCGTTGCGGAGTACCTGAATTTCCATCACGCGGCGAACGTCCTCGGCACCACCCAATCGAGCGTCAGCACCAGGATCAAGGCGCTCGAAGAAGTGCTCGGCATCTTGCTTTTCGAGCGGAGGCATCGCGGCGTCCGGCTTACCGAAGCTGGGCGACGGTTCGTCGCCGAGGTGTCGACCGGCATCGGCTATCTCGACCATGCGGTTCGCACAGCGGGAGCTGCCTCCTCCGGCTCAAGTGGCCGACTCGCCATCGGCCTTATCTCCTCCATAGCTGGCGGCTTCGTCGCCGATCTGCGCTGCCGGTTCCGCGAAGCCTATCCCGATGTTGAGCAGGTCGTGATTGAAGGCCCGTCCGCACGGACGGTCACGCTTGTGCGCGACGGAAAACTCGACGTGGCGCTTGTGCTCGATCCCGTCGAGGCACCCGACTGCCGCTCGCGGCCGTTGTGGGCCGAACCCTTCATGATCGCGTTGACCGAGCGGCACGCGCTCGCGAACGACGATACCGTCTCGTGGGCGGGCGTCGCACCGGAAACCTTCCTGATACGAGTCGGCGGCACAGGCTCACAGCTCTTCGAGCATGTGGTGCGCCGTCTGGCCGAGCGCGGACGATCTCCCCATGTCCGGCGCTGCGACGTGGGACGCGACACGCTGATGCACATGGTCGCGAATGGCGAAGGCATCACGCTCGTCAACGAGACCGTGCGGCAAATGCACTGTCCGGGCGTCACGTTCCGTTCGGTAGCCGACGAAACCGAACAGGCCCGGTTCAGCGCGATCTGGTCGCCACACAATCGCAATCCGCAACTCCGAAATCTTCTCGACCTCGCCGCAGAAATGCGAGCATCAGCGCAATCCGTTTGACGACTTAAGAAGCTCGCCCGGTTCAATGCTGAGTGCATCTGCGATCTGGCCGAGTACGGTGACGCTGGCCGACACGTCGGCGCGTTCGATCGCGCCGATGTAGCGGGCACTCAGGCCAGCGCGGTCGGCCAACTCCTCCTGCGTCATATCCCGATCATGACGCATCCGACGCAGGTTGATCGCCATGACCTCCTTGAGGTCCATAAGCGACGAGGAACCAGCGCAGGAACGATCGTTCTAGGAATGATCGTTCCGATTCGTTGGCTTGTGCTATACATAGTCATCTCCGAGCAGTGGTTGCGAGGTGGACTATGCGGGCGCGGCCCGAACTCGACCCGGATGTGGACGATCTGGCGCCGGCAGCGCCGGAGATCACGGACTATGACGAGACGCACTTCGTCACCTACATGCGCCTGCTCGACGCCGAGGCGGATCGGGCCGACTGGATGGAGGTGGCGCGGGTCGTCTTGCATCGCGATCCGGCCGCACCGCGAACCCGGACCTGTTGGGAGAGCCATCTCGCGCGGGCGCGGTGGATGACGCACACCGGCTACCGCCATCTGCTCGAACGTGCCGCCTCCGAAATCCGGTCCCGGCCGCACTGACCGTCCCTTTTCTTCGCCAAGGTATCCGGCAGCCC
The DNA here is from genome assembly GCA_036946625.1 of Methylorubrum populi. Lineage (NCBI taxonomy): Bacteria > Pseudomonadati > Pseudomonadota > Alphaproteobacteria > Hyphomicrobiales > Methylobacteriaceae > Methylorubrum > Methylorubrum populi. The sequence goes on from JAQIIU010000002.1 coordinate 351,162, forward strand.
GATCGCCAGCGATTTCCGTTGTCCGCGCCGCAGACGTGCATTCTCTGATCGGCTCCCTTTCGACGGAGCCGGTATGCGCGGAGGCCAGATACTCTGGGGGCAGGTCACCCTCGTTCTCGCGATCGTGGTCGCCACCACCTGGGGGGCGACGCAATGGACCGCTTGGCGCCTCGGTTTCCAGCCCCAGCTCGGAACGCCGTGGTTCGAGGTGGCAGGCTGGCCGGTCTATCATCCGCCGCTCTTCTTCTGGTGGTGGTACTTCTACGACGCCTATGCGCCCGCGATCTTCGTCGAAGGCGCGCTCATCGCCGCATCCGGCGGCTTCGTCTCGATCGCGGTGGCGATCGGTATGTCGATGTGGCGAGCGCGAGAAGCGAAGAACGTCGCGACCTACGGCTCAGCTCGCTGGGCATCGCCCGACGAGGTGAAGGCCGCCGGACTGCTCGGCTCGGATGGCGTGCTGCTGGGGCGGCTCGACCGCGACTATCTCCGTCATGACGGCCCCGAGCATGTCCTGTGCTTCGCACCAACGCGATCGGGCAAGGGCGTCGGCCTCGTCGTGCCGACGCTGCTCACCTGGCCGGGCAGCGTCATCGTCCACGACATCAAGGGCGAGAACTGGACGCTGACCGCCGGCTTTCGCGCCCAGCATGGCCGCGTGCTACTGTTCGATCCGACCGATGCGGCGTCCTCGGCGTACAATCCGCTGCTGGAGGTGCGGCGCGGCGATATGGAGGTCCGCGATGTCCAGAACATCGCCGACATCCTCGTCGATCCCGAAGGCGCGCTCGACAAGCGCAATCATTGGGAAAAGACCAGCCATTCGCTGCTGGTCGGCGCGATCCTTCACGTCCTCTACGCCGAACCCGACAAAACGCTGGCCGGCGTCGCCAGCTTCCTGTCCGATCCGAAGCGCCCGGTGGAAGCGACGCTGCGCGCGATGATGTCGACGCCGCATCTCGGCGAGGCCGGCGTCCATCCCGTCATCGCCTCGTCGGCGCGCGAGTTGCTGAACAAATCCGACAACGAGCGATCGGGCGTGCTGTCGACCGCCATGTCGTTCCTCGGCCTGTACCGAGACCCCGTCGTGGCCAAGGTGACGGCGCGGTGCGACTGGCGCATCGCCGATCTGGTCTCGTGCAGGCGCCCGGTCAGCCTCTACCTCGTCGTGCCGCCCTCCGACATCGCCCGCACGAAGCCGCTGATCCGCCTGATCCTCAACCAAGTCGGGCGGCGGCTGACCGAGGAACTGAACGGATCGGCGAAGCGCCACCGCCTGCTGCTGATGCTCGACGAGTTTCCGGCGCTCGGCCGGCTCGACTTCTTCGAGAGCGCGCTCGCCTTCATGGCCGGCTACGGCATCAAGTCGTTCCTGATCGCGCAGAGCCTCAACCAGATCGAGAAGGCATACGGCGCGAACAACAGCGTGCTCGACAACTGCCACGTCCGCGTCGCCTTCGCGACCAACGACGAACGCACCGCCAAGCGCGTGTCGGACGCGCTCGGCACCGCGACCGAGATGCGCGACTCCACCAACTATGCCGGGCACCGGCTGTCGCCGTGGCTCGGCCATCTCATGGTGTCGCGGCAGGAGACGGCCCGGCCGCTGCTGACGCCCGGCGAGGTAATGCAGCTTCCGCCCGCCGACGAGCTGCTGCTGGTCGCGGGTGTGCCGCCGGTTCGGGCGAAGAAGGCGCGCTACTACGAGGATGCCCGCTTCCGCGAACGGCTGCTGCCCCCACCCAAGCCGGCCGAAGCGAGACGCCTGCCGACACCGCCCGTAGACGACTGGTCGACGCTGGCGATCCCCACGCCAGCAGCAGGACCGGTGCAGAGCAGCGCCGATGGTAGCGTCGACGATCCGGCAAATGCTGGCATCCGCCGCGAGCCGGAGCTGCCCGAGCAGGAGGACATCGCGCCGCCCGAGCGCCCCGCCGTCAACGAGTTCGACGTGCTCGACGACGACCCGGATGTGGACGCCGCCAAGGCGCGCAGTCTGCGCAGCCAGATCACGTCGGTCGCCCGGCAGGCGTCGATGGACCCGGCCGATGGCATTGAGCTTTGAGGAGGGACGGCCAATGCCGACCAAGACCCGCATGAACGTCTACTTCGACCCCGACCTCCTGAAAAAGGTCGAGGCGCTGGGGCTCCGTCGCAACGTATCGAAATCCGCCATCGTCGAAGCCGCCGTCGCGTCCTTCCTGTCGGCGGATGCGTCGGAGCGGCTGGAGGCGGTGTTCGCCCGCCGCATGGACCGGATCGGCAGGCAGATCGACGGGATGGACGAAGACCTCGCCATCGTCGGCGAGACGCTGTCGCTCTTCATCCGCTTCTGGATGACCGTCACGCCGCCGCTGCCCGACAGCGCGCAGGCGTCGGCGCGAGCGAAGGGCAGCGAACGGTTCGAGGGCTTCCTGCAAACGCTAGGGCGGAGATTGGCGAAAGGTGACCGGGTGCTGGTGGATTTGGCACACGATGTTCGCAATTCACAATATCTAGATCAGCACTCGAATGAAAAGGAATATGTTTAGCGCATCCCGGCCAGAGTTATCGCTCAATCGGTCATTGTTGTCAGATGATCGTGCCATTGTCACTGAATGGGTAAAGTTTTTCAGGATTTCGCATGATATAGACTGTCGATATGGAAGGATATTCATTTGTTTCGAACCAGATTCTCGCGAATACATTTGGGCCATCTAAAAGCGCTATGCCATACCCGGTCGCGAGCGCCTCAAAAATCCAGTTATAACGTCGCCACCAGCCACGCGCCCTCGCGAGATATTCGAGAACTTGGGCACGACCTTGCAATGGTTCGATGATCGCCGAAGCTTTCCCGCCACCATCAGCGACGAGTCTAACGTCCTCAGCCAGAACCTTGGAAAATTCTGCTGCATCGTCCGTAAGTATCGCGCTTTGAAACGCCAATAGTAGTTCGCGGTGTTTGTCGACATCCATTCTCTCATGATTCTCACCGCATGCGATTTTGCGCCCCGCGCGCGAGACAAGTTTGCGACTCGCGTCTACCGTTACGCTAAGGATTTCTGCAACTTCGACATGTGAGAGTCCGAAGACTTTGTTCAGAAGGAATGCGGCACGTTCCTTGGGCGTCGCCCGCTCTAGGATCATCAGAAATGCGGTTTCGAGCGCATACGAGAGTTCTTGCGGTTGATGAGCATACTCCCCTCCGAGCGGTTCGGGGAGCCATGACCCGATATAGTCCGTTCGAGATCTCGCGACGGAGCGGAGGATATCGATCGAACGGTGCGTGCAGGCAGTCATCATCCACGCTGCGGGATCACGGATGCCGGCTTGATCGGCACCAGCCCAGCGCAGGAAAACGTCTTGAACCACATCCTCAGCATCCGCGCGGATGCCGAGCATGCGATACGCCATCCCGAACAGGGTGGGCCGGACGCGTAGGAACGCCGCAACTCCGTCCTGATCGTCATGTGAAGTCATCGAATGCTTTTGCTCCAGCGCGGTTCGAGCACGGTAATCTCCGGTTCCTGAGCGAGAAGTGGTCGCGACTCTCCGATGTATGCCAGATATTCCGGCGATCTGACGAAGGCGTCGGCGTCTTCCCGCGATCGATAGATCTGAAATGCTGCAACCACATCGGGCTCGCCCCCGAAGCTGTAGGTATAGGCCAGATGTGCGGGGTTGCTCTCGATCGCTGGGGGCATATGGCGGCGCCAGACTGCTTCGAGGTCGTTACGACGCCCTGGAAGGGCCTTATGCTTGAGAAACAGCGCGTACATGGAAAATGCTCCGGTCAACGAGAACATGGCGTTCCCACTCGTGTGACGGATCAGCCAAGCCGCCTGTGACAGGCACACCTGAGTCGTCATGATTGCGATGGCATCCCGCCGATTACCGCCGTTCCTTCGCCATGCCCGCATGGCGTTCGATACTTGTTGAAACGGCCGAGTTTCAGGCTCTCTTACTCGACCCCGTTCGGGACTGCTGATGCCGCCCCGGTAAAAACGGGGATCGGATGGCGAGTTCGCAGCACAATTCGGAAGGTCTGGCACGCGGGGCGCGGATGCTGCGCACGGCGCTCGGCCCCGCCATAGCGCGATTGCTGGAAGACCCCGCCGTCGTCGAGGTGATGCTCAACCCGGACGGGCGCATATGGGTCGACCGGCTGTTGGAAGGGCTGTCGGATATCGGCGAGCGGCTGTCGCCGGCTGACGGCGAGCGCATCGTCCGGCTCGTCGCGCATCATGTCGGAGCGGAGGTCCATGCCGGAGCGCCGCGCGTTTCGGCCGAACTGCCCGAGACCGGCGAGCGGTTCGAGGGGTTGCTGCCGCCGGTCGTCGCCGCGCCCGCCTTCGCCATCCGCAAGCCGGCGGTCGCGGTGTTCACGCTGGACGACTACGTCGCGGCGGGCATCATGTCCGCCGCTCAGGCCGAGGTGCTGCGCGAGGGCGTCGCGTTCCGCGGCAATATCCTCGTCGCGGGCGGCACCTCGACGGGCAAGACGACGCTGACCAACGCGCTGCTCGCCGAGGTGGCGAAGTCCGCCGATCGCGTCGTCATCATCGAGGACACGCGCGAACTGCAATGCGCCGCGCCCAACCTCGTCGCCATGCGCACGAAGGACGGCGTCGCATCGCTCTCCGATCTCGTCCGCTCCAGCTTGCGCCTGCGCCCCGACCGCATCCCGATCGGCGAGGTGCGGGGGCCGGAGGCGCTCGACCTCTTGAAGGCATGGGGCACCGGCCACCCCGGCGGGATCGGCACGATCCACGCCGGTAGCGCCATCGGCGCGCTGCGGCGGATGGAGCAGCTCATCCAGGAAACCGTCGTCACCGTGCCCCGCGCGCTCATCGCCGAGACGATCGACCTCGTCGCGGTGCTCGCCGGGCGCGGCTCGATGCGCCGCCTCTCCGAACTCGCCCGCGTCGAAGGGCTCGGCCCGAACGGCGACTACCGCGTCGTGCCCGCCGATCGACCGGCGGCCTCGCTCACCCCCACCAGCACAGGAGACCATTCATGACCTCTCGACTTCGCCTTGCCCGTCACCGCTTCGAAACCGCGATGGCGGTCGCCGTCATCAGCGTGATGACCGCGCCCGCCGCCCACGCCTCCGGCTCGTCGATGCCGTGGGAAGCGCCGCTCCAGTCGATCCTGAAGTCGATCGAAGGGCCGGTCGCCAAGATCGTCGCGGTCATCGTCATCATCTCGACCGGCCTCGCGCTGGCGTTCGGGGATACGTCGGGCGGCTTCCGCCGTCTCATCCAGATCGTCTTCGGCCTGTCGATCGCGTTCGCCGCGTCGAGCTTCTTCCTGTCGTTCTTCTCCTTCGGCGGCGGGGCGCTGGTCTGATGGCCGGCGATCCTGCCGGCGAGGTGCCGGGCTTCGCCGTGCCGGTCCACCGCGCGCTGACCGAGCATATCCTGCTCGGCGTGTACGAGGGCCGCGAGACGAAGGGCATCGACCCGCACGAGGTGGTCGCCGGGTTCGTCGATCGCACCGACCGCGTGATGCGGCTGGTCGAGACCTTCATGCCGGCGTGCCGCTGGCTGGATGACGCGGAGACGCTGACCTACCTGCATGCCTGCGTCTCGACGCACCGGCACCGCGTCCGCGTGCCGGAGACGCCGATGTATCTCGACGCGCTGCTCGCCGACCAGCCGTTGACCGGCGGGCTGGAGCCGATGTTGGGCGACCAGCACCTGCGCATCCTGACCATCACCGGCTTTCCGACCGCGACGACGCCGGGGCTGCTCGACGATTTGAACCGGCTCGCGTTCCCCTACCGCTGGTCCACCCGAGCGATCCTGCTCGACAAGACGGACGCCACGAAGCTGCTGACGAAGATACGGCGGCAGTGGTTCGCCAAGCGCAAGTCGGTCGCCGCGATCCTCAAGGAGGTGATGACGAACGAGGCGTCGGTGCTGGTCGATACGGATGCGTCGAACAAGGCGGCCGACGCCGATCTGGCGTTGCAGGAGCTGGGCGCGGACTATGCCGGCATCGCCTACGTCACCGCGACGGTGACTGTCTGGGACGCCGATCCCCTTATCGCCGACGAGAAGCTGCGGCTGGTCGAGAAGGTCGTGCAGGGCCGCGACTTCACCGCGATGGCCGAGACGATCAATGCGGTCGACGCCTGGCTCGGTTCGCTGCCGGGTCACGTCTACGCCAACGTCCGGCAGCCGCCGGTCTCGACGCTCAACCTCGCGCATATGATCCCGCTCTCGGCGGTGTGGGCGGGGCCGGAGCGGGACGAGCATTTCGACGCGCCGCCCTTGCTCTACGGCCGCACCGAAGGCTCGACACCGTTCCGGCTCTCGCTCCACGTCGGCGACGTCGGCCACACGCTCGTCGTCGGCCCGACCGGCGCGGGCAAGTCGGTGCTGCTCGCGCTGATGGCCTTGCAGTTCCGGCGCTACCACCGCGCGCAGGTGTTCGCCTTCGACTTCGGCGGCTCGATACGTGCCGCCGCCTTGGCGATGGGTGGCGACTGGCACGACCTCGGCGGCGGGCTGACCGAAGGGAGCGATACCAGCGTGTCGCTGCAACCGCTCGCCGGCATCGAACAGACCGCAGAACGCGCGTGGGCGGCGGACTGGCTCGTCGCGATCCTGACCCGCGAAGGCGTGGCGATCACGCCGGATGTGAAGGAGCATCTCTGGACGGCGCTGACCTCGCTCGCCTCGGCGCCGGTCGAAGAACGCACCATCACCGGCCTCGCCGTGCTGCTCCAGTCCAACGACCTGAAGCAGGCGCTGCGACCCTATTGCGTCGGCGGCGCGTGGGGCCGGCTGCTCGATGCCGAGCACGAGCATCTCGGCACCGCGACCGTTCAGGCGTTCGAGACCGAGGGGCTGATCGGCACCGATGCCGCGCCGGCCGTGCTCGCCTATCTGTTCCACCGCATCGAGGACCGGCTCGACGGATCGCCGACGGTCATCATCGTCGACGAGGGCTGGCTGGCGCTCGACGACGAGGGTTTCGCCGGTCAGCTCCGCGAGTGGCTGAAGACGCTGCGCAAGAAGAACGCCTCGGTCGTCTTCGCCACGCAGAGCCTGTCGGACATAGACGGGTCCGCCATCGCGCCCGCGATCATCGAGAGTTGCCCGACCCGGCTGCTGCTGCCGAACGAGCGCGCGATCGAGCCGCAGATCACCGCCATCTATCGGCGGTTCGGCCTCAACGACCGCCAGATCGAGATCCTCGCGCGGGCGACGCCCAAGCGAGATTATTACTGCCAGTCGCGGCGCGGCAACCGGCTGTTCGAGCTGGGGCTGTCCGAGGTTGCGCTGGCGCTGTGCGCCGCATCCTCGCGCACCGACCAGCAGGCCATCGCCGCGATCGTCGCCGAGCACGGCCGCAGTGGCTTCCTGTCTGCCTGGCTGCGCCACCGCGGTATCGGCTGGGCCGCCGATCTCATCCCCGACCTTACCAATCTGGAGACACCATCATGATCCTGCGCCGTAGCCGCGCGGCGCTCGTCGCCGCGTCCATCCTGTCCATGCCGCTCGCGCTGTCGCCGATGCTGGCGACGCCCGCCGCGGCGCAGTGGACCGTGTTCGACCCGTCGAACTACGCGCAGAACGTCCTTCAGGCGGCGCGCACGCTCCAGCAGGTCAATCAGCAGATCACGTCGCTCCAGAACGAGGCGACGATGCTGGTCAACCAGGCGCGCAACCTCGCCAGCCTGCCGTACTCGTCGCTCCAGCAGCTCCAGCAGAACGTCCGCCGCACCCAGTCGCTGCTGCAACAGGCGCAGAACATCGCCTTCGACGTGCGGTCGATCGACCAGGCGTTCCAGCGCCAGTACGGCAGCGCGTCGATGACGGCGTCCGACCGGCAGCTCGTCACCGACGCCCGCGCGCGCTGGCAGAACACCGTCGGCGGCTTGCAGGACGCGATGAAGGTGCAGGCCGGCGTCGTCGGCAACATCGACACGAACCGCGCCGAGATGGCGACCCTCGTCACCCGGAGCCAAGGCGCGACCGGCGCGCTCCAGGCGACGCAGGCCGGCAACCAGCTCCTTGCGCTCCAGGCGCAGCAGCTCGCCGACCTCACCGCCATGATGGCGGCGAACGGCCGCGCGCAGGCGCTGTCCGACGCCGAGCGGGCGGCGGCGGCCGAGCAAGGTCGCGAGCAGCGCCGCCGCTTCCTCGCGCCGGGCGCGGGCTACCAGCCCGGCAACGCCCGCATGTTCAACCCCGGCAACTGAGGCGCGCGATGGAGGGGAAGACGCTCGCCCGCATCGGCGCCGCCGCGTTCGCCGGGATCGCCATTGCCGCCGCCGCAATCGAGATGACGCGCGAGGAGAAGCCGGTCGTGCCCGTCACGGTCGAAGTATCCACCGCGCCGGCCGATCCGATGCGCGAGGCGCTCGCTCGCTGCCGGTTCATGGGCGAGGCCGCGACGCGCGATCCCGACTGCCTGAAGACGTGGGCCGACAACCGTGCGCGCTTCCTCGGCCAGTCCACCGCTGCGGAAGGACGCTGAGATGCAGGGCACCGGCGTCATCGACAGCTTCCTCGGCGTCTTCACCCGCTACATCGACAGCGGGTTCGGCCTGCTCGGCGGCGAGGTCGCGTTCATCGCGACGACGCTGATCGTCATCGACGTGACGCTCGCCGCGCTGTTCTGGTCGATGGGCGGCGAGGACGACATCGTCGGCCGCCTCATCAAGAAGACGCTGTTCGTCGGCGTGTTCGCGTACATCATCGGCAACTGGAACAACCTCGCCCGGATCGTCTTCGATAGCTTCGCCGGGCTGGGGCTGAAGGCGTCGGGCACCGGCTTCTCCGCCGCCGACCTGATGCGGCCCGGCAAGGTGGCGCAGACCGGCCTCGACGCCGGGCGCCCGCTGCTCGACTCGATCTCCGGGCTGATGGGCTATTGGTCGTTCTTCGAGAACTTCATCCAGATCGCCTGCCTGCTGTTCGCCTGGGCGCTGATCCTGCTCGCCTTCTTCATCCTCGCCGTCCAGCTCTTCGTCACGCTGATCGAGTTCAAGCTGACCACGCTCGCCGGCTTCGTGCTGATCCCCTTCGGCCTGTTCGGCAAGACCGCCTTCATGGCCGAGCGCGTCCTCGGCAACGTCATCTCGTCCGGCATCAAGGTGCTGGTGCTCGCCGTCATCGTCGGGATCGGCTCGACGCTGTTCTCGCAGTTCACGGCCGGCTTCGGTGGCCGGACGCCGACCATCGACGACGCGATGGCGATCGTGCTCGCAGCGCTATCGCTGCTCGGCCTCGGCATCTTCGGTCCCGGCATCGCCAACGGCCTCGTCTCCGGCGGACCGCAGCTCGGCGCGGGCGCCGCGATCGGGACCGGGCTGGCAGCCGGCGGTATGGTCGCCGCCGGTGGAGCGGCGATCGGGGCGGTCGCGTCCGGCGGTGCTGCATTGGTCGGAGGTGCCGCTGCCGCAGCACGCGGCGGGGCCGCGCTCGCCGGTGTCGTGTCCACCGCCTATCAGGCCGGTGCGGCCGGACAGTCCGGAATGGCAGGTGTCGCCTCCGGTCTCGGCAACGTCGCCAGCGCGGGCGGAAAGGCCTCCGTCTCACCGCTGAAGCGTGCCGCCGGCCGCGCAGCCGACAGCCTCCGCTCCAGCTTCCAGGCCGGCAGCCGTGCCGTCGGCGGCGATGCCGCGCCGGACGGTGACGGCCCGGCTCCCGCTGCTCCAGCGTCGGGAAGCCAGCCCGCATGGGCGAAGCGCATGAAGCGCTCGCAGCAGCTCACCCACGGCGTCCAGGCCGCCGCGCACGCCGTCCGCTCCGGCGACGCGCATGGCGGCGGCTCCTCCATCTCCCTCGACCAAGGCGACCGCCGATGAGCCTCTTCAAACGACCCGCCGCGCATTACGGCAAGACTCCGCAGCCCGAGACCCCGTACCAGCGCGCCGCCCAGGTCTGGGACGACCGCATCGGCTCCGCCCGCGTGCAGGCGCGGAACTGGCGGCTCATGGCGTTCGGCTCTTTGGCGCTCTCCGCCGGCCTGTCGGCCGCGCTGGTCTGGCAATCGGCGAGCGGCTCGATCGTGCCGTGGGTGGTGCAGGTCGATCGGCTCGGACAGGCGCAGGCGGTGGCGCCGGCCACCGCCGGCTACCGCCCGACCGATCCGCAGATCGCCTTCCATCTCGCGCGCTTCGTCGAAGAGGTCCGCTCGATCCCCGCCGACGCGATCATCGTGCGGCAGAACTGGCTGCGCGCCTACGACTTCACCACGGCTGCCGGCGCGCAGTCGCTCAACGATTACGCGCGCACCAACGACCCGTTCGCGAAGGTCGGCAAGCAGCAGATCGCCGTCGACGTGTCCTCGGTCATCCGCGCGTCGCCGGACTCGTTCCGCGTCGCCTGGACCGAGCGGCGCTATCAGGATGGCAGCCTCGCCGAGACTTCCCGCTGGACCGCTATCCTCGCCGTCATCGTCCAGCCGCCGCGCGATCCCGAGGCGCTCAGGAAGAACTCGCTCGGCATCTACGTCAACGCGATCAACTGGTCGAAGGAGATGGGTCAGTGAGCGCGCATCTCCGCAGGATCGCTGCGCCCGCCGTGCTGCTCGCGGCAACGATGCTCGCCGGCTGCGCCACGACGCAGAAGCCGCCCGAGATCGCTTACGACGCCGAGGTGCCGCCGCTGCCGCCCTTTCCGGTGGTCGCGGCGCCGGCACGACCCCGGCCGCTCCATGTCCCGCCGCCGTGGACACCGGCGCGGGGCGGACAGCCGGCCGCCACCTCGACCGCCCGCGTCGAGAACGCCAACGGCGCCGCCCGCGTCCAGCCGCGGCGCGAAGGCTACTACAACGCCATCCAGGTCTATCCCTGGTCGGAAGGGGCGCTCTACCAAGTCTATGCCGCGGTCGGGCAGATCACCGACATCGCGCTCGAACCCGGCGAGAGCCTGACCGGTGCCGGTCCGATCGCGGCCGGCGACACCGCCCGCTGGATCATCGGCGACACCGAGAGCGGATCGGGCGACACGCGCCGCGTCCACGTCCTCGTCAAGCCGACGCGGGCCGACCTTTCCACCAACCTCGTCATCACCACCGACCGGCGGCTCTACATGATCGAGCTGCACGCGGGCGAGCGGCCCTACATGCCCTCCGTTGCCTGGAGCTATCCGGCACCGCCGCCCTCGCCGCAGCCAATGGTGCCGGCGATGCCGTTCATCCCGGCCACCGCCGAGCATACCTATCGCTATGCCCTGACCGGCGATGCGCCGCCGTGGCGGCCCGTGTCGGTCTACGACGACGGTCGGCGCGTCTACGTCGAGTTCCCGCGCGGCATCGTCCAGGGCGAGATGCCGCCGCTGTTCGTCATCGGTCCGGAGGGCGAGCCGGAGATCGTCAACAGCCGCGTCCACGGCAACGTCCTCATCGTCGACCGCCTGTTCGGCGCGGCCGAGCTGCGGCTCGGCAAGGCCGACCGTCAGCAGACCGTCCGCATCCTTCGCACCGATGGGAGGCCCTCGTCATGAGCGGTATCGATCCAGAGAAGATCACGTCGAGCCAGCCGGATGCCGACGACGACGCCCGGCCGCTGACCGGCGAACCGGTCGCGCCGATGCGGCTGCGCCCCGAGCCACCGCGCGTCACCCGGCTGTCGCGCAAGGCGCTGGCGGTGCTCGGCAGCGTCGCCGGCGTCGGTCTCGGCGGCGCGCTGATCTATGCGCTCCAGGTCCAGCAGGGCAACAAACCGGCCGAGGAGGTCTACGCGACCGATGGCCGCTCGACGCCGGACGGCCTCAACGCGCTGCCGAAGGACTATACCGGCCCGGTGCTCGGACCACCGCTGCCTGGCGATCTCGGCCGCCCCATCCTCGACGCGCAGAACCGCGGCCAGCCAGTGCCCGTACCGGGAATCGACGCGCCTGCATCTCTCGCCGCGCCTGATCCCGAGGCCGAGCGCCGCCGACAGGAACTGGAACGTCGCAGACAGGAGCTGGAGGCGGCGCGCACCAGCCGCGTGTTCTTCCAATCCGGCGCGCAGACCCCGACGGCGAGCGGCGTACCCGGCGACGGGATGCCGAACCTCGCCGGCATGGGAGCGCCCGGCCAGACGGCCACGCCCACCGCGCAGGAGCGTCAGCTCGCCTTCCTCAACCAGGCCGCCGACCGGCGCACCGTCGCACCCGACCGCGTGACGGCACCGCCGTCGCCTTACGTCGTGCAGGCCGGTGCGGTGATCCCCGCCGCGCTCGTCACCGGCATCCATTCGGACCTGCCCGGCCAGATCGTCGCGCAGGTGACGGAGAACGTCTACGACAGCCCGACCGGTCGCCTCTTGCTGATCCCGCAGGGGACGCGGCTGATCGGCCAGTACGACAGCGGCGTCGGTTTCGGCCAGCGCCGCGTCCTGCTCGCCTGGACCCGCCTCATCTTTCCCAACGGCCGTTCGATCGTGCTGGAGCGCCAGCCCGGCGCCGATGCGCAAGGCTATGCCGGGCTGGAGGACGGCGTCGACCACCACTGGTGGGATCTCGCCAAGGCCGCCGGTCTCTCGACGCTGCTGTCGGTCGGCGCGCAGGCCGGCAGCTCGGGCGAGCAGGGCGACCTCGCCCGTGCTCTCCGCCAGGGAACGTCGGACGGGATCAGCCAAACCGGTCGGCAGGTCGTCGGCCGCCAGCTCGACATCGCACCGACGCTGACGATCCGACCGGGCTTCCCGGTCCGCGTGATCGTCACCCGCGACCTCATCCTCGAACCCTTTAGGGGCTGACGTTATGACGAAGCTGAAGCTCGGCCCCATCGCCGATGACAAGCCGGTGAAGGTCACGCTGGAACTGCCGGCGGACCTCCACCGCGATCTCACCGCTTACGCGGAGGTGCTCGCCCGCGACACCGGGCAGCCGGCTGCCGACCCCGTGCGGCTGATCGCGCCGATGCTGGAGCGGTTCATGGCTACCGATCGCGCGTTCGCCAAGGCGCGGCGCGCGGGCCGCACATCCGGCGCTGCGATCGGCTGACGCGATCGAGGTATCGCACGATGCCCACTTCACCACGAGGAACGAGGCGGCAGGATCGCGGGGCGGGACCGTGCCGCAACGAACCACAGGATACTTCATCGACATCCGTGATGGGGTGGACGCCCCTCGACGGCATCGGTGTGCCAGGATGGTGGTGTTTGACAGCCACCACGAGAGGAGCGTCCACGATGGAAGTTAGCACGATCGGTCTGGATTTGGCCAAGAACGTCTATCAGGTGCATGGGGCGGATGCGTCCGGCGCCGTTGTGTTCCGTCGGCAGCTGCGGCGCGACAAGGTGCTTTCGTTCTTTGCCGGGTTGCCGCCCTGCACGGTTGCGATGGAAGCCTGCGGCGGTGCCCATCATTGGGCACGCGAGATCGCCCGGGTCGGTCATACGGTTCGCCTGATCCCGGCCGCTTATGTGAAGCCGTTCGTGAAGCGCCAGAAGAACGACGCGGCCGACGCCGAGGCGATCTGCGAGGCGGCGCAGCGGCCGACGATGCGGTTCGTGGCCGTGAAGGGCGCGGAGCAGCAGGCGAGCGCCGTGGTGTTCCGCGCGCGCGATCTTCTGGTTCGCCAGCGGACCCAGACGATCAACGCGCTGCGCGGCCACCTGGCCGAGTATGGGTATGTCGTCGCCCAGGGCCCCTCGCACGTCGCAAAGCTGATCGATCGCATCGAGGATCCCGCAAGCGACCTGCCCGAGGCCGCTCGAATGACCCTTGCCATCCTGGTCGACACCTTGCGCCTGCTCGAGGACAGGATCGCGCAGCTGGACGCGGAGATCGCGCGTCGAGCTCGCGAGGACGCGGATGTGCGCCGGCTGCGGACGATCCCCGGCGTCGGACCGATCACGGCGACGGCTCTGGTCGCTCTGGCGCCGAATGCCGGGGCGTTCGCGAAGGGGCGGGACTTCGCCGCTTGGCTCGGCCTGACACCGCTTCAGCGATCGACTGGAGGAAAGCAGAGGCTCGGCGCGACATCGAAGATGGGCGAGCGAACCTTGCGCCGCCTCCTGATCATCGGCGCCAGCGCCGTTGTGCGCCATGCCGCGCGACGCGGGGCTCCGGAAGGTTCGTGGCTCGGGGGCATGCTGGCCCGCAAGCCGCGCATGCTCGTGACCGTGGCTCTCGCCAACAAGATGGCCCGCATCGTCTGGGCCCTCATGGCGAGAGGCGGTCACTACAAGGCTCCGGTCGTGGCGGCGTAGCCGTCCGCGGCAGGAGGTCGTCGAGAACGTAGGACGGTCGAAGGAAGGTATGGCGCAACGGTCGACGAGACGGGATCGGACAGCCAGTTATTGGGCGAGCGCCTCGAGCGCGCATCTGTGTTTTGGCTCCGGTCCGCGAACTCCCATACGGGCCCGCGACGTTTGAACGGTCGCATCAGAGGCCGGACAGATGTCAGCACCCGACTACGCGCCGCAATGCCATCCCAAAATCCCTCTTGCGTTTGCCGGGGCGTCCACAGATGCCCTACCGTCACCCTCGCTCCACCCGCCGCGCAGGCGATGCCGCCGGCATCCTGCCCGACGATCTCTACGACTACTACACCGTCGAGCCGGACCCACGGCGGGGGCCAGTGCCCGCCACCAATGCCAAGACGTGCCGCGTTACCGATGACTGGCCCGAGCGCGTGCCGATCACCGAGGCCGAGATTGAGGTGTTCGAGCGCTGGTTCGCCGACCTCTTCGACGAGCTGTTCGGGCCGACCGGCCGATAGAATCATACGACGAGTACGGGTCGCTCCCCTTCATTTCCCTGGATGATGTTGTCTATTGATGATAATGATCGTGGAGAGTATCCGGTCCGCCTGACGCTCGCGCCCGGCCGGCCGCTGCCAGGACGGGAGACACGCGCATCGTGACGACGCTGACGATCGGCATCGCCGACACCGACGAGATGAAGGCGCGCGCCAGGCGCATCATGCAGGGCGGGGAGCGGCCAGCACCGGGCGAGCCAGCGGTTTGGTTCGGCTCGACCGAATCCTTCGCGCGCATTCTCTCCGCCGCCAACCGCGACATGCTCCGCCTCATCGCCGAGCGCGAGCCGGAGTCGCTCGACGCGCTGGTCGCGCTGACCGGCCGCGCCAAGCCCAACCTCTCGCGCACGCTGAAGGCGATGATCGCTCACGGCATCGTCCGCATGGAGCGCAGCGGGCGCAAGCTCGCGCCCAAGGTCATCCCCGATCGCGTCGTGCTGGCGCTGGAGCTGATCCCGACATCCGACAAGCAAGGAGACCGGCCGTGAACGCCGAGACAACCATCATCGCGCAGCGCGCCGCGCTCTACCTGCGCGTCTCCACCGTGCGGCAGGCCGAGCACGACGTGTCGATCCCTGACCAGAAGCGGCAGGGCGAGGCGTACTGCACGTCGCGTGGCTACCAGCTCGTCGACACGTTCGTCGAAGCCGGTGCCTCGGCCACCAACGACCGCCGGCCCGAGTTCCAGCGCATGATCGAGGCCGGAACGTCGAAGCCCGCTCCGTTCGACGTGGTCGTGGTCCACTCGTTCAGCCGCTTCTTCCGCGACCATTTCGAGCTGGAGTTTTACGTCCGCAAGCTGGCGAAGAACGGCGTCAAGCTCGTCTCGATCACGCACAAGATGCCACTGGCGGCATAACTTTGCTGGGGCGCTTGGCCTCCTTCGTGGTGGCGAAGGCGAGGATACCCATGAGCTCACCGCGCAGCTCGGCATGGACCTCGCCGCGCTTCGGGCCGGGCGTCAGCACGATCTCGCCGATCAGCGAGCGCAGCGCCTCGGCCGCCTCCCGCCCGCCGTCCGGGTCGTTCAGCGCCTCGGTGAACCGCTCGGCGTTCCGGCGATAGAGGTCGGCGACGTTGGGATGCACGTCCGGCAGGGGGGCGGGCGCCTCGGTGAGACGGCGGCCGATCTCCGCTTTCTCCCGCTCAAGCTCGCCCATCCGCGCCTTCATGGAGGGCTGATACAAGCCGTCCTCGATCGCCGTCATGATGCCGGCGATGGCACGGTCGATCTTCTGAAGCGCTTTGTGGTCGGCGTCCGCCTGCGACCGCCGATCACGGTTCAGCCGGTTCGTCTCCTGTGCATAGGCGCGCACGGCCTCCGCGACCGCCTCGGTCGACACCAGCTTCTCCTTCAGGCCCGCCAGCACCCGCGCCTCGATGTCGTCGCGTCGGATGGTCCGGTCGTTGTCGCAGGTGCCCTTGCGCAGGTGGTTACGGCAGGCGTAGCGGTCGGTCATCACCATGCTGATCCTCCCGCCGCAGCAGCCGCAGGTGAGCAGGCCCGACAGGAGGGTCACGGGCCGGTTGGTCAGATGCAACCGCTTGGCTCGTTCCTCGCGGCTGCCGGCGATGTTCGGAGCGTAGAAGGCCGCAATGCCGCGCTGACGCTCCTTCGCCGCCTGCCAGAGCGCATCGTCCACGATGCGCAGATGCGGGGCGTCCGCCCTGATCCGCGCGCTCTCCGGATTGATGCGGGAGACGCGCGTGCCAGTCTCGGGGTTCTTGGCGAAACGCTGGCGGTTCCAGACCAGCGCCCCGGCATAGAGTTCGTTGTTGAGGATGCCGGTGCCGGCCGCCGCATTGCCCCGGATGGTGGCGTCGATCCACGGGCGGTTGCGGGGGCCGGCGATGCCCTCCCGGTTCAACTGGAAGGCGATCTCCTTCGGGCTTCTGCCGCTCGCGTAGTCGCGGAAGATGCGGCGCACCACCTCGGCCTCGTCCTCGACGATCGCGCGCTCGCCCCGCACCGGCTCGCCGTCCTCGCCGAGCCGGCGGACGACGCGGTAGCCGTAGGCGGCGCGCCCGCTGCCGATCTTGCCGGCCTCCACACGCCCGCGCTGGCCGCGATGGGTCTTGATGGCGAGGTCTTTCAAGAACAGCGCGTTCATCGTCCCCTTGAGACCGACGTGAAGCTCGTTGATCTCGCCCTCGGACAGGGTGACGATGGTGACGCCCGCAAAGCGCAGGCGCTTGAACACGGCGGCGACATCCTCCTGGTCGCGGCTGATCCGGTCCAGCGCCTCGGACAGCACCATGTCAAAGCGCTCGGCCTGCGCGTCGGCGAGCAGCGCCTGGATGCCGGTGCGGACCATGGACGCGCCGGAGACCGCCCGGTCGGAATAGGTCTCCACCACGATCCAGCCCTCGCGCGCCGCCCGCTCCCGGCACTGACGCAACTGGTCCTCGATCGAGGCGTCGCGCTGGTTCTCGGACGAGTAACGGGCATAGAGGGCAATGCGGGGCATGGGCTGGCTCCTATCGTTGGGGAGGACCGCGCTACAGGGCGTAAGGTTCGCGTATCCCCGGATCGTCGGTCGGGAAGTCCCTGGTATTGCGGGTCACGAGAAGGCGCTCTGTGGTCTGCGCCGTCGCCCAGATCACAGCGTCGGGTAACTTGATGCGATGCGCGCGCCGCAACGCCACCGCACGGTTGGCAATCTCGTCATCCAGCGCGATGACATCGAAGCCTTCGAGGAAGCGCCGGGTCGGCTCGACCAGATCGGCACTCGCTCCGACCATCACTTCCATCCAGGTGACGATGCTGATGGCAGGGCTTTCGAAGCGCTCGATCTCCGCGCGAGCCTCGGGAATGGCGTTCAGATGATCGATGAGGATGTTCGTGTCGAAGAGCGCGCCTACCATTCGCCGCGAACCTTTTCCTGATAGGCCCGGCCATCGACCTTGCGCCGACCCCACAGGCCAAAACCGTCCTCGACCTGTTCGCGGTGATGGCGATGGAGATAATCGTCAATCGCCGCGCGGATCAGGGCAGCGCGGGACCGGCGCACCCGTTTGGCAAGGGTGTCGAGGGCCTCGACCTGGGCGTCGTTCATATCGACCAAGGCTCGCATCGTATGCTCCTCTGATATGCAGCACAGATATCATAAAGGGCGATGCAATGGAAGGGGGCATGCCGCAACCCGATGGAGGATCAGCCGCGACGTGCCGGCCACGGCTTTCTCGCAAGGGATGACATTGTGGAATTGCGGGCTTGGGCGAAGCTTACTCCCTGCGCTTTTGCAATTCCCTGCGCCGGATTTGGTCGATAGGCTCCTGTTAGGGAGGAGCTATGTTCGACGCTCAAAAATCCTTTGAGGACAACCTTGCCACCTTCAGGGCCGCTTGCGAGGGGATCGATGCCGATTGCGCAAAAGTCCTCTTCGACAACATCGGCCTACTCATCAAACACGGCGCCGATCGTGACGCTAGAACGCTCTTCAACTCAAAGGTGAAGACCACGCTGGACGCGCTGCCGCCCAAGGAGGAAGCCAAATGATCCGGTACTTCCTCTCGCAGATCGCAGTTGAGGGGTTCCGTGGAATCAACAATAGCGGTAATCCGCTCACCCTGAAGTTCAAACCCGACTGTGTGAACTCGGTCTACGCCAACAACGGCGTCGGCAAGACATCGGTGTTCGAGGCGCTCCAGTTCGCCATCCACGGCGAAATTCCCCGGCTCACCGCCCTTCAGGGTGCCGAGCAAGGTGACAGCTACGTTATCAATCGCTTTCATCCCAACAAGAAAGCGACGATCGAGCTGAAGCTGAAGCCGGACGACGGTAGCGACGACGTAAGGGTATTGGTGACACGCGACGCGAGCGGCGCCCGCATTGTAACTTCACCCTCCGGCCACGCGACCCCCGAAGATCTATTGCGAGCGCTTCAGGAAGACTTTGTCCTGGTGGACTACAAGACCTTTGCAGGGTTTATCGATAACACGGCCTTGCTGCGTGGCCGATCCTTCTCCGCACTCATCGGCCTCAGCCAGTATTCCAACCTACGTCAGGCCATCGAGGGAGCCAACAACACGGCGACCCTTCGCAACGATCTCGGCATCAAAGTGCTGAACGTCAACATTGCGACCCATAAGGCGGGCGTCGCCGAGGCGAAGCGTAAGGTGATCGAAGCCTATGCTGCGCTCACCGGACAGACCATCGACAAGCCAGACGATCGCACCGCGCTTGAAGCCACAGTGACCAAAGTGCTGACCGACATCGGTGCGCTTAAAGAGGTGATGGCCGGCAAGACGGTCGCGGACTTCGATCACAAAGCGGCGGTCACCGCCTTGGAAGACAGCTCCGACAGCGCCAATCGGCTCAAACTGCAAAAGATGCAGGAGGACCGCACGGCCGTCAGGGAACTGACCTTCTCGGACGAGCATGCCATCCAGCTTACCGCGCTGGAAATCGCGGCGAAGGAGCGGGACGAGGCTCTGGCAAAGGTCGGCCATGCCGATTTGCTATCGTTGCTCAAAGGCGCGTCCAAAGTGCTGGGCACCGCCGCCTGGCCCCATGACGATAGCTGCCCGGTGTGCGACCTTCCGCAGGATCAGTCGCTGAAGGCGAGGTTGAACGACAAGATTGCCGCTTACGATGCCGTAAAGGACTTGGAAGCCGAACTGGCGAAATTGTGCCTCGGTTGCTCCGCGCTAGAGCTGCTGAGCAAGCTCGAAAGCGCCGCCGCGCTGTCTGTCCCGGCCGACGAGCACATCGCCGCCGAGCTTATCAAGGCAGCGAAAGCGGGCAGCGTGAAGACCGCTGACATCGCGCAGGTAAAAGCTCGTATCGAAACCCTGGCCAAATCCCGGGACGAGAAGGTCGCCACACTTGAAGGCGAAATCCACGATCTTGAAAAGAGCTTGCCACCCTCAGTCGCGGCAGCCGCTCGCGCCATCGAGAACGCCAAAAGTTTCCGAGACGAGTTCGCCACGCTGGATAGCGTCAGCGAAAAGCTCGCCGAGACCGAAGGTGCCATGGCGAAGATCGACCGATGGCTAAAATTCATAAAGGCCGCCGACAAGGTGTTTGCCGACGCGGAGACCAAGCTATCCGGCGAACGCCTCAAGGATATCGAGACCTCGTACAAGACGCTGTTCCCGAAGATCATGCGCGGCGGACCCGACCTCAAGCCCCACCTCGCGCGTGCCGAGAAGAGCGAAAACATCGACCTCACCCTGTCGGATTTCCATGGCGAAACTAACGTCAACGCCCGCGCGGTGCTCTCCGAGAGCTATCGCAACGCGGTTGCCGCCTCAATCTTCCTCTCAGCAGCGGTCAAACATTCGCGACCACCACGGTTTATGGTGCTCGACGACATTACTTCCAGCTTCGATGGCGGCCACCAGTTCAATTTGATGGATGTCCTGCTCCGTGATCTGCGATTCGGAGCCCATGCAGACGGAATCCAGTTCATTCTCTTGAGCCACGACAGTGCGCTGGAAAAGTATTTCGACCGGCTCGGCGGTACCAAGGAGTGGCATCACCAAAAGCTTCAAGGCATGCCGCCCACTGGTGCGGTTCAGACCAGTGCAAATGGGGCCGACAGGCTGAAGGCCCGCGCCGTCGATTTGCTCAATCAGGGCAGCGTCGATATCGGCGCGCCGCTCGTGCGACAGTACCTAGAGTACAAGCTGGGCTACATCATTTCCAAGCTGGAGATACCGGTGCCGCCTGATTACGCGACGCGGCCCGACAATCGAACGCTTTCGACTTATTTCGATGCAATTACCCGCGCTACTGCTCTGTACGACAAGGCGGGAGAGTGCGTGCTGGACGCTGCTCAAAAGACCGCGATCAAGCAGACCCATGCCACGTCAATCATCGCAAACTGCATTGCCCATTATGAAACATCGGCGGGCCAGCCGTTTACGGCATACATACTGCTCGGGCTGCTTCAAGACATCGACGCTTACGTAGAGAACTTCAAACAGGCCGATCCAAAAAATCCAAGGCAGCGCATCTTTTGTCGTCGGCTCGACAAGTTGTACGTTTAACAGGGTGTGTTTTCGCTTTGGTTCGCTTAGGGTGGCGGGGCATAGAGATGCCTCTATCACTCCCTATCGGCTTCGCCGTCCGATTCGTTGGTGGATTTCGGTGTGTTGTCATTGGCGGCTACGGCGATGCGTGCGGCGAAGTCCCTGCGCGCCATGCGACGACCTATCAGGCGCGCGATCTGAAGGACCACATCGTCGATCTTGTGCAACGCTTCGGGATCGAGGGTAGGCGCATCGCCGTTGTCGTTGGCCGCGACAGGACGCCTTGCGGAGTCGGGCGGGTCAGCCGGCATCACGGCTGCCCGCCTTTTCACCGGAGGGCGCGTTGTCGTTGACGGGTCGCCATCCGGCTGGGTCGGCGACCCAGCGATCGATGTCGGACTCGTGCCAGCCCGCGCCGTTGCTGCTGATCTTGAGCTTGGCGGGGAAGGTGCCCTCTTTCATCTTGCGATAGATGGTCGATCGGGACAGTCCGGTACGAGCCTCCACGGTCTTCCGGCGGATGATACGCTCTGGCTGGCGCATGGCCTCGATACCTCCTGCTGGCTCGTTCTGAATACGTCAGAACCAGTCAGGGCAGAATTTTTGCTATGCGCAAGAGTGCTTTATGTGTCGTAGCAGTATAGCGAAGAGTAGAGGGTTATAGCGTAGAACTAAATTCCGATGCCTCTGCCACGCCCGAGGTCGATGCCAGCATGGAAGGCGATCTCGTCGCCGAGTCGGCGGCCCGAGTCGAATGCGATGCCGAGTTCGCGCTTCCTGTTGGCGAGCAGGGATTCGAGCTGCGGATCGCGGTGGAGGCCGTCGAGCATCTCGCCCATCTGCCGGCGCGTCGCCTTGGATTCCATAATGTCACCGGCCTGATACTGGCGTTGACTGGTTCGATCGAGACTCTGCCAGCGCTCGATGAACCTGTCGGCGAGGATGGCAGGGTTGTTGTGGATTTCGGTTTCGAGCTGGAGGGCGCGGATGGCGCGATTGACCCGGCCCGATCCCGCCTCATGGGCGAGGTCGGTGTCCTTCTTGTAGGCGGCTTCGGCGTCGCGCCAGCCGTAGGGCCGCACCTCCTCGAAGGCGTCGCGCGCCCGGTTCAGCTTCGTCGCCTGCTCAGGGCTCCACTTGCCGCCTTCATTCTGCGCCGTGACGATCGCGTCGAAAGCCCTGGCATGGCGGACCAGCGCCCGCGTGCGGGTGGCTTTCAGGGCTTCCTCGGGATCGAGGGTCGCCGCCTTCTCCGGCGCTGCGGGTTCTCGCCGTACGATCTCCCCACCCACGCCCTCCTATTCCGGCCCCTGCACCCCGCCGGCACCGGACATGGGGGTCAGCGAGAGGCGCAGCCCGTCGAACATGCCGCGTACCTTCTCAGGCACCTTCTTCGCGATCTCGAAGACACGCTCGCGGAACGTGATGCCGCGCCGCTCGGCATAAAGCTGCGCCGGGTCGGCGGGCTCGTAGTCGGATGCCATGTCCTTGGCGCGCTCGCGCGACAAAGTGCGGACGAGCCGGTCGCGGTCGGGGAAGTCGTCGCGGCCGTAATGCAGGTCGGTGCCGTCCCGGTGCCGGGACAGGGCGACGTAGCTGCTATGGGCATCAAGCCCCGGCGTCGCCAGCACATGGGTGCGGTCCACCGTCATGCCCTGCGCCTTGTGGATGGTCGCGGCGTAGCCGTGGTCGATGCGGTCGTAGTCCTTGAGGTCGAAGGCGACAGATCGGCCATCGTCGGTACGCACGGTCATGCTCTGCGGGCTGACCTCGATGGCGGTGCCGAGCGTGCCGTTCTTCACGCCGAGGCTGCGTTCGTTGCGCAGGAACATGATGCGGTCGCCTGGGGCGAAGCTGCGCTCGCCGCGCTCGACGGTGACGCGCACGCCCTCGCCGAGGTCGCCGGCCTCACGCATCCGGTCGCGGGCGGCCTCGTTCAGAGAACGCACCTCGGCGTTGGTGTGGGTGAGGATGATGCGGGTCCGGTCGGGCGTGGCCTGCCGGTCGCGATCCCAGCGTTCGATCAGCTCGCCCCGTGCCTCGTCGCGCGTCGCTGCCGCATGCACCATGCCGTGTGCGTTATAGCGATGGATCGCCCGGCCGGCGCCGCCGGTGGCGAGATCGCGGGTGGCGTCGCGCTGCCAGTCCTCGCGCTGGCGACGGACTTCCCCGATCTCCGCCCCGCCATGCCGCTCATGGAGCGACCGGAAGGCCGCACCCGCCTCGATCGACTGCAACTGCTGCGGATCGCCGACCAGCACGACCTTGGCGCCGGCCTCCGCCGCATGGGACAGCACGCGCTCCAACTGCCTCGTGCCGACCATGCCGGCTTCGTCGATCACCAGCACGTCGCGGGACGTGAGCAGATCGCGGCCCTGCGCCCAGCCATGCTCCAGACTGGCGATGGTGCGGGACGCGATGCCCGATCCGCCCTCCAGGTTCTCGGCCGCGATACCGGACAGAGCCGCGCCCCGGACCGCGTAGCCTGCCGCCTCCCAAGCCTCCCGCGCCACGCCCAACATCGCGCTCTTTCCCGTCCCGGCATAGCTGACGACGATGCCGAGATCGTGCCCGTCCGTGACATGTGCCAGCGCGTCGGCCTGTTCGCCGGATAGCACAAGGCCGCGCGCTTCCGCCCGCGCCAGCGCCGCGTTGCGATGGGCGTCGTTCACCTCATGACGGTCCCGCTCTACCATCAACGCGGCGGCGCGATGCAGGCGCTGCTCCGCCTCGATCATCGCCTGCGTCGTGAAGCGATCCTCGCCGCGTCCGTCACGGCCAAGCTCCACCACGTCGGGCGCGCCGCGCATCGCACCCATCACGCTGTTGAACTGGTCGAGGCCATCGCTGTGTCGGTGCGCGAACAGCGCCATGTCGCGCCGTGTAAAGGTCGATTGCTGATGCGTGATGGCGTCGAGCGCCACACCCGGATCGGCGATGATGCGCGCGCCGTTGCCGCACGCGATCTCGCGATGCAGTTCGGCACGGTCGGCGGCTTCGAGTCCTTCACCTTCGATGCGCTGCGCAGGCGCGCCGATCTGACTTTGCGGCTCCAGCGCGATGCCCTGCGCCTCAAGGGTGCGGTGATCGATGCGCGCGTCGATGTCGAGTTCGGCCAGCCGCTCGTTGGCCAGCTCGGCCCAGCGTTGGCGCCAGCGCTCGACCATCTCCGTACGGTTCCAGTCGCGCACCTTCGCGCCGAAGCCGGGCTCGTCGCCATCGACGCTGATCTCGCGCATCGTCAGCATGACATGCGCGTGCGGTTTCGGCATCCCGTCCGCGCCGATGTCCCAATGCACGTTGAGGTCGGCGATCATGCCCCGATCGACGAACTCGGCCTGGACGAAGTCGCGGGCCAGTGCGATGCCCTGCGTCTGTGTCATCTCGCGGGGCAGGGCGAACTCCACCTCGCGGGCAAGCTGCGCGTCCTTCCTGACCTCGCACGCCTCGACATCGTTCCACAGACGCTCGCGGTCGCTCCAGGCTTCAGACGCGCCGTCCGGCAGCAGCACCTCGGAATGGACGACGCCGCGCTTGGCGGAGAAGTCGTGGCTGCGTTCCAACCGCTCGTCGCGCAGCCGCGAGGCCGAGCGGTAGGCGGCGGACGCCACCGCGCTGGAGCCGGCCTTGCGGCCGATGACTTTGACGTGCAGGTGGTAGATCGCCATCGCGATCGAAGCAGTGGCACGGCCAAGCGCACGTCGGAACGACGTATAAGCGCGCCCTCGAAATGAATTTCTCGGGACACGTCACGCTGGTTCAAGCCGTTCCAGCAACATAGAGGCGTTCCCCGCGACGCTCAACTATCCTGCCGCTATCAACATTGGCGGAGGACATGATGCGAAAGCCACGGGACTATGACGCCGAACTGAAGGCGCTCGAACACAAGGCGCGCGACTTGAAGACGCGCAAGGTTCAGCAACTTGGCGAACTGGTGATCGCCTCCGGTGCCGACACGCTCACGCCTGACGAACTGGCGGGCGCGCTGATCGCGCTGGCAGAAACAAAGGAGACGAACAAGAGGGAGGCCTGGGCCAAGCGCGGCGCGGCGTTCTTTCAAGGCCGATCGCGGCGAACTACACCGGCGAATGACCGCTACAGCGGCGGCGCTCAAACGCAACCAGGCGGCGCGCAACCGGCATCTGGCGATGCGGGCGCGGCATGACATGCGAGACTGGCAGGTCGAGCGTCGCAAGCGCACCCGGCACCTGATCGAACTCGGCGGCCTCGTGGTCAAGGCGTGCGTCGTGGACCTGACCGGCGACGACCGCGCCGTGATCTACGGCGCGTTACTCTGGATGGCCGACAAGCTCAAAAGCGACGATGCAGAACACGCCCGCGCGCTCTGGGCCGGAAAGGGGAAAGAGGCATTCGCGACGGAAGGTTATGAACTCACGTGAACGATCACCCCGAATACACCGGCTGATGGGCTGTGACCGATGGCGGACGGTGCGGAGACCTCACATATCGCAGCGCCGCCCGCCATCGCGCGGCAACGCCGCGCAAAGACATCTGGACGCTTAACCCGACTGTTCGTCAGGCTTCCGCAGGTTTCGATTTTTGCGCATAGACGACGAGGCGCAGATGCTGTCCGCCATCGACGGTGAGCGAGGTGTGTTCGAACGCGACGTGCCGCCCCTCGACACGGATCATGCGCGTGCCTGTGCAAGGCGCATGGACGTCCTGACTGCGCCACCAGCCTTTGAACTCGGGCGAAACCGCCTCCAGCTCCGCAACCAGCCCTTTGGCATCGGCATCTTCCCGCGCGGCGGCGAAGTCACGGCGGAAGCTGGCGAGCATGGCGGGCGCCTGATTTTCCCAGTCGACGATCGTCTGGCGCAAGGCAGGGTCGGTGAAGAGCAACCGCAGCAAATTGCGGCGGCTTGGCTCCTGGCTGCCGAAACGGAAGAGACCGTCGGCGGGCGGATTGAAGGCGAGCACGTCCCAACGCAGGTTGATGATGTAGGCGGCGTGCGGCGCGAGGTCCGCGACCAGCCGCGCCACCAGCGACGGCACGGTGCAGAAGGTCTTGCCCGGCTCGATCGGCGGGCGTTCGTGCGCGAGCAGGAACAGATGCCGCCGCTCGGCCGCGTCGAGCTTGAGGACGCGGGCGAGATTGTCGAGGAAATCGGCGGAGACGCCGATCTCGCGTCCCTGTTCGAGCCATGTGTACCAGGTGAGCCCGACGCCTGAGAGCGCGGCGACTTCTTCGCGCCTGAGACCCGGTGTGCGCCTGCGCCTTCCAACGGGCAGACCGACATCCTCCGGCGTCATTCGCTCACGGCGGGAGCGCAGGAAATCGGCCAGCTCCGATCGGGAGCGTTCAAGCGTGCGCATCGTTCAGCCCATTACAAAAAGCAACAGCATAAGAGGTTAAATTGTAACCGGATCAAGCTCGTGGAATGCGTATCGCGTCGCCGCCGAAGGACGCAAGATGAAATCAGACGCCCGCACCGCCGAACCGATCCTTTCCCCGATTGCCGACACACCCCGGCGTCCGCCCTGGATGGGCCTTTCGATCCTGCTGCTCGCGGGCTTCGTGACCATCTTCGACCTGTTCGTCGTCAACGTCGCGATCCCTTCAATGCAGGCGGAGCTAGGTGCGAACTTGTCGCAGATCGGCTTCATCGTGGCAGGTTACGAGCTGGCCTTCGGCGTCCTGCTCGTGACCGGCGGGCGATTGGGAGACCTCTACGGGCGGCGGCGGCTTTTCGTCTTCGGCATGGCGGATTTCACCCTCGCGTCGCTGTTGTGCGGCATCGCCCCCAACGTGGAGGTGCTGATCGGCGCGCGCGTGGCCCAGGGGCTGACGGCGGCGCTGCTCTTCCCGCAGGTCTATGCCTCGATCCGGGTGAATTTCTCCGGCGAGGATAGCCGCCGCGCCTTTGGATATCTCGGCATGACGCTGGGACTCGCCGCCATCGCCGGGCAGATACTCGGCGGGTTCCTGGTGGAAGCGGACGTCCTCGGTCTCGGCTGGCGCACGATCTTCCTCATCAACGTGCCGGTCGGGATCTTCGCGATCGCCATGGCGCGTTTCATTCCCGAGACGCGCGCGCCGGAGCCCGCGACGCTCGACTGGCCGGGGGTGGCGCTGGTCAGCCTCGGCCTGACGCTCCTGCTCGTGCCGTTGGTCGAAGCCCCGACCTATGGCTGGCATCCCTGGAGCTTCCTCGCGCTCGCCGGAGCGGCCGTCCTCCTCTTCGCCTTCTACCGCCAGCAGGAACGCCGCCGCAGGACCGGCTACCAGCCGCTCGTGGACATGGCCTTGATGCGCCAGCCGCGTTTCGCGCAAGGCGGGCTCCTGGTGCTGCTGATCTATTCGACGGCGTCCTCCTTCTTCCTTTGCTTCGCGCTTCTGGCGCAAACGGGCTTCGGCCTCAGCCCGTTCGAGGCCGGCAGCGTCTTCGTGCCGTGCTCGATCGCCTTCGTCATCCTCTCCTTGAGCGCCCCGCGCCTCGTCGCACGCTTTGGAACGCCTGCCATCGCCGTGGGGGCGCTGGTCTATGCGGTCTCGTTCGGCGTCCTGATCGGACAGGTCTGGATCGCCGGGGCCGATCTCGTCATCGCCCATCTGATCCCGGCGCTGATCGTGATCGGCGGGGCGCAGGCGATGATAATGACCCCGCTGCTCAACCTCGTGCTCGGCTTCGTGGAGGAGCGTCGGGCCGGCATGGCGTCGGGCGTCATTTCCACGCTCCAGCAGATCGGCGCGGCGCTCGGCGTCGCGGCGGTCGGCATTCTGTTCGGCGCCGCGCTCAAGGTGGATGCCGAGGACCAAGCCGGACTCTACGCATCCGCTTTCGTCAGCGGCATGACCTACAACGTGGTCGCCGCTGTGATCGCCGCCATTCTGCTGGCCCGCTTGGCGGCTTACGGACGCCCGGAAAGCTGATCGCGGTGACCTGACGATGCGGCGGCCATTGCATCTGGCACCTATGGTCGATCGTCGCTGGGGCGTGCCGACGCTGCTCGGCTCGCGCATTCCCCTCACTTCGCTGATCCAAATGCTCGCCGTCGCCGAATATCTCAACTTCCGTCACGCCCCAATGCGCTGGGCGTAGCGCAATCCAGCGTCAGCGCCCGTGTGAAGGCGCTGGAGGAAGACCTCGGCATCCTCTTGTTCGAGCGACATGCGCGCGGCGTGCGGTTGACCGAGGCGGGACGCCATTTCGTCGAGCGGATCGCGGCCGGGGTCGATCATCTCGACCATGCGGTGAAGACCGCAGGCATGGCGGCGACGGGGGAATGTGGCCGGCTGCGTATCGGCATCCATGCCCTGATCCCCGGCAGCTTCCTTGCCAAGTTGATCGGGCGGTATCGCGAGGACCATCGCGGCGTCGCGGTCGAGATCACCGAGAACGCGCCCCGCGATGCGGCGATGCAGCTTCGCGCCGGCCGGCTCGACATCCTGTTCATGGCGGGGACGTTTGATCTGCCGGACCTTCATTCCCGGCGCATCTGGACCGAACCGCTCATGGCCGTGCTGCCGGAGCGGCATCGGCTCGCCGGACGGCCGGGCGTCGTCTGGCACGATCTGGCGGGCGAGACTTTCCTCGTCCGCCACGGCGGCACCGGACCGCAGGTCTACGACCATATCCTGCTGCGCCTCGCAGGGCGTTGGCCGGTGCCATCGATCCTGCGCTTCGATGTCGGGCGTAGCACGCTGCTCTCGATGGTCGGCCAGGGCTTCGGCGTCACCATCGGCGGCGCGGCCATGGCGATGCTGCCGAGCGCGGGCGTCGCCTTTCTCCCGATCACGGACGAGCCGGAGCCGCTTGCCTTCTCGGCCGTCTGGTCGCCGCACAATCGCAGCACCGCGATCCGCAACCTGCTCGACCTCGCCGGCAGGACCGGCCGTGAAACCTCCGCCGATCCTGCCGCCTGATTTCGCCACGGCGGGATTACGAGGCCGCACGGAGAGAGTTCTGTCTCGCTGCTCAAACGGCGACGGTGATCGACTTATGCTGGAAGTGTGATCTGGCAGGAGATGGGCGACGATCCGATGCACGTCATGATGCGCCAGATCATGGCGCTGTTCGACGAGTACCAGTCGAAGGAGAACGCCAAGCACGTCCTGCGCGCGCTGAAGGAGAACGCCCGGCAGGGCTTCTGGAACGGCTCGCTGCCGCCGATCGGCTACTGGGTCGTTGCGGCCGAGCAGCGCGGTGCCAAGACCAAGAAGAAGCTGGAGATCGATCCGCTCCACGCCGACACGATCCGCCTGATCTACCGCCTCGCGCTCGGCGCCGAGGCGGACCACAGCCAGATGGGCGTCAAGGCGATCGTCAAGCACCTGAACGCCCGCGGCATCTTTACCCGAGATGGCGGGCGCTGGGGCATCGGCCAGGTCCACCGCATCCTGACGCGCCGCACCTATATCGGCGAACACGAGTTTAACCGCCGCACCAAGACCAAGGAGAAGAAGCCCGACGCCGAGGTCGTGACGGTGGAGGTGCCGCCGCTGATCGAACGTGCGACGTTCGACGCGGTGCAGGCGTTGATGAAGGCGCGCAACCAGAAGACCGCGCTGCCGCACCGCGTCGTGCTCGGCCCGACCCTGCTCACCGGCATCTGCTTCTGCGGCAATTGCGGGGGCGCGATGACCATCCGCACAGGCAAGGGCGGCCGCTACCGCTACTATGCCTGCTCGATCAAGGCACGGCAGGGCGAGACCGGCTGCAAGGGCCGGGCGATCCCGATGGACAAGCTTGACCATCTCGTCGCCGGCCATATCGAGGATCGGCTGCTCGACCCCGAGCGGCTGGAGGAACTGCTGGAAACCATCCTCGGTCGCCGCGAGGAGCAGTCCGAGCGCCGCCGCGTCCACATCGCCGAGCTGAACCGCCGTGCCACCGAATCGGAGCTGCGCCTGAAGCGCCTCTACGATGCGATCGAGGCGGGCGTCGCCGACCTCGACGACCCGGCGCTGAAGGAGCGGATCGCCGGCCTCAAGGTCATCCGCGACCAGTCGCGCGTCGACGCCGACCGGGCGCAGGCGATGCTGGAGAGCACCGGCGAGCGGGCGATCACGCCGGAAATGGTCGGGCGCCTGTCACAGGCCGCGCGCGAGCGGATGCGGCTCGACGGGGGCGGCTATCGGCGGGATCACCTGCGCGCGCTCGCCCAGCGCGTCGAGGTCGGCGACGACGAGGTCCGCATCATGGGATCGAAGAGCGACCTGCTCAGGACGCTCGTGGCTGCGCAGGGAGGGAAATCGGCGGCGATCGGCGTGCCCGCTCGGGTACTGAAGTGGCGGAAGAGGTGGGATTCGAACCCACGGTGGAGTTGCCCCCACGGCGGTTTTCAAGACCGCTGCCTTCAACCACTCGGCCACCCTTCCATGCCGTCTCGGGCCCGCGCGAACGAGGCGCGGCCTGCGACAGGGTTCTGTCTATGGCCGCGCGGGGATCGGCGTCAACGCTCAACCCGCCGCGGGGGCGGCGGGCGATCTCACCCCTCGCGGGTAATCGCTCCTCGGCTGACGCGTCGCAGGCTCAGGCTGCCCGCAGGCGGGTGAGCTGGTCGAGAAGGGCGCGGTCGTGGAGCAGGGCGAAGCATTCCTTCGGGGCAAGCCACGCTTGCGCTTCGGCCAAGGTCTCTGCCTCCACGATCTTGGCGCGGGCGAGCGTATGGTCGGTGTCGATGCGTCCGCGGGGGCGGGGTGTGCCCTCGGGCAGCATCGCCGCGTGGGTGTGGGCGAGGTCTGCGTCGGCGTGGAGCGCGGCGAGCGCGTCCGTGTCGTCGAAGCCGCGGGCGGCGTTGCGGCGGGCGAGCTCGCCCGCGCGCAGCGCGATGGCCGGCGGGGCCTGCTCCTCGGGCGTCACCAGCAGGCCGCGGGCCTTCAGGGCGAGGCCGAGCGCCAGTTGGCCGCTGGCCCAGGAGAGCGGGATCGCCAGGACGAGGCCGAGGATCGTCGGGGACATCCACAGGAACAGGGAGGTGGCGATGGCGAAGGCCGCGATGCCCGTGACGAGGCCGAGACCCGTGTGCCAGCGGTGGCGGCGCATGATGGCCGAGAGGGGGATCGAGCCGTCGTCGCGCCGCTGCGGGTTCCAGCCGGTGTCGCGCCCGGCCAGGATCTGGAACACCGAGCCCGACTGGACCAGCATCGCGATCGGCGCGATCAGCGCCGAGAGCAGGATCTCGATCAGGAAGGACAGCGTCAGCCGCCCGGCCCCGCCGCTCGCCCGCCGGGTATCGCCGTCCAGAAGTGCGAGGATCAATCCCAAAAACTTCGGGGCGAGCAGGATGCCCATGGTCAACGCGAACAGTTGGAGCGCGCGCACCGGATCGAAGCGCGGCCAGACCGGGTAGAGGCCGAACTCGGCGGAAAAATATTCCGGGCGCACCCAGGCGGTCTGCAGCACGATGACGATGCCGATCACGAGCTGGGCGAGCCAGAGCGGTGAGGCGACGTAGCCGGCGATGCCCGTGGCGAAGTGCTGGCGCGAGGCGGCCGCCAGCCCCGCCGCGCTGATGACGCGGGCGTGCTGGAGGTTGCCCTGCGCCCAGCGCCGGTCGCGCACGGCGAGATCGATCAGCGAGGGCGGGCTCTCCTCGTAGGAGCCCTCCAGCCGCGGCAGCATGGTCACGCCCCAGCCGGCGCGGCGGATCAGCGCCGCCTCGACGAAGTCGTGGCTGAGGATGTGGCCGCCGAAGGGCGGGCGGCCCTTCAGGTCCGGCAGGCCGGCGGCCTCGGCGAAGGCCCGCATCCGGATGATGGCGTTGTGGCCCCAGTAATTGCCGTCGCGGCCCGACCAGACCGAGAGGCCGGTGGCGATCACCGGCCCGTAGATGCGCGCGGCGAATTGCTGGAGGCGGGCGAACAGGGTGTTGCGGTTGATGATGAGCGGCAGGCTCTGGATGATGCCGGCCCGAGGGTCCGCCTCCATCGCGGCGGCGAGCCGGACGATGCAGCCGCCGGTGAGCAGACTGTCGGCGTCGAGCACCAGCATGTGGTCGTAGGCGGCGCCCCAGCCAGTGACGAAGTCGGCGATGTTGCCGGCCTTGCGGTGGTGGTTCTTTTCGCGGTGGCGGTAGTGGAGGCGGGCTCCGGGGCCGAGCTCTTCGCGCAAGGACAGGAAGGCGCGCTCCTCGGCGATCCAGGCGTCTCCTTGCGTCGAATCGGACAGCACGAACCAGTCGAAATGAGCGCCCAGGCCCGTGGCCGCGACGGCCTCGTGCATCGCCTGGAGCCCGGCGAAGACCCGGGCGCTGCCCTCGTTGTAGACGGGCATGACGATGGCGGTGCGGGTGGCGAGCCTCGCCGGAAGCGGTGCCGGCCGCTCGCGCCGCAGCAGGGTCGCGAAGCCGAGGAGCGCGGCGGTGAAGGCGAGCGCGATCCAGGAGAAGTTCAGGACGAACAGCACCAGCAGCACGTATTGCAGCCACGTCGCGCCGCCGGAGACCGAGATCACCTCGTACATCTGCACCGCGCCGTAGGCGGTGAGCGCGGCCGCGCCCCCGAACACGAACAGCCGCGCGAGCAGAGGCCCGCCGCCGCCGTCGCGCGCGGTGGCGGGTATCCGGTGCAGGTCCTGCACCGGCATCGCCAGGGGAGCCCGCGGCGGCATGGATCGGCGGTCCACGCCCTCGCTGCCCTCTTGCCGGACTCCCTGCCCGACGCCCTGGCCGACCGGACCCGGGCGGTCGGTGACGGGGACCGGGCCGAGGGTGGGGTCGGCGGCGATGTCGGCGGTCTCGGGCATCGGCGCTCCGGCGGGGAAAAGAGTCACGGGGTCCAGCGGTAGAGCCACGTTTCCGTGACCTGCCGCCCGCCGGTCTTGAGGGCGAGGCGCAGCTCGCACGCCCGCTCGCTGCCCGGATCGAGTTCGAAGGCGACGCGCACGGTGCGGGCCTGCGGGTGGGCGATCCAGCGGGTCGCGCCCTCCACGATCCGGCCTGGGCTGGCGATCAGCACGGTGTCGAGGGAGGCGACGGCACCTTCGGGCGTGAACAGGGGGTCGCCCGTGAAATCGACCAGGAACAGGCGCCGCGGATGGGTGCCGCCGCGCCCGCTGCGGGTCGCGGTGACCCGCGCGAGCGGCCCGACGGGCGGCTCGCCGCCCCAGCTCTGGCGGTAGTCGAGCCGAATCTCGCGGCCCGCCGGCAGGTTCGCCTTCGGTCGCCAGTAGACGATGACGTTCTCGTTGACCTCGGCGTCGCTCGGGATTTCGAGGAGGGTGACGGCGCCCTCCCCCCACAACCCCTCCGCGCCTGCGGCCTCGCCCGGCTCGACCCAGAGCGAGGGCGAGCGCTCCCAGGGATGCCCGTCGTCCTCGAAGGTCGAGAACGCACGGTCCCGCTGCGTCAGCCCGAACCCCTTCGGAGCGTCGTCGACGAAGCTCGAGATCTGCAGCGTCTCCGGGTTGCGCACCGGGCGCCAGATCGTCTCGCCGCCGCCGTTGCGGATCTGCAGGCCGCCCGCGGCGTAGACCGCGGCGCGGGCGTCGTCCGCCCCGCGCCGGTCGTGCGGGCCGAACAGGAACGGCGCCTGCATGCCGCCCAGGCCCAGATGGTCGATGCCCTTGCGGGTGACCAGGGTTGCGGTGACCGCGGCGGTCGAGGTCGCGCCGGGGCGCAGTTCCAGGCGCAGGGCGGCGGCGAGCGAATCGGAATCGATCAAGGCGTGGATCACGAGGGGGTCGTCGGGTGCGGCCGGGCGCTCCACGAACAGGGCGCGCCAGCGCGGAAATTCCTCGCCCCGCGGGTCGGCCGGGCGCAGCATCAGGGCGCGGCCGTCGACGCCGAACGCCTGGCCCTTTCCGACCATCCGGTAGAAGCAGGCGCCCTGGAACACCGCGAAGTCCTGATGCTCCTCGCCGAAGCGGGCGCGGATGCGCAGGCCGGAGAAGCCCGGCTCCCGGTCGGTCTCGGGCAGGGCCGCCATGCCCGCATCCGTGCCCCCCTCGTAGCGCGTTCGATCGTAGGTCACGGGGCGGACCACGCCGTTCTCGACGAGGAACAGGGCGACGCGGTCGGTGTAGTAGAAGCCGCGCACCAGCGGTTCGAGGGCGAAGCCGTGCGGCTCGCCGCCCCAGATCAGCCCTTCGGGACGGATGCGGATTGCCTCGTACTGCTCCCGCGACAGGTTCTTCAGAGCGTCGGGCACGTCGTTCGTGGCCTGCGCCGCGAACGGCCGGTTGCCGAGTGCACGGGCGAGATCGGGCACGGTGGCGCCGGAGAAGGGCGAGCCCGCGGCGGGGAGCGCCAGCGGCGCGGTCTGGGCTCCCGCCCCGCCGGGCAGGAGGGTCAGGGCCGCGCCCGCCGCGGCCCCTCCGATCAGCCGGCGACGGTCGAGGCGACGGTCGAGGAACCACGCATCGCGGGTCGAAGGATCGGTCGGATGCGTCATGCCCTCGCCGGTTCCCGGGGTGAAGAACGGTCGCAGATAGGATCTCAACGCCTGAACCGGACGTTAAGGTTGCCGGCTTTGCCCGGTCGTCGCAGCGTATCGGCCGCGGCTTCCGGACGACCGTGCCGCGTGACGGCGGCACCGAGCCCCGGTCACCGAAGGCCCGTGGACCTTCCGGGGCCGGCCGGCGTAAGAGGCTCGGATCTCGTACGCCGCGTCGGCGGTGCCCGCCGTCTCGCGTCCCGCGAGCCTCCTGTCCAGCCTTGAGCCGACGATTCTGGCGATGATTGTCACGCAGATCACCCATCACGACCTCGACGGCTACGGCGCCTCGACCGTTGCCGCCGCCTTCGCGGCCGTGTCGCGGGTGGTGCACGTCGCCCGCTATTCCGATGTCGGCCCGGTGGTGGAGGACGAACTGAAGCGCCTTCGCGGCGCATCCGCCTCCGAGACGCTGCTGATGACCGATCTCGGGCTGGAGGAACCGACCATCGCCTTCCTGCGCCGCTTCGCCGCGATGAACCGTGGCCGGTCGGAGGGCGCGCGCCACCGCCTCGTGGTGCTCGACCACCACGCCTCCTCGATCGATCAGCTCAAGCGCCAGAACCTGGAGCCCGGGCCCGATCCCGAGCGTGCGGGGCTGCTGCGGACGGATCTGGGCGATCCGGAGGTGTTCGTGCTGATCGACGAGGCGCATTGCGCCACGCGCATCGCCTACGACCAGCGCGCCCTCTACGCCCCCGAGCCGCAGGTGCCCGGCGAGACGGCGGCGGCGGACCTCGCCGCGCTGATCGAGGCGGTCGAGGCGCTCGACCTGTGGAAGAAAGGCGAACCGAGCTTCGCCGGCGGTCTCGCCCTCGACGAGCTGTTCTGGGACAGCGTCTCGACCCTGGTGCCGATGGGCCACCCCTGGCACGACCGCTTCGTCTCGGACCTGCTGATGGCGGCGGCGGGCCTGCTGCGGGCGGGCGCTACCCCGGCGGAGCTGGAGCGCCGCTCGGGCGAACTCCGCGCCGGCCTCGTCGACGGCCTCCTCGCCGGGGAGGCGGGCGACGATCCGACGCTGACCGCGCGCCAGCGGCTGGCCCGGGCGCTTGCCCGCTCGGACGCGCTGTTCCATCCCCTCTCGGACGGCACGCTGCTGTCCTTCGGCCTCGATTCCGGTACCTTCCAGCGGGTCTCCGACCAAGTGATGGAGGCGGGCCGGGCCAAGCGGGTCGTCAACGTGCAGCGGGCGGGCACGCTCTCGTTCCGCTCCATCGACGGCACGGCACTCGACGGTGCCCGCGCCTTCCGCGGCGGCGGCCACCGCGACGCGGCCGGCGGCAAGCTGCCGAACGGGAATGCCCACTCCCGGGAGGACGCGGTCGCGCAGGTCGAGCCGGTGCTCAACCCCCCGCCCCCGGACCTTTCGGCCAGCCCGTTCGCCGCGCTGAAGAACTGGAAGGGATGACCGCTTGGTCCCTTTCGGCGGCGTCGTGGTGCTGCGCCTGTCGGCTCGCGATACGGCGTGGGTCTCCCTCTCCGTCATTGCGAGGCTCGGCGCGAGCAATCCAAGTCGCAGTCATGACCGGAAAGGTCGCGCGGTCGGATCACTTCGCTCACGCTCGCGAGGGCTGGTGAGCGGATCGACCGCGAACCGTCTCATACCGTTTCCGCTTGATCGCTTCGGGTTTCGCCCCCCTCCGTCCTCGCGAGCGGCCGCGAAGCGATCCAGGGCGCGACAGGTCCGGAAAGGGCGCGCCCTGGATCGCCACGGCTTCGCCTCGCGATGACGCAGGAGAGGCCGAAGTCATCAACCGGATATCGTATCAGATCCCCAGATCGAACGGCAGTTCGAACAGCGTCGCGTGATCGACGTAGCTGACGCGCAGGGTGTGCTCGCGGGCGCCGTTCGGCAGGGTGTCGGCCTCGCGCAAGGTCCGGATCATGTCGCGGGCGGCGCGGAAGGCCATGCCGCAATCGGGGCAGTCGCGGGTTTCCGTCCGGCCGACGATGCGGCCGTTCCGGCACAGCTCGAAATGGAAGAGGGGCATCCGGCGCCGATCTCAGAGCAGGGTTCGGATCCGCTCGTGCAAGCCCTGCGCCGTGATGATGAACGCAATCCAGACGCGATTTGCCAGACGCGATTTGCCAGACGCGATTTGCCAGACGCGATTTGCCAGACGCGATTTGGGGGCCGGCCAGGGCGGCTCGGGCTGTCGGCCCAAACGGTGTCTTCGCCTGCGCGCGCATGGATTTTTAGATGAGACCGGGATCAATCGGCATGATCGTCATACGAATTTGCAATTTTATGGAAATATAAGAAACTGTCCTTCCAAATTTCATGAATGAATTGAACATGATCTTCCGCAGGAGGTTTCATCCGCACCTTCGAGACGGAGAAACACATGCGAATCCCAGCGATGCGAATCCCGGCGATGATTGCGGCAACGACGCTGTTCGCGGCGTTGTCAGGGCCTGCCTTCGCGCAAGGCACGTCCGGGGGGACTACCACGATGCCGCAGAACAGCGCGTCGCCCGCCAAGGAGGCCGACAAGATGAAGGCGGGCGACACGGCCGGTTCGGCCCCCAACTCCTCCAATCCCGGGACCAGTGCCGGTTCCGACGGCAACAAGACCCAGGACTCGCGCACGATGAAGAACAAGGAGCGCTGAGCGGCTCCCGCGATCGACGGCACGGCGACGCCCGGATGCGAGGTCCGGGCGTTCGTCCGTCCGTTCGAACCAAAGAGAAAGCCCGCCGGCTCGCGCCGACGGGCTTTGCAGGGGGTCACGCTCTCGCGCGCGGTGGGAGCTGCTGCCCCGTCCTCGGACCGGCGGGGGAACTCGACCTGCCGCAGCGTCTCGGGGAGCCACCATCCCTGCCGATCCTAGTGGGGTGGCGTGTCCTGGTCCGCATCGGCGGTGCGGGCGGGGGAGCCGTTGATGCCGTGATGTCTCATGGCCGACCTCCTTGTCTCGGGACGGCGCGGCAAGCGCCGATGGGGAGAGGCTAGGACGCTTTGCCCGCCGCGCGCAAGCCCCCTGCGCATCGTCCCGAAAGCCGGGAACCACCTTATCGGGACGATGCTCGATCCTTGCGCCCGGGAACCCGGCGCACGATCTGACCGCATCGGAGGGGGAAAGCCGGTTTGCGTCCGCACGGGCGCAGAGCGAAGGTGCGCCGCGCCCCCATGACCTCCCTGCCTCCCCTCTCGGTCCTCGATCTCGCCCCCGTGCCGGAAGGCGCCACGCCGGGGCGGGCGCTCGCCAACGGCCTCGATCTCGCCCGGCACGCGGAACGCCTCGGCTACCGCCGGTTCTGGCTCGCCGAGCACCACAACATGACCGGCATCGCCAGCGCCGCCACCGCGGTGGTGATCGGCCACGTGGCCCAGGGCACGCGCCGCATCCGGGTCGGCGCGGGCGGGATCATGCTGCCCAACCACGCGCCGCTGGTGATCGCCGAGCAGTTCGGCACGCTGGAAGCACTGTATCCCGGCCGGATCGACCTCGGGCTCGGCCGGGCGCCGGGCACGGACGGGCTGACGCTCCGGGCCCTGCGCCGCGACGACGCATCGGCCGAGCGGTTTCCCCACGACGTGCTCGAATTGCAGGCTCTGTTCGGTCCGGTGCGGGCGGGCCAGCCGGTGCAGGCGGTGCCCGGCGCGGGGCTCAAGGTGCCGCTGTGGATCCTCGGTTCGAGCCTGTTCGGGGCGGAACTTGCCGGCATGCTCGGCCTTCCCTACGCCTTCGCCTCGCACTTCGCCCCCGACGCGCTGCTGCCGGCGCTGGATGCCTACCGCGCCCGCTTCCAACCGTCCGAGCAGTTGCGGCGGCCCTACGCCATGGTCGGCGTCAACGTCGTGGCGGCGGAGACCGACGCGGAGGCGCGGCGCCTGTTCACCACGCCGCAGCAGCAGTTCACGCGGCTGGTGCGCGGCACCCGCGGCCTGCTGCCCCCGCCGGTCGACGACATCGAGGCCTATTGGAGCCCCGCGGAGAAGGCGCAGGCCTCGCGGATGCTGGCGCGCTCGCTCGTCGGCTCGCGGGAGACGGTTCGGGACGGGCTCGAACGGCTCGCGGCCGAGACCGGCGCCGACGAGGTGATGGTGGCGAGCGCCCTGCACGACCATGCGGCGCGGCTTGCCTCCTACGCGATCCTCGCCGAGGCGCACGGCGGGCTCGATGGCGGGGTTTCCGACGCGTCGGAACGGTCAGCGGCCTGAGCGTGGCGTCTCCTTCGCGGCCTTCCCGGGGGGCGGGAACTGGGTGATGTGGCGCAGGGCCGGCGGCCAGGGCTCCGCTTCCGCGACCGGACGGCCCCCCTTCTCCGTCACCCGCCCCAGCACCGTGCCCAGCGCGAAGCCGGTCAGGCCGAGGAGGATCGCGATGCCGGTGCGCTTGATCATGCCCATATCGTCGGGGCTCGGCGAAGGTGGCCGGTTCGATCGTGGAGCGAATTCGTTGACGGATCGTGCCATCGTTCGCTCAAAAGCCTTTCCCATACCAACCGGCGACGATCCCGACGCATCGCCGGTTGATCGATGGGCCGGGCGCCACGGCCGAGGCGTTGAGCAGCACGAGCGTCGTCGATGCCCTCTGCTCGCCGATCAAGCCGCGCGCAGGCGCTGCCGCTCGTCCTCGGTCAGCGCGAGGAGCGGCGGACAGAGACGGTTCCACGCTTCCTGGCCGGTCGCGTCCGCCAACATCGCCTTCAGGGAAGCCATCTGGGGGAGGATCGAGGCACGGTTGCGGGCGGCGATGACCCGCGCCTGTGCCGTGGTGACATCCTCCGCCCGCGCCGGGTCGGCGTGGTGGCGGTAGATGAGGGCGAGGTCGGCAGCCACGAGGTTCGAGGTGGCGGTGATGCAGCCGGCCCCGCCCTTGGCCAGCAGCGGCAGGAGCAGCGGGTCCGCGCCGGCCAGCACCGCGAAGCCTGGGAAGCGGGCGATCAGGGCCTCCATGTTCGCGAGGTCGCCCGAGGAATCCTTGATCCCGGTCACGACCTCCGGATAGCGGGTGCGCAGGCGCTCGATCAGGTCGTGGGAGATGCCGATCCCGGCGATCTGCGGGATGTGGTAGAGGACGAGGCGCAACCGCGCGTCGCCGACCCGCTCGATCACCGTGCTGTAGGCGGAGAACAGTCCCTCGTCGGTCACGGCCTTGTAGTAGAACGGCGGCAGCATCACCACGGTGGTGACGCCGAGCGAGACGGCGTGGCGGGTCAGCTCGACGGTCTCCGCCAGCGCGGCCACGCCGGTACCCGGCATCAGGCGCTCGGGGGCGATCCCACCGGCCAGAGCCGCCTCCAGCAGGGCCTTGCGCTGGCCCACGGAGAAGGCGTTGGCCTCGCCCGTGGTGCCGAGCAGCGCGATGCCGTCGCAGCCCTGGTCGAGCAGGCGGCGGGCATGCTCCACGAACGGGGCGTGGTCCGGGGCGTAGTCGGGGGTGAGCGGGGTCAAGGCGGCGCAGAAGACGCCGCGCGGGTGCAGGTTCGGCCGAGCCGGGTTCGACATGGATGGGTTCGACATGGACGGGTTCGACATGGACGGCCCTCAGTAGGCGGCGCGGTAGAGCGCGACGATGGCTTCGCGGGGGAGGTCGCGCGGGTTGTTGTCGAGGAGGCGGCGGATCGCGTGGGCTTCGCCCGCCATCGCGTCGAGGTCGTCCTCGGGCACGCCCATCCGGGACAGGCGCATCTCGACGCCGAGATCGGCGCAGAAGCGGTAGGCGTGCTCCAGCACGGCGTCCGCCTCGGCCGCGGCATCCGTCGCCCTTCCGGCGCCCAGCGCCTCCAGCACGCGGGCGGTCTTCTCCGGCACGGCCGGGGCGTTGAAGGCCAGCGTGTGCGGGAAGATGGCCGCGCAGGCGAGGCCGTGGGCGACGTGGTGGCGGGTGCCGAGCGGATAGGCCACCGCGTGGCCGGCGGTGGTGTTCACCGGGCCGAGGCAGAAGCCGCCGTAGAGCGAGGCCAGGGCGAGACCGGCCCGCGCCTCGCGGTCCGAGCCGTCGGCCACGGCGCGGGACAGGTGGCGGCCCACCAGCCGCACGCCCTCCAGGGCGTAGAGGTCGATCGCCGGATGCGCCCGCCGGCTGGTATAGGCCTCGACGCAGTGGGCCATCGCATCGATGCCGGTGGCGGCGGTGACGGCAGGCGGTACGCTCATGGTCAGATCGGGGTCGATCACCGCGAGATCGGCCAGCATGTGCCGGCTCTGCACCGCGAGCTTGGCCTGCGCCTCCGGGTCGGTCACGAGGGCGCGCGTCCCCGCCTCGCTGCCGGTGCCGGCGGTCGTCGGGACCTGGACGAGGCCGACCCGGCGCCCGGCGACGCGCTCCGGGCCGACCACGTCGGCCAGCCGCTGGCCGCTGCCCGGCAGCACCGCGACGAGCTTGGCCAGGTCCATCGCGCTGCCGCCGCCGAAGCCGACCACGAGGTCGGGCCGCACCCGCTCGGCCTCCGCCAGCGCCGCGTCGAGGTTCGGCACGTCGGGCTCGGGTCTCACGGTGCCGAACGCGGCGACCGTGCCGGGCAATCCCAAGCGGTCGATGCGGGCGGCGTTGAAGGCATCGGCCACCACGAGCGGGCGCCGGTAGCCGCGCTCGGCGGCGAAGCGGGCGACCTCCGCCAAGGTGCCGGCGCCGAAGGCGATTCGCTCCGGCCGGAGGAGGTCGATCGGGCTGTCGAGGCGCGCGTGGGCCGTCATCGTGTCTGCTCTCCCGGGGTTCTTCAGGCGGCGCGGCCGGCGGCGAGCCGCTCGGCGAACTCGATCGCCTCGATCAGGCTGCGCTCGTTGGCAATGCCGCGGCCGGCGATGTCGAAGGCGGTGCCGTGATCGACCGAGGTGCGGATGATCGGCAGGCCGAGGGTGACATTGACGCCCGAGAGGTCCATCCACTTGCCGGTGGCCGGGTCGATCTCGAAGCCGAGCAGCTTGACCGGGATGTGCCCCTGGTCGTGGTACATCGCGATCACGGCGTCGTACTGGCCGGCGCGCAGCTTCACGAACACCGTGTCGCCGGGCACCGGCCCCAGCACGTCGAGACCGTCCTCCACGGCCTGCGCGATGACGGGTGCGCTCACGTCGATGTCCTGGCGGCCGAACAGGCCTCCCTCCCCGGCATGCGGGTTCAGCGCGGCGACGGCGATCTTCGGCCGCGGCAGCCCGAGGCCCTTCAGCGCCCGGTCGGTGAGGTCGATGACGAGGCGCAGGCGCTCCGGGGTGAGGCGCTTCGGCACGTCCTCCAGGGCGACGTGGGTGGTGACGTGGCTCACCCGCATGGTGCCGTGGGCGAGCATCATCACCGAGCCGCGCATCCCGGTGAGTTCGGCCAGCATCTCGGTGTGGCCGGCATAGTGGTAGCCGGCCCGGTTCAGCGCCTCCTTGTTCAGGGGCGCCGTGACGATGCCGCCGACCCGGCCGGAGAGCGCCAGCCGCACACCGGCCTCCACCGCCTTGTAGGCGAAGCGGCCGCCGTCGGCCGAGAGCTGCCCGAAGCCGATCGGCTCGCCCTCCGCGTCCGCCTGGAGGCAGCAGAGCGCCGGCCAGTCCTCCTCATGCTCGGACACCTCCGGGATCGGCGCGTGGCCCAGCCCGAGCAGGTCCTCGGCCCGCCGCAGCGCCGGGGTGCTGCCGACGACGAGGAGGCGCAGGTCGCCTGCCGCGATGCGGTCCTTCAGCCGGGCGGCGGCCTTGACGATGATCTCCGGGCCGATGCCGGCCGGGTCACCCATGGTGATGGCGAGATGGGGGGTCATGCGTCCCTCCTGTCGGGGATGAAGCCGTTGTGGTGGAGCAGGTCGCGCCAGACGCCCGCGGTTCCGAAGGCGCCGGATTTCGAGACGACGGGCAGGCCGTCCCAGCGCCCGCCGCGCAGGGTCGAGCGGGGCAGCCCCGGGGCGACCTGCCCGGTGACGTCGAGCCCCCCCGCACCAAGGGCCAGGCAGAGGGCCTTCAGGGTCTCGCCGCCCGCGACCAAGAGGGTTCCCGGGCGGCCGAGCCCGGCGACGAGGCCGGAGAAGCGGGCGGCGATGCGCACGGCCGCCGCCTCGCGGGCGGTGCCGGGGGGCAGGTGGAGGCTGACCAGGGCGACGCCCCCGGCGGTCAGCCGCGCCGCGACCGGTGTCGCGTCGGCACCGTCGTGCGGGAGGAGCAGACGGTGGTCGCCGCAGGCCGCGAGCTGCGCCTCCGACTCGGCGCGGTCCGAGCCGAACAGGCCGAGCACCGGGCCGACAAGCCGCGCGTCGTCCGTCGGCGGCGTGCCTCGGGCGAGCGCCGCGGCGAGGCCGCCGCTGCCGCACCACAGCACGCGCCCCGGATCACCGCCGAGCGCGGCGATGCGATGAAGCTCGGCGTCGTCCGACGCGTCGTAGACGGCCACGCCCGGCACCGGCCCGTCCTCGACCGCGGCGTGGCGGGCCGGGAGCCCGACCTCCTGCAGGGCCCCGGCGATGTCGCCGCAGACCGGGGTCCAGGTTGCCCCGCTCCGGTCGACTTGGCGCCCGCCGACGGTGGCGCGGCCCTGGTAGGGGAAGGCCGGCGCGACGACGCAGCGCTCCCAGCCGCCCGCGCGGAGGACGGCGGCCA
This sequence comes from Methylorubrum populi, assembly GCA_036946625.1. NCBI lineage: Bacteria > Pseudomonadati > Pseudomonadota > Alphaproteobacteria > Hyphomicrobiales > Methylobacteriaceae > Methylorubrum > Methylorubrum populi. The sequence continues at coordinate 393,761 of JAQIIU010000002.1, forward strand.
GCTCCGCCGCCCAGGGGCCGCGCAGCAGGCTGTCGACCTTCTTGAACGCGATATCCGCGCTGCCGAGCAGGGGGGCGAGCCCGCCCGCGATCGCGGCCGCCGCGTCCGCGTCCCGCTCGCGGGTCCCCGTATCGACCGCGAGGGACCCGGCCGCGGCGCCCGCCAGCCCCTCCGGCCACGCGACCGGGATCGGCCCGCACAGGCCGCTGAACCCGGCCGCCGCGTCGAGGGTGCCGGTCAGGTCGTCGGCGATGAGGCGCAGGCAGGTCATCGGACCGGCTCAGGCCTGCGCCGGGTTGGCGGCCAGGGCCTCGGACTCCTCCTCCCGGCTCTTCAGCGGCGCGATCTCGCCGACGATGAACAGGTAGGAGCAGGCGCCGACGACGCTGAGCGTGCCGGCCACCGCCAGCGGCACCACGAAGGAGCCCTTGGTGATCGAGACCATCACGCCGGTGAAGGTGGTGAGCGCGATGCCGGCGAGGTTCGAAGCGAAGTTCTGGATGCCCGAGATCGAGGCGACGTGGGCCGGCGTCGGCGCGACGTCGCCGGGCAGCGTCCAGATGTTGGCGCCGGCAAAGGCGAGGCCCGAGTAGGAGATCGACAGGAGCGCCAGCGCCGCCGCGTCGCCCGGCACGAGGGGCGCGAACGCCACCACCGAGGAGGAGAGCAAGCCACCCACGAGGCAGGTCTTGCGCGCGGCGGTGAGGCTCCAGCCGCCCTTGTAGAGGCGATCGGAGAGGTAGCCGCCGAACCAGCCCGCCGGGATCGCGACGAGGCCGGGCAGCAGGCCGAGGGTTCCGAGCTTGGACAGCGAGAAGCCGCGCGACTCGGTGAGGTAGGAGGGGAACCACGTCGTGTAGAAGTAGATCACGAAGTTGAGGCAGAAGAAGCCGATCATCATGCCCCAGATGGTGCGGTACCGGAACAGCTCCGCGTAGCGGATCTTCTTGGCGCCGGCCTTCACCGCATAGTCGGCCTCCAGCACGGCGAGCTGCTCGGCGCTCACCGCCGGATGCTTCCCGGGGTCGCGGTAGACGAGGTACCAGACCACCATCCACACGAGGCCGATCGTCCCGGTGACGAGGAAGGCCTCGCGCCAGCCGAAATTGGCGATGAGGAAGGCCACCAGCGGCAGCGTCATCGCCGAGCCGACGCGGGAGCCCGAGGCCCAGATGCCGGTGGCCAGCCCGCGCTCCGAGCGGCGGAACCACAGGGAGGTGACCTTGGCGTTCACCGGATAGCAGAACGCCTCGCCGATCCCGAGCATCAGCCGGCAGGCGATCATCGAGTAGATCCCGCCCGCGAAGGCGGTGGCCAGCGTGGCCACCGACATGATCAGCGTCGCCACCGTGTAGGTCAGGCGCGAGCCGAAGCGGTCGATCAGCCAGCCGCCCGGCAGTTGCATGAGGACATAGGACCAGAAGAAGGCCGACAGGATCAGGCCCATGAGGGCCGGGTCTATCCCGTATTCCTGGCGGATCATCGGCACGGCGACGCCGAGATTGGCCCGGTCGATGTAGTTGATCGCCACCGCGAGGAAGCACATCAGCACGATGAGCCAGCGCTGGCGCGGCAGTTGAACCATCGCCTGTCCGGTCATGGCGTCGCCCTCCGTTCTTTTATGGTCGTTCAGCGGCGGCCGGCCGGCCCGGCAAAGATCTTGCCGGGGTTCATCAGACCGTCCGGATCGAGCACGCCCTTGATCGCGCGCATCAGGTCGAGTTCGAGCGGGTCGGTGACGCGGGCGAGCCGGCCGCGGTTGGTCAGCCCGATGCCGTGCTCGGCGCTGATCGCGCCCCCCTGGAGGCGGGTCTCGTCGTCGACGATGCCGTTGATCTCGGCGGCGACCCGCTCCGCCTCCCGGGCGTCGGCGACGCGGGCGCGATCGAGCAGCGCGATGACGTGGATGTTGCCGTCCCCGATATGGCCGTGCATCACGACCCGGGCGTGCGGCACCGCCGCCAGGATGCGCGCCTCGACGTTGACCGCGAAGGCGGCCTGCCGGTCCAGCGGCACGGCGCTGTCGTGCGAGACCACGATCCCTGAGCGCTTGTTGCCCTCCGAGACGCTGTGCCGGACCTTCCAGATCGCCTTGGCCTGCGCCTCGCTTGCAGCCAGCAGCGCGTCGGTGATCAGGCCCCGCTCCAGCGCCTCGCCCAGCGCCTCCTCCAGCGGTGTCGCGAGGTCGGTCCCGGCCAGCGCGTCGGTCAGCTCGATGATCAGGTACCAGGGCGCGTCGAGGACGAACGGAATCGCGGTGTCCGGCACCGTGGCGCGGATCGCCTCGATCTGGCCCCGCGACATGATCTCCAGCGAGCCGAGCCGGTCGCCGACATGGCCGCGCAGCAGCGCCATCACGGCGAGCGCCTGCTCGACGCCCTCCAGCATCACCAGGGCGGTCGCCGAGACGCGGGGCTTGGCGAAGATCTTCAGCACCGCCGCGGTGACGATGCCGAGCGTTCCCTCCGAGCCGATGAAGAGCTGCTTGAGGTCGTAGCCGGTGTTGTCCTTGCGCAGCGCCCGCAGGCCGTCGAAGATCCGCCCGTCCGGCAGCACCGCCTCGATCCCGAGCACGAGTTCGCGCGTCGGGCCGTAGCGCAGCACCGCGGTGCCGCCGGCGTTGGTAGCGATGTTGCCGCCGATCTGGCAACTGCCCTCGGCGCCGAGGCTCAGGGGGAAGTGGCGGTCGGCGGCTTCGGCCGCGGCCTGGATCTCGGCCAGAACGCAGCCCGCCTCGACGGTGATCGTGTTGGCGAGCGGACTCACCGCGCGGACCGCCCGCATCCGGTCGAGACGGACCACGAGGTTCCGCCCCGGCTCCATCGGGGCCGCCCCGCCGCACAGACCCGTGTTGCCCCCTTGCGGCACCACCGTGACGCCCGAGGCGCGCGCCAGCGCCACCACCTGCGACACCTCAGCGACGCTGCCGGGCTTCACCACGGCCTCGGCCTGGCCGCGGTAGCGCTCGCGCCAGTCGATGACGAAGGGTTCGAGGTCGCCGTCCGGCCCGACCACGTGGCGATCCCCGACGATCGCCGCGAGACGCTCGATGAAGGCGGCTGCATCGCTCATGGCGACCCTCCCCGCGGCCGGTTTGAGGCGCCGGCCGCAAACTTGTTGTAAAGTTGTTAAGCGGGATACAGCCGATTCGGTCGCGGGGTCAAGCGCCGATTCGTGTCGTCGGCACGCCGGACCGGCCGTCCGTGCAAGCCGCTACAGGGAGAGGTCGAGGAGTCGTCCTTCGAAGAGGCGGTCGCGCGAGGAGCGGATATGCTCGGCCATGCGGGCGCGGGCCGTTTCGGGCTCGCGATCCCGGATCGCGGCGAAGATACCGCTGTGCTCCTCCAGTACCCCGCGCAGACCGGAATTCGGGCCGAGCAGGGCGAGGCCGTGGATCTTCATGCCCACGGCGATGTGAGATTGCAGCGCCCGCATCGAGGCGGCGTAGTAGTGGTTGTTGGCCGCCTCCGCGATCGCGTGGTGGAAGGCGAAGTCGGCGTCGTCACGGTGCTGCTCCTGGCGTGTGGCGACGTTCAGGAGTTCGAGGGCGGCACCGATCCGGCCGAGCGCCACCTCGTCGCGCCGGACGGCCGCGTGGAAGGCTGCCTCGGGCTCGATGGTCAGTCGGAACTCGTAGCAGCGCTGGATGTCGGCGATGCTCTCGACCGGAGCGAAGCCCAGGGCCGGGGCCGCCTCGCGCGGCTTCACGAAGCTGCCCGCACCCTGACGGGAGACGACGGCGCCCTCGCGCCGCAAGCGATCGAGGGCGGAGCGGACGACGGGCCGGGACACCTTGAACCGAACCGCGAGGTCGTTCTCGCTCGGCAGCTTGGCGTTGCCCGCGTAGGTACCGTTGGCGATGCCGGTGAGGATCGCGTGGTAGACGCCGTCGGCGAGCCCCGCCGGCCGGACGGGCGCCTGCGCCTCCGCATGGGCTGGCACGGCTGACGACATCGACGGCTCCTCGAGCTTCCGGTGCGACTCGGCGGGCGGCTACCCGACTTGTCAACGATATGCCAGCCGGGACGCGCTCTTGGCATGACTTGGCGCAAGTTGTAATCCGAAATGAGCCGAACAGGAAAGTCGGCGACAGGGCGGGGTGCGGGCCACGCAGGTGTCGATCAAGCGAAGCGCGCTGGAGCGCGCCCCGGCGGACTGATTATGGCGCCCCTGTTTCTCGGAGTGCTGCTCCCCACACGGTCTTCCCCGAGACGGCGACCTTCTTCGGCGCCCTGTGTCAATGGCGCGCTGTCGGCACGTAGGTGAGATACTGTGGGCGAATTGGTTGTCAGCGGGGGCATGGAGATGTTCGATGAGCCTGCGTCTGAGCCGATTGGCCCGATCCCCACCGAGAACCCCGCGATCTGGCGGCATTGGCCGGCGAGCGGCGAGTCCGTCCGGCTGCCGCAGGACGAGAAGATCGGCTTTGCCGGACCAAGTGCGCTTTCGGCGGTCCCGACCTCTCGACCCTGTACGTGACGACCTGTCTGCGCGGGCGAGATCCGACACTCGATCCGATGGCCGGCCATCTTTGTCAGGTCGAAACGGACTGGCATCCCGATAGATCTTTGGGACGTGTCGCGGACCTGAGATGTACGACTGTTGCTTTCGTTGTGTGCGGCTTCGCACCGCACTACCGTCTGCTGCGACGCAAAGATGAAATCGCGGTTAAGCGGTAAGAATCGGCGGAACTTATCCCCGCTTTTCAAGTTCTTCACATACGGTTGAGCTTTGCTCGTAGGCCGCATGCCTTCGATGAGGGCGGGAGCGGGTCATGCCAGTCTTCGACGGGAAGAATCTGACGACGCAGGACGACGGCGAGGCGCGCCTCGCCATGATCCTTCATCCCGGCCTGGAGGCACAGGAGGAGGCGCGCGAGCGCGGCCGGTTGCGCCTGGAGCGGGCGACCATGCTCGCCGAACTGGCGCTCGCGCTACCGGGAACGACGCTCACGCCGCTCGACGGCCTTTCGGTCGGCTGAGCCCGGTGCTCACCACGGCTGAGGCGTGATCACGCCCTGACGGGTGACGACGATCCATTGCCGGCCCCGGCGCTCGATCGCGTCGACGCGCCCGACACCCGGCACAGCATCCCCCCGAGCGACCTCGACGAGCCGGCGACGGCGGTCTTCGAGGATCGCGACGCCGTCGTAGACGTCGCGCAACGCCCAGCCCTCCAGCGTCTCGGTCTTCGGTTTGTCCGGGAGACTTCCGGTCTGCGTCGGTTCCGGCATCCGCGCCTCCGGTTTCGCTTCGGGCTTTGCCGGTGTCACCGCCGCCGTGGATGGCGGCGACTTCTTTTCCAACTGGGCGATCATGCCGGCGAGGCGCTCGCCCTGCTCGCGCTCGTTCCGCACCACCGTCTCGGACAGGGCCATGAGGCGACGGTCGAGCGCCTGCTCGGAACGGCCGATCCGTTCGGTCAGGCTGCTCCCGAGCGCCTTGGTCTCATGGCGGGCGGCCTCGCTCGCCTCGCGCAGCCCCGTCGTCGTGCGAGCGAGCCGCTCGATCTCCTGCGCCAGCCGAGCGGATTCCGACCGCCCCGCCGCCAGCTCCGTCCGGAGCTGCGCCAGCGCCTCGCCGGCGCGCTCCTGCGGCGCGGCCATCAGACCGATGGAGAGGCCACAGGCCAGTGCGGCCACGCTCGCCGCGGCGAGACGGCCGTTGGCGCCGGGGCGGAAGGGCTTTCGCGCCGGTTCGGCCGAAAGCGACGCGGCGGTCGCCGGGTCGGCCTTCGGGGTGCCGGCGACGGCCTGTTTCAGCATTTCCTCGGGTGAGACCGCCGCGACCGGTTTCTTCGCCGCAGGCTTGTCCGCTTCGACCGTCCCCGACATGGCACAGGCTTCCCGCTGACGAGGTTCGCGAACCTCGAACTGTCATCGATGCGAGGTCCGGTTCGGAAAGCGGCCCGATCTCCCGACATCGCGGCCCGGCCGAAGACGGCTCGGCCGAATGACGCCGCACGACCGCAGTCGAAGTGAGGCAGTCGCTCGGGAAAAGCTTCGGCGGGCATCCGGGATTTCTGTTAACGATGTTTGTTTACCGAAAGGTTACCGCCGCCGCGGCGGTCCGGCAGATCGCTCTACACGGTTCCTCGGCGTGCCATCGCCCGGATGCGGACGGCCAGGATCGTCAGCGAGGGATTGACGCCGCCGACCGTCGGGAAGACCGGGCCGTCGCAGACCCAGAGGTTCGGGATGTCCCAGAGAGCGGCCATCGGCATTCACCACGCTGGTGCGTGGATCATCGCCCATCCGTGCCGTGCCGTCGAGGTGGCAGGTATCGTCGCCCTGGTTCCAGATTTCGCACCCGCCCGCGGCCGACAGGGCTTGGCGCATGTCGTCGAGGGCGTGGCGGTTCAGGGCCTTGTTGTCGCAGCAAGGCGAGACAGGGCGCCACCAAACGCCCACTCCTCATCGGACACATCGGACGGGTAGGCGCGAAGATCGGCCGGCATGAACCACAACGCCAAACCGGTCCGTCAGCTCATAACACGCTCTAGGGGAAGCGGATCTTTGCGCCTCTCAGCACTTGAACTTTGCGCCGGAAACGCTCCGTCCTATAGGGGAGACGAAGCGGATCTTCGAGCCGCAGATCACCATCGTGTTTTCCTTATAGAGGACTGTTCTCATGCTTACACTCACCCGCGCCAGCTTCCTGGCCGGTCTCGTCGCCATCACTCTTGCAAGGACAATCCCTGCGCCGGCAGCGGAAGCACCGACCGTCTTCGCCGCCGCGAGCCTGAAGAATGCCCTCGACGACATCGCCGGAAGCTACGCCAAGGAGGGTAAGCCGGCGCCGAAGATCTCGTACGCCGCTTCGAACACGCTCGCCAAACAGATCGAACAGGGCGCGCCGGCCGACCTGTTCTTCTCGGCCGATCTCGACTGGATGGACTATCTCGCCAAGAAGGATCTCATCCAGCCCGACACGCGGGTGAGCCTTCTGGCCAACAGCATCGTCCTGATCGCCCCGAAGGACGCGAAGGTCGAGGTGAAGATGGGGCCGGGCCTCGATCTCACGACGGCGCTCGGCTCCGGCAGGCTCGCCATGGGCAACGTCGAGGCGGTGCCGGCCGGCAAGTACGGCAAGGCGGCGCTGGAGAAGCTCGGCGGCTGGGCCGGGGTGAAGGACAGGATCGCGCAGGCCGAGAGCGTGCGGGCCGCGCTGCTCCTCGTCTCGCGGGGCGAGGCGCCGCTCGGCATCGTCTACGCCACCGACGCGGCGGCGGACTCCAACGTCAAGATCGTTGCCACCTTCCCCGCCGACAGCCACCCGGCGATCGTCTACCCGGTCGCGATCACCAAGGACTCGCGCAATCCGGACGCGTCCGCCCTGCTGGCCTATCTGCGCGGGCCTACCGCCAAGGCCGCCTTCGAGAAGCAGGGCTTCACCGTGCTGAACCGCTCGGCCACCGCTGCGCAGTGACGGGCTGGCTCACGCCCGAGGAGTGGGCTGCGTTGCGTCTCAGCCTGCTCGTCGCGACCACCGGGACGCTGGCGAGCCTGCTGCCGGGCATCGGGATTGCCTACCTGCTCGCCAGGGGACGATTCTGGGGCAAGGCCGTGCTCGACATGGCCGGCCCGCCGGTCTCTCGGTCAGCCGAGGATGTGCGCTGATGGGCCTGCCGCGCTCGGCCTTCTACGACGAACCGGCGACCGGGGTGCTTCGAGGCCGAGCTTTCGCTCGGCACCTCAGCATGAAGAATGACGAGTTTGTTGAAGTAACACGGTCAAACAGGCTTTCAGATGTCGAGTTCCGAGCCGTCGGCGAAAGCGGCGCGCTCGGTGATGAAGGCGAACCGGGCCTCCGGCTTGTTGCCCATCAGCCGCTCCACCGTGTCGCCGGTCGACTCCCGCGCCTCGTCGAGGACCGCGACGCGCAGCAGCGTGCGCTTCCTCGGGTCCATCGTCGTCTCCTTCAACTGCGCCGGCATCATCTCGCCCAGCCCCTTGAAGCGGCCGATCTCGACTTTTCCGTTCTTGAACAAGGTCTTGACGATCCGCTCCTTGTCCGCGTCGTCGCGGGCGTAAGCCGACTTCGCCCCCTGGCTGATCCGGTAGAGCGGCGGGATCGCCAGATACAGGTGCCCCTTGTCGATCAGCTTCGGCATCTGCCGGTAGAAGAAGGTGATCAGCAGCGAGGCGATGTGGGCGCCGTCCACGTCTGCGTCGGTCATGATGATGACCTTGTCGTAGCGAAGGTCGCCCTCGCGGAAATGGGCGCCGGTGCCGCAGCCGAGCGCCAGGGTCAGGTCCGAGATGAGCTGGTTGGCGCCGAGCTTGTCGCGGCTGGCGGACGCCACGTTGAGGATCTTTCCGCGCAAGGGGAGCACGGCTTGGGTGGCGCGATCCCGCGCCTGCTTGGCGGAGCCCCCGGCCGAGTCGCCCTCGACGATGAAGATCTCCGAGCCCGCGGTGCCGGCAGCCGAGCAATCGGCGAGCTTGCCGGGGAGCCGCAGCTTGCGCGTGGCGGACTTGCGGGCGACCTCCTTCTCCTGGCGGCGGCGCAGGCGCTCTTCCGCCCGGTCGATCACCCAGTCGAGCAGCTTGTTGGCTTGGGCGGGCGAGGCCGCGAGCCAGTGGTCGAACGCGTCGCGCACCGCCGTCTCGACGATGCGGGAAGCCTCGACCGTCGCGAGCTTGTCCTTGGTCTGGCCCTGGAACTCGGGCTCGCGGATGAACACCGAGAGCATCGAGGCGCAGGTCGCCATCACGTCGTCGGTGGTCACCGCCGTCATGCGCTTGGCCTGGTTCACGCGCTCGGCGTGCTCGCGCAGGGCCCGGAGCAGCGCGACGCGCAGGCCCGACTCGTGGGTACCGCCCTCCGGCGTCGGGATCGTGTTGCAGTAGGAATGCGAGACGCCGTCGTCGGCGACCGTCCACGCCACCGCCCATTCGAGCGAGCCGTGGCTCCCCGGCCTCGTCACCTTCCCCGAGAAGATCGCGTCGAGGACCAACTCCTTCCCCTCGATGTCGCGGGCGAGATAGTCGGACAGGCCGCCGGGGAAGCGGTGCACGGCCTCCGCCGGCACGTCCTCCAGGCCTTCGAGCAGGGCCGGCGCGCAGCGCCAGCGGATCTCGACGCCGCCGAACAGGTAGGCCTTGGAGCGGGCCATCTTGAACAGGCGGCGCGGATCGAACTTCAGCGAACCGAAGATCTGCGCGTCGGGATGGAAGCGCACGCGGGTGCCGCGCCGGTTCTGCACCCGGCCGACCGTCTCCAGGCCCCCCTGCGCGTGGCCGCGGGAAAACGTCTGGCGGTAGAGGGTCTGGTTGCGGGCGACCTCGACCTCGAGCACGTCGGACAGCGCGTTGACGACCGAGATGCCGACGCCGTGCAAGCCTCCGCTCGTCTCGTAGACCTTCGAGTCGAACTTGCCGCCCGCGTGCAGCGTGGTCATGATGACTTCGAGCGCCGACTTGCCCGGGAATTTCGGGTGCGGATCGACCGGGATGCCGCGACCGTTGTCGGTCACCACGAGGGCGCCCGATTCCTCCAGTTCCACCTCGATGAAGCTCGCATGGCCCGCGACCGCCTCGTCCATGGAGTTGTCGATCACCTCGGCGAAGAGGTGGTGCAGCGCCCGTTCGTCGGTGCCGCCGATATACATGCCCGGCCGGCGCCGCACCGGCTCCAGCCCCTCCAGCACCTCGATCGCCGACGCGTCGTAGCCGGCCTCCGCCGTCTCCGGCGTGGGCGCGGCGCTCGCCACCGGCGTGAGGCGGCGGCGCCGCTCGGCCTCCGGGGCGGCCGGCTTGGCGCTTGGTCCGAACAGGTCGCGTGCCGAATCGCTCACGCGACGGCTCCTCGAATCGGGCCGGAGACGGGCTGCATGGCTCTTCATACCCTCAATCTAATGGAACAAACAGGAAACAAAAAGCCTCCCATCCGCTTCCGCCGGTCGCAGCATCGCACGCGGCCGGCCGCCATCGTAACCCGGCCGCGCGCACGGACCCGGCGCGGCCCGCGCTCAGTGATGCGGCGGGATGGTTAAAGAGTGGCTTCGCGGGAACTGGGGATGCTCCGCGCACGTTGACTCGGCAAGGTCAGCTTGACCTTAAGGGAGCCATGCCGATGTCCCCCGCTGCCGCCCAAGCGCGTCACCTCTCCCTCATGCGCCTGGAGCAGGCTGCCGGACAGGCCTTCGGCTACGCGGAGGAGCAGGAGCCGACGGTGTCCCGCTCCGCGATGATTCTCTCCTCCTCGGGCTTTGCCATCGCCACCGTCGCGACGGCGCTCGCCGCCACCATCACCTATCTCGTCTGAGGCGCGTCCGGGCGTCGATCACGCCGCCGCCGGCAGGGCGCAGAGGCGGATGTCGCGCGCCAGGGCGTCGACGCGCGCGGGGTCCGAATCCCAGGCGAACATGAAGCGCGCGGCCCCGCCGATGAAGCCGTAGAACTGCCAGCCGCGGGCGCGCAGCCGCTCCTGCGCCGCGGGGGCGATGGTCAGGAACACGCCGTTCGCCTCCACGGGGGCCGCAAGCGAGACCTCCGGCACATCCGCAATGCCCCGGACCAAGCGGAGGGCGCAGTCGTTGGCGTGGCGGGCGTTGTCGAGCCACGCCCCGCTTTCCAGCATCCCGACCCAGGGGGCCGCGAGGAAGCGCATCTTCGAGGCGAGCTGGCCCGCCTGCTTGCAGCGATAGTCGAAATCCTCCGCGAGCCGGCGGTCGAAGAAGATCACCGCCTCGCCCACGGCCATACCGTTCTTGGTGCCGCCGAAACAGAGCACGTCGACGCCGGCCTTCCATGTCAGCGCGGCCGGCGAGGCTTCGAGCGAGGCGCAGGCATTGGCGAAGCGCGCGCCGTCCATGTGCAGGCGCAGGCCCGAAGCCCGGCAGACCTCCGACACGGCGGCGATCTCGTCGGGCGTGTAGACCCGTCCGGTCTCGGTCGATTGCGTCAGCGTCACCGCCCGCGGCTTGGGGAAGTGGATGTCGGCCCGCTTGCCCGCGATGTCGCGCACGAGTTCCGGGGTGAGCTTCCCGTCCGCGGTCGCGGCGGTGAGCAGCTTCGAGCCGTTGGAGAAGAATTCGGGCGCGCCGCACTCGTCGGTCTCGATATGCGCGGAATCGGCGCAGATCACGCTGTGGTAGGACTGGCAGAGCGAGGCCAGCGCCAGCGAGTTGGCGGCGGTGCCGTTGAAGACGAAGAACACCTCGCAATCGGTCTCGAACAGGCGCCGGAAGCCGTCCGCGGCGGCCTGGGTCCAGGAATCGGCGCCGTAGGCCGGCGCGTGGCCCGTATTGGCCGCCTGCATCGCGGCGAGGGCCTCCGGGCAGATCCCGGCATAGTTGTCGCTGGCGAATTGCTGTTCGGCCACGGCGCGCTCCCGTTTCCTGGTGGAAGAAGAAAGGCCGGGCGGTCAGGGATCCGCCCGGCCTCACGACAGGAATGTCGATCGGCAAATCGTTTTCGGCACCCCTGCCACCCGATGATCGGCGCACACGACGCCCCGGGCGATGTCAGGCCGCAGCCAGCGCCATCGACATCGATTCCTTCTTCATCAACTCGCGGTAGAAGCCGTCGAGGTGGGTCAGCTTCTCCGGCGAGCCGTCCTGCACGATGCGCCCGCCTTCCAGCACGACGATCCGGTCGAAGTCCTTCAGCGTCGAGAGCCGGTGGGCGATGGCGATCACCGTGCGGCCCTTCATCAGGTTGGCGAGCGCGGCGCGGATCGCCTCTTCCGATTCGGCGTCGAGGGCCGAGGTCGCCTCGTCGAGGAGCAGGATCGGCGAGTCCTTCAGGATCGCCCGCGCGATGGCGATGCGCTGGCGCTGGCCGCCCGAGAGCTTCACGCCGCGGTTGCCGACGATGGTGTCGAAGCCTTCCGGCAGGGCCTGGATGAAGTCGGTGCAGTGGGCGGCCTCGGCCGCCTTCCAGACCTCCTCGTCCGTCGCCTCGGGCCGACCGTAGCGGATGTTCTCCCGCAAGGAGCGATGGAACATCGACACGTCCTGCGGCACCACCGTGATCGCCTCGCGGAGAGATTCCTGCGTGACCCTGTTGATGTCCTGGCCGTTGATCAGGATGCGCCCGCCCTGCACCTCGTAGAAGCGCTGGATCAGCGAGAACAGGGTCGACTTGCCGCCGCCCGACTTGCCCACCAGCCCCACCGTCTGGCCGGCGGGGATCAGCAGGTCGAAGTCGGAGAACACCGTGCGCCCGTCGGGATAGCCGAAGGCGACGTGATCGAAGTGCATCTCCGCGCCGGTCTGGCCGACGAGCGTTTCCGCCTCCGGATGATCGACGAGTTCGTGCGGCTGGAGCAGGGTGTGCAGCGCCTCGGAGAGGCGGGCGGTGTGCTGGGTCGCGTCCACCAGCGCCACGGCGAGGTCGCGGGTCGCGGCCAGGATGCGGATGCCGAGGGTGCAGACCAGCACGACCTGGCCGGTGGTGGCCTGACCCGCCTCCCACATCCTGATCGACCAGTAGAGCAGGCCGAGGATCGAGACGACGGTGAGGATGGCGTGGGTGATGCGCAGCTTCTCAAGATAGAGGAGCGAGGAGCGGCGCGCCCGCATCTCGGTGCCGATGGTGCCGTCGAAGCGCACGAACTCGCGGTTGAAGGCGGAGAAGGCGCGCACCAGCGGCATGTTGCCGACGAGGTCGACCATCTCGCCGTCGACGCTCGCGGCCTTGGCGGCGAAGTCGTGGTGCAGCGGCTTGCCGGCGGACGCCATCTTGAACATCAGCAGCACGACCGCGGCGAAGATGCCGGCGAGCACGAGCGCCATCGTGATGTTCACGGTGCCGATGTAGACGATCGACAGCGTGGCCGCCACGCAGGGCGGCATCACGTTGAACGTGAACATGTTCTCGACGGTGAAGATCGCGTTCGAGGTCGCCGTGATGCGCGAGGCGAGCGTGCCGGGCTGCCGGTCGGCGAAGAACGAGGGTGCGTGCCCCGTCATGTGGCGGAACAGGTCGCGGCGGATGTCGCCGGTCACGCCGACGAAGGTGAAGGCACCCACCAGCGCGGCGACGCGCCAGAGCATGTTGTCGGCGGCGATGAAGGCGATCAGCACCGCCAGCGCCGACCAGACCTGCCCCGCGCTCGGCCCCTTGCCGAGGGCGTCGACCACGCCCTTCAGCGCGTAGTCGGTCGAGACCGAGAAGGTCACGGCGCCAAGCACGGAGAACAGGATCACGAGATGGGGGATGCTCCGGCGCTTGAGATAGCGCCCGACGAAGGCCCCCGGTCTGTTGGCGTATTGGCAGAGATCTTCCATCGCGATCGTCAGTCCCGATTCGATCAGACCCGCTGGGCGCCGATTGCGGCTGGAGGGCGCACGAGACGCTCGTTAACCGCAACGCGAAGCGTCGCCTTATGTTTCAAAGCGCGCTCAGCTTTCCGCCCCGTAGCGCGGCGAAGATGAACCCTGCTTGAGCGGGTGTGCGGCGCAAACCGACTCCAACCGCGTCGCACGACGCAGGTCAAGCCGGCTCCCGTGCCGCGTCCCCGTCCGCGCGCCGCGTCTCGGGCATGATCAGCAGGACGAGAACGAGGCCGGCGGCGCCGACGACGGCGAGCCCGAGGAACGCCGTCTGGCTGCCGAGCTCGTCCGCCATGAAGCCGGCGAGCGCCGTCGAGAGCGCCGCGCCGATGCCCATGCCGGTCCCGACCGCTCCGAGCGCGGTGTTGAACCGGCCGCTGCCGTGGGTCACGTCGGAGACGATCAGGGGGACCATCACGCCGAGGACGGAGGCCGAGATGCCGTCGAAGACCTGGATCGCCACCATCCAGTAGGGATCGTGCACGAAGGCGAAGAGCAGGCCGCGGATCGGCAGCGCCGCGAAGCCGATCACCAGGAGCGGCTTGCGCCCCCAGCTCTGGGCGAGGCGCCCGACGAAGGGAGCGGTCACCGCCAGCACCGCCTGCGGGACCATGATGCAGGCGGCCACCAGCGCGGTGGCGGTCTCGCTGGCGCGCAGGGTCATGACGCTGCCGACCAGGGGCAGCATCGCGGCGTTGGCGAGGAAGAACAGCACCATGCAGGCGGCGAAGCACAGCAGTGTCCGGTTCCGGACGAGCGCCAGCATGCCGCCGGTCTCGCCCGATCGCGCCTCCCTCGGTCCCGCCTCGCGGGCGAGCGTCCCCCGAGGCTTGCCGGCTTCCGCGTGGCGGCCGGACGGGATGAAGGAGAGCGCGACCAGGGCCGGGATCACCAGAAGGCCGGCGAGGTAGAACACCGCGTCGTTCGAAAGGTAGTAGCCGATCGCGCCCATGCCGGCGGCGCCGAGCGCGTTGCCGATCGCCGAGAAGCTGGCGTTGCGTCCCAGCCGCTCGCCGGCCCGGGCGTGGCCGACGAGGCCGATGGAGATCGCGGCGATGGCCGGGGTCAGCACGCAGCTCGCCGCCGAGTGAATCGCCATGGCGAGCATCACGACGAGGTAGGTCGGCAGCGCGGCCAGCATCACCGCGCTCGCCCCGACCCAGAAGGCCGAGAAGCCGGCGGCGAAGCGCTTCGAGCGCGAGGCGTCGACGAAGGCGCCCCCGGGCATCTGCCCGAGCAGGCTGACGAGGCTGCCGACGGTGAGCGCCAAGCCGATATCCGCCTGCGTCCACTTCTGCTGGGTGAAGTAGACGGCGACGAAGGGCCCGAAGCTTGTCTGCAGGTTGGCGATGAAGAAGGTGAAGGCGTCGAGCCCGTGCGTCGCCCGGCGCGACGGCGGCACTGGCGCGGGTTCGCTCGGGCGGCCGGGCCGGCGACCGGGCCGAGGACCGGCGCGTTCGCGCGGATCGCCCCGCGGGATGTCGCGTTCGCGCGGCAGGATCGCCCGCCTTTCCGTCACCGGGATTGCCGTCATTTGTCCGGCGTCTTCTCCTGCGGCCGGTCGGGGGCCTTGTCAGCGGGGGGCTTGTCGGCATCGGGTTTGTCCGATGGGGCGGCGGTCTTCTCGGCTGCGCCGGCGGACGCCTCTCCTTCCGCCGGCTGGGCGGAGCCGGGGCTGGTGGCGCCGAGCACGACGATGGGCTCGCCGGACTTGTACTCGGGCGAGACGCGGACCTGATTGCGATTGAGCTGGAGCGTGAGGCGCCCGACCTTGCCCTCGGTGGTGAACTTCAGCACGCGCCAATCCACGGCGATCTTGCGGGAGCCGACGCCGAGGAACCCGCCGAAATCGATCACGGCGGCACGGGGGCGCCCCTCGCGATCGATGATCACGTCGATGATCCGGCCGAGGTCGTCGCCGTTCATGGCGCGCACGCTCTTGCCGAGCAGGCTCTCGTAATCCTGCGTGTCGAGCACCACCGCCGGGGTGCCGCCGCCCTGGGACGATTGGACAGGGGGCGCAGGCGGCGGCGCCGGAGCCGGCACCGCGGCCGGAGGCGCGGTCGCCGCGGGCGGGGACGCGGCGTCGCTGCCGGGTGTTCCGTCTGCGGCCATGGCCGCCGTTGCGAGGAGGACGATCGCCGATGTCGCGAGCGGCCGGATCAGTCTGAGCACCCCTATACCTCTCGACAGTCTGGAAGATCCGCGCGCCGGCCCGATGAGCCGGGTGCACCTGGACGGTATGGGGCGGGCGGACGCATCGTCCATGCCCGGCATCCATGCCCGCCAACCGCGGCGAAGTTGTGGATGAAGCCGGCAAGGCCGTTCCGGCCTCGTTCGAACGCATCCGGAGGGCTTGCTTCCGGGCCGCGACATCCCTCGATCGGCACCGGCCCTCGCCCTTGGAACGGGCGGGGTGAACACGGGCAGCCACCGTCTGGTTTTCGCCAAAACCCTGCCTTAGACGGGTGCGGGAAATCTTGAGGTGACCGCTCCCGACAGGGCGGCCGGCACGAGGACGAGACAACCATGCCCCACCCGTCGAGACTGTGCGCCGCGGCGCTCCTTGCGGCGAGCCTCGGCGGCTGCCAGGCGCTGGGCGGCGGGGGCGGCGTGATGCCGGAGACCGATCTCGGCCCTCCGCCCTCCGCTCGCGGCACGCTGCCGGGCCGCCCCCTGCGCAGCGCCGAGACCGACGAGGACGGCGTCGCCCTCGCGACCCGGCCGACGCGCACTCTCGAACTGCCGAAGACCATCCGCGGCGAGACCCACACCGCCGATACCGGCACCCGCCGCATCCGCCGCGAGGAGATCGACGGCGAAACGACGTCCCAGGCCAGCTCCGGCGGCCTCTCGCCCCAGATGTCGTCGGGCGGCAGCGTCGGCCTCGGCGGCAAATTCTAAGAGTGCCTCACAAAACTTCCGGTCACCGGTCGTTTCCCCTTCGGGCGCGTCGGCATAGCGGGCGTTTTGTGAGAGAGCACGAACATCGTCCGGCCGCCACCTCAGGCGGTCGGCGCCTTGCGGCCTCCGTAGTGGTCGTCGAGGCGCCCGCCGAAGCCGGGATCGGCGAAGGGGTCCTCGCCCGGTCCCTGCGTCGGGGCGCCTTCGAGGTCGGCCGGGTCGATATCGACGACGTAGCCGCCGAGTTCGACCGAGTAGGTCAGCGCCTTCCAGGGGAGCGGGTGATAGGCCTCGCCGAAGCCGAGGAACCCGCCGAAGGACAGCACCGCGTAGGCGACCTGCCCCGAGACCTTGTCCACCATGAAGTTGTGGACGCTGCCGAGGTGGCGTCCGGTGCCGTCGTAGACCGGCGTGCCCTCGACCTTGTCCGAGGCGATCAGCCGGGGCGTCTCGCCGGTCGCCACGCCCTCGCCGGAAGTGGGGTCGAGCTCGAGGCTCCCGGGTTTCCGATAGGCCCGTTCCTCGGGCAGATCCGTCGGCATTCACGTCTCCCGCATGTCCCATGCTTGAATGCCCCGAGCCGGAGACGGTTCCCGCGCCGACGCGTCGTCTCCGGGGGGCACGCCTCGCCCCTGCGCGCGGGGCTCCGCTTGCCCTCAGGTGGCGTCTTTCGGTGGATCGGACTGCGGAAAGGTCCGCTGATCTGTGGATGGCGCCGTGCGTGAGGGGGTTCTCCACTTGGAACGGCCGCGGCACCGCTTAGTTGTTGCACTTCAGTGCCCCGAAGCCCCCGGGCTCGTGTCACATGTCTGCCGGACCGCAGGACGGAGGGAATCCATGGCTACCAAGACGACGGAGAAGAAGGCGGCTGCGCCCAAGAGCGCTCCGAAGAAGGAGACCGCCACGAAGGCGGCCTCCGGCACCAAGCCCAATGCCCTTCAGCAGCCCCTGAAGCCGTCTCCCGAACTCGCCGCCATCGTCGGCGACAAGCCCTTGCCGCGCGGCGAGGTCGTCAGCAAGGTGTGGGAGCACATCAAGAAGCACAATCTCCAGAACCCGGAGAACAAGCGCGAGATCGTCGCCGACGACAAGCTCAAGAAGATCTTCGGCAAGGACAAGTGCTCGATGTTCGAGATGAACAAGCACCTCGCCGCGCACCTGAAGTCCTGATCCAGGCCTGAGCCGTTCGCGGACCGGGTTCCGAGGTGTGGCGCCGGTGAGACCGGTCTGCGCCTCGGATGGTCTTGCGCCTGTGCCGATCAGGCGATGTTGCGCAGCACGCCGCCATCGACCCGCAGGGCCGCCCCCGTGGTTGCGCTCGCGGCCGGCGTGCACAGATAGGCCACCATGTTGGCGACTTCCTCCGGCTGCGCCAGACGCCGCAGGAGCGAGGTCGGCCTGTTCTCGGCAATGAAGGCGCGGCCCTTGGCCTCCAAGTCGCCTCCGCTCCCGCCCATCGACTCCAGAAAGTCGGCCACGCCCTCGGTCAGGGTCGGGCCGGGCAGGACGCTGTTGACGGTGACGCCGCTGCCGCCGACCGTCTCGGCGAGGCCGCGGGCCACGGCGAGCTGCGCCGTCTTCGTCATGCCGTAATGGACCATCTCCGGCGGGATGTTGATCGCCGACTCGCTGGCGATGAAGACGACCCGCCCCCAGCCGCGCTGGACCATGCCGGGTCCGTAGGCCCGCGCGAGGCGGATGCCGCTCATCACGTTCATCTCGAAGAAGCGCCGCCACTCGGCATCCGCGATCTCGAAGAACGGTTCGGGCTCGAAGATTCCGGCATTGTTGATCAGGATGTCGACCCGCGGCAGGGCGGCCACGAGGTCGGCTGCGCCCTCCTCCGTGCCGACATCGCCGATGCCGGCGATGAACTCACCCTCCGGCACCTCGCCGCGCAGGCGCGCGATCGCCGCATCGACCCGCTCGGCGGTGCGGCCGTTGACGGCGACGTAGGCGCCGAGCCGGCCGAGTTCCCGGGCGACGGCGTAGCCGATCCCGCCGGTCGCGCCGGTGACGAGGGCGCTGCGCCCCTTCAGATCGATGTCCATCATCCACCCCGTTCGCGCACGGTCACCCCTCGCCGTGACAACGCGCGAGCCGGAATTTGGTGCTCGCTGGGGCGAGCGCTTACGGATCGGTCCGGCGCAGGCCGCTCGCCACGGCTCCGGTGAGCGCCAGGGCGACGGCGCACCACAGCGTCGGGGCGACGGCGCCCGCCGGGCCGCCGGGCACGAGCCCGAACAGGACGGCGACGAGGGCCGCGCCGAGCGACTGGCCGACCAGCCGGGCGCTCGACTGCATGCCGCTGGCGCCGCCGCTGCGCTCGCGCGGGGCGCTGGTGATGATGACCTTGTTGTTGGGCGACTGGAACAGGCCGAAGCCGAGGCCGGAGAGCGTCAGCCGCCAGACCACGTCGAGGGTGGAGGGGGCGTCCGGCAGCAGGGCGAGCGCGCTCAGGCCCGATGCGAGCAAAACGAGACCGAGACTGCCGAGCAGGCCCGGCGGGTAGCGGTCGGCGAGCCGGCCCGAGAGCGGCGCCACGGCGGCGATGGCGAGCGGCCACGGCGTCATCAGGAAGCCGGTGCGCGTCTCCGAAAGCCCGAGCCCGAGCTGGAAATAGAACGGCAGGGCGACGTAGGCGGTCATCTGCGCCGCGAACGAGCAGACCGAGGCCGCCATCGACAGGGCGAAGGCGGGAATCCGCAGGAGGTCGAGCGGCAGCAGGGGCACCGCCAGCCGGACCTGCGAGCGCACGAACGCGAACCCCACCGCGAAGGCGGCGGCGATCTCCGCGAGCGCCAGGGCACGATTGTCCGGATCGGCGAGGCCGTCGACGCCGACGATCAGGAGGCCGATGGTGAGCGCGTTCAGGGCCGCGCTCCCGAGGTCGAAGCGGCGGGCCGAGCGCGGCGTGTGGGGCAAGGTGCGGGCCCCGACCGCCAGCGCCACCAGCCCGACCGGCAGATTGACGAGGAACAGCCAGGGCCAGGTCGCGACCGAGAGGATGGCGGCGGCGAGCGTCGGCCCGGCGGCGGAGGCCACCGCCACGATCAGCGCGACGTTGCCGACCCCGCGCCCGATCAGCCGGTGCGGATAGATGAAGCGCACGAGCGCGATGTTGACGCTCATGATCCCGGCCGCGCCGAGCCCCTGGGCGACCCGTGCGGCCGTGAGACTCGGGAGGTTCGGCGCGACCGCGCAGGCGAACGAGGCCGCGGTGAACACGGCGAGCCCGCCGAGATAGACCCTGCGATAGCCGAGGATCTCGCCCAGCGTGGCGAGCGGCAGCAGGGCGGCCGTGACCGCGATCTGATAGGCGCTGACGACGAAGATCGCCTCCGAGGCCGGCACCGCGAGGTCGCGGGCGATCACCGGCAGCGCGACGTTGACGATCGCCCCGTCGAGCACCGCCATGGTCATCGCGAGCGCGATCGCGGTGAGCGCCAGGAGCCGCTCCCGCGGCGGCAACCCGTCGGCCCCCGCTCCCCCCGTCGTCGCCTGCGCCGTCACACCGTCTTCCTTCCAGAGCTTGCAGGCGGCCCATCCGCCCTATCTGTCGGTCACCGGGCCGGACCGGGCCGCCGAACAGACCGAGACGGAGTTTCACATGCGCGTCCCCCCGATCCTCGCGCTGTGCCTCGCACCCCTGCTCCTGCTGCCGGCCGCTCCGGGCCGCACCGAGGAACAGCCGACGCCGCTCGGTATCGGCCTCGAAGGGTTCGCCTATCCCTTCCCGGTGCGCTTCCTCCCGCTCGGCCGCGACGGCGAGGCTCAGCGCCTCGCCTACATGGACGTGCCGCCCGCCGACAACGCCAACGGCCGCACGGTGCTGCTGCTGCACGGGCGCAACTTCCCTTCGAGCTACTGGGAGCCGGTGATCCGCGCCCTCTCGAACGCGGGCTACCGGGTGGTGGTCCCCGATCAGCTCGGCTTCGGCAAGTCCTCGAAACCGGTCGGCGCCTTCACCTTCGACCGGATGGCCGCCGACACCCTGGCGCTCGCCGACGGCCTGAAGATCCAGCGCTTCGACGTGGTGGCCCATTCCATGGGCGGCATGCTCGCGGTGCGCCTCGCCCGCAACGCCCCGCAGCGGGTCAACAGCCTCGTGCTGGAGGCGCCGATCGGGCTCGAGGATTACCGCTTCACCGTGCCGCCGGTCTCCGACGAGACGCTGATGACGCGCGAGGCGGACCTCGGCGCAGAGGCCTATCGCAAGCAGCTCGTGACGAGCTACGCGCTCTCGATTCCCGCTGCGGCGATCGAGCCGTTCGTGTCGATCCGGGAGCGGGTGAAGGGGTCGGGCGAGTATCCGCGCTGGCTCAGGTCCTTCGTGAATTCCTACCAGATGATCTGGGGCCAGCCGGTGGTCCACGAGATCCCGCTCGTCAGGGCGCCGACCCTGTTCGTCATGGGCGCCAACGACCACAACGCGCCGGGCAAGGGCTTCGCGCCGGCCGAGCTGCGCTCCGGCATGGGCGACAACACCGGCCATGCCCGGGCGCTGGCCGGCCGGATGCCGAACGGACGCGCCGAGGTGATCAACAATGTCGGCCACCTCGTCCACATGGAGGCGACCGAGATGTTCAACACCCTGACGCTGGAATTCCTCAACACGCATTGAGCGGGCGTCGCACCGTTCGGGATCGGGAGGCGGACATGGATGTCGGTTTCATCGGGCTCGGCCGCATGGGCCGGGCGATGGCGGCGCGGCTCGTCGCGGCGGGCCACCGGGTGCGGGTCTGGAACCGCTCGGCCGAAGCGGCGAAGGCGGTCGAGGGCGCCGAGCCCGTGGGCAGCGCGGCCGAGGCCTTTTCCGGGGATGCCGTGATCACCATGCTCGCCGACGATGCGGCCCTGCGCGCCGTCACCGTCGAGGGCGGCCTGCTCGATTCCGGGCAGCGCCCCGGCGTCCATGTCGGCATGTCGACGATCTCGGTGGCGCTCGCCAAGGAACTGGCGGCAATCCACGGGCGGGCCGGCGTGCCATACGTCTCCGCTCCGGTCTTCGGCCGGCCGGACGCCGCGGAAAAGGGGGCGCTCAACATCATCGCCGCGGGCGACGACGGCGCCGTGGCGAAGGTGCAGCCGCTGTTCGACGCCATGGGCAGCAAGACCTGGCGTTTCGGCGCCGAGCCCGAGCGGGCGAACGCCGTCAAGCTCGCGGGCAACTTCATGCTCGTCTCGGCCATCGAGGCCATGGGCGAGGCGGCGGCCTTCGCCGAAGGCCACGGCATTCCCGGGGCCGAGGTGCTGGAGATGCTCACCGGCACCCTGTTCGCCTCGCCGGTCTACAGGAACTACGGCGCGATGATCATGGAGGGGCGCTACGAGCCGCCGGGCTTCACCATGCGGCTCGGCCTGAAGGACGTTCGTCTCGCGCTGGCCGCCAGCGAGGCCGTCAACGTGCCGATGCCGTTCGCCAGCGTCCTGCGCGACAACCTCCTCGACGCCATCGCCCACGGCGACGGCGACAAGGACTTTGCGGGACTCGCCACGGTGGCCGCCCGGCGCAGCGGGCGCTGAGCTTAGGCCCTACCGCCTGGTGTTCGCCGCGGTCTGGCCGAACATCACCTTCTTCGCGTCCTCGCTCATCGGCTGGCCGTGGGTCGGGTTGACCTCGGCGGCGTGGGCATAAGCCGCCTTGGTGGCGGGGCGCGCGGCGATCGCCTCGAACCAGCGCTTCAGGTTCGGATGCTCGTCGAGGCGCTGGCCCTGCTTCTCCCACGGCACGATCCAGGGATAGGCCGCCATGTCGGCGATGGTGTAGTCGGCGCCGGCGACGAAGGCCCGGTCCGCGAGCCGCCGGTCGAGCACGCCGTAGAGGCGGTTCGTCTCCTTGACGTAGCGCTCGATGGCGTAGGGGATCCTCTCCGGCGCGTATTGCGAGAAATGGTGGTTCTGGCCGAGCATCGGCCCGAGCCCGCCCATCTGCCAGAACAGCCATTGCAGGGTCTCGGCCCGGCCGCGCAGGTCGGCGGGCAGGAAACGCCCGGTCTTCTCCGCGAGGTAGAGCAGGATCGCCCCCGACTCGAACAGCGAGACCGGCGCGCCGCCGTCGGCGGGCTCGTGGTCGACGATGGCCGGCATGCGGTTGTTCGGCGCGATCTTCAGGAAGGCGGGGGCGAACTGCGCGCCCTTGCCGATATCCACCGGATGGACCGTGTAGGGCAGGCCTGCCTCTTCCAGAAACAGCGTCACCTTGTGGCCGTTCGGGGTCGGCCAGTAGTGCAGATCGATCATCGCTACGCCTCATCTCCGGGCCCGCGGGGGCCGCAACCGGACAGCGGCGAGGTGGGATGGGCGGCCGGCCCGGTCAAGCCGAGCCGTTCGGTCGATTTGCGCGAGCGATCTGAACCAAGCCTTCACCCCTTCCGTGCAGAGCTGACCGTACGCGGACAGGGAGCGATCGATGGTCTCGGCAATTTCCACGGGTTCGGCGGGCTTGAGCGCCGCCCTCCAGCGCTTCGACGGAGCGGCCGCCCGCGTCGCCTCGCCCGGATCGGCCGCCGAGCCGGTCGCGGCGGTCACGGAGACCGCTTCCGCGAGTTTCGGCGTGGCCGTGAACACGGCCGTGCTGAAATCCTCGATCGAATCCGAGAAGCGCGTCCTCGACATCCTCGTTTGACGGGCGGCGCCCGGTCGGGGCTCCGAATCCGGGTTGACGGCTTTTGACCCGCGCTCGCGGCCCTGGGCGCCCGATCGTATCCCTTGCCGGCCGTGAACTGAGACGGTATCTCCCTCACAGCGTCGGGGTGTAGCGCAGTCTGGTAGCGCATCTGCTTTGGGAGCAGAGGGTCGTAGGTTCGAATCCTATCGCCCCGACCATCTCTTCCCCGGAGACGTCAGCCGTCCGATGTCGAGCGCCCGCATCTACCGTCCCGCCAAGGATCCCTCGCAGTCCGGGCTCGCCCGCACCAAGCAGTGGGTTCTGGAGTTCGACCAGACCGCCCCGCGCGAGACCGACCCGCTGATGGGCTGGACCGGCTCCTCCGACATGCTGCAGCAGGTGCGGCTCGAATTCGACACCGCCGAGGAGGCGGTCGCCTACGCCCGATCCGCCGGCATCGCCTATCGCGTCGAGGAAACACCTCCCCCGATCGCGCGCAAGGGCCTGTCCTACTCCGACAATTTCAAGTTCAACCGCACGGCGCCCTGGACGCATTGAAGGGGCTCGCCGCTGGGACGCCGACCGGATCCGGGCGGCTTCGGGTAAGCCATATCCGAACACCGAGGCCATCGGCGGCGTCGGCCGGGCGCCCCTCGATCGCCGTGCCGGTCCGACCGCCGACGATGCCCGGCGTCACCCCTTCCCCAGGCTCACCACCGGCGTCGCCTCCCGGTCGCCGACGATCATGATCAGCATGTTCTGCGCCATGCTGGCGCGGCCCTGGTCGTCGAAGGCGATGCCGGGATGGCCGTCCTCGGGCCGTTCCAGCCGGGCGATGGTGTCGCGCACGATCGCCACCGCGCCCTCCACGATCTGGCGGCGGGCGGCGATGATGGCGCCGGCCTGCTGGCGCTTGAGCATCGCGCCCGCGATCTCCGGCGCGTAGGCGAGATGGGTGAGCCGCACGTCCTCCACCACCACGCCGGACACCGCGGCCCGCGCGCCCAGTTCGGCGATCAGGTCGCCGTGGATCGCGTCGCGGTCGGCCCGGAGCGAGGCGACGCGGGCGGCCTTCTCGGCCAGCCGTCGCTTGGCGTCGCCCGCCTCCTGGCCGAGATTCTCGGCCTCCTCGTGGTCGTAGGGCCGGGTCGAGGCGATGTTGCGCAGGGCCGCCTCCGCCTGGAGCGCGACGAAGTCGCGGTAGCTGCCGACGTCGAAGGTGGCGCGCGCCGCGTCCTGCACCCGCCAGATCGCGGCCGCCGCGATGGTGATCGGGTTGCCCATCAGGTCGTTGACGGTGATGATCTTGGTCTCCTGCGCTTCCGTGGCGAGGGAAACCTTGGCGACGGCGGTGAGCGGGTTGCGCCACCAGAATCCGTCCCGGGCGATGGTGCCGTGATAGCGCCCGAACAGGGTCAGCACGGCGGCCTGCCGCGGTTTCAGGGTGATCAGCCCGGCGAGCAGCACGATGCCGGCGACGAGCGCCACCGCCGCCGCCAGCAGGAAGGCGGGGCCGACGCTGCCGCGGCCGAGCATCAGCACGCCGCCGCCGAGGAAGGCCAGGGCACCCAGGCCGAGACAGGGGATGGCGAGGCCGAGCGCCAGCCAGCCGTTGAGCGCGCGATAGGGCACGTCCTGCGTCGCCCGCGCTTCGGTTGCCGGTCCCGCCATGCCTGTCCCCGTTCAAGCCGCGCTGTCGCGAGCCTTGTGCGGGCTCGGTGGCCTGTCTTGCAAGCCCGAGGCGCGCGGGATCGACCGCCGTCCCGGTTGTGCCGGGGGAGACGGACGCGGCATATCGGAGCTTCGAGCGCTTGCATCCCGTGGAGGCCGTCGTGAGCGAACCCGCGAAAAAACTCCATCTGGGCGCCTTCATGCGCCCGGTCGGCATCCACACCGCGTGGTGGCGCTATCCCGGCGGCTTCCCGGACGCGAACTTCAACCTCGACCACCTCGTGCGCTTCATTCGGACGCTGGAGGCGGCCAAGTTCGACGCCTTCTTCATGGCCGACCATCTCGCGGTGATGAACATGCCGATGGAAGCGCTGAAGCGCTCGGCCACCGTCACCTCGTTCGACCCGCTGACGCTGCTGCCGGCGCTCGCCATGGTGACCGAGCGGATCGGACTGATCGCCACCGCCTCCACCACCTACAACGAGCCCTACCACGTCGCCCGCAAGTTCGCCTCGCTCGACCACATCTCGAAGGGCCGCGCCGGCTGGAACCTCGTGACCTCCGGCAATCCCGACGAGGCGCTGAACTTCGGCCGCGACGCCCATCTCGACCACGCCACCCGCTACGCACGGGCGCGCGAGTTCTTCGAGGTCGTGACGGGCCTGTGGGATTCCTGGGCCGACGACGCGTTCCTGCGCGATGTCGAAGCCGGGCTGTTCTTCGATCCGGACAGGCTCCGCACCCTGAACCACAAGGGCGAATTCCTGAAGGTGAAGGGGCCGCTCAACGTGGCGCGACCGGTCCAGGGCTGGCCGGCGATCGTGCAGGCGGGCGCCTCCGAGGCCGGCCGCCAGATCGCGGCCGAGACCGCCGAGATGGTGTTCGGCTCGGCCTCCTCGCTGGAGGCCGGCCAAAGGTTCTACGCCGACGTGAAGGGCCGGATGGAGACGGCCGGCCGCCCTCGCGATGCCCTCAAGATCCTGCCCGGGGCCTTCGTCGTGGTCGGCGGCACGGAAGAGGAGGCCAGGACGAAGAAGGCGCGGCTCGACGCGCTGGTGCCGGTGGAGAGCGGGCTCGCCAACCTCTCGGTCCGGCTCGGCACCGACGCTTCCGGCTTCGACCTCGATGCGCCCTTGCCCGAGATCCCGGAATCGAATGCCAGCAAGAGCGGGCAGGCCCAGATCGTCGATTATGCCCGCCGCACCGGCGCCACCGTGCGCGAACTCGCCCGCCGCGTCGGCGGCTATGGCGGGCTCACCTTCGTCGGGACGCCCGAGCAGATCGCCGACCGGATGCAGGAATGGCGGCAGGGCGAGGCGTGCGACGGCTTCAACGTCATGTTCCCCTTCGTGCCCGAGGGGCTGGACGATTTCTGCGGCGGCGTCGTCCCGGAACTGCAGCGCCGCGGCCTGTTCCGCACGGAGTACGAGGGCATCACCCTGCGCGAGCATCTCGGGCTCGCACGGCCGGACAACCGGTTCTTCGCGTGATCCGGAGCACGGTTCATCGCCCGTTCGTCAGCCCGTAGAGCCGTGAAGCCGGCGAGCGCGGCGAGCCCGGATCAGGCGGCCTCCGCTTCGCAGGCGTCGATCCGTACCGTGCCGTCGGCGGTCAGCGAACAGATCACTTCGGTGCCGTCGTCGAGGGCGAAGGCATGAAACAGGCGCCGCTCCAGTTCTTCGAGGCCCTCGCCCGGTAATTCCGCGATTTCGTCCCGCGCCCGCTCTTCGAGAACGGGAAGAGCGCCGCTTCTCTCTGCGATTTCCTGCGCGGATTGCGTGAGAATGATATCGAAAGACATTGCCGCCTCCTCGCAACGACGTGGTTACGACCTCGTCCGATCCGTCGAAGACAGGCCTCCCTTGCGACTTTTTTTGGGCAGCCTGTTCGCGGCGGCGAATTCAGAAGGCCGATCATGGGTTTGGCAGGGCCCGCAGCCTCGTTCCACCTCCCGACTTTCAGGCGGAACGGCCGGAGACGGGTGGGGGGCCGCGAGGCAGGCGGCCGATCGCATCGACCGAGACGCCGGATTCAGCGCCCTCCCCCACCGCCCCGGCTTGCGGGCGCCTGCGCTGCCCCGGCCGGACGGGGCCGAGCCGAACGGGCTGCCGTGACGCATCGGCTCAGGCGAGGCTTTCGGGAGTTTTCCGGTTCCGGCCCGCGACGGTCCCGGTCTACGCTCCTGCGCCGCATCGGCCTGCCGGAGTGTCCGAACGCTCCGCCGTTCGAGGAGTCGGTGACGGCGCAGGGAGCTTGAAAACCCCATGAATCCGATCCTCGTCGTCGCTCTGGTCTGCGCCTCCACCGTGCAGATGCCCGACTGCTCGCGGGAGACCGCTCTCGACGTCATCGTCGGTCCGGCGCACACGTTGCAGGAATGCCTGATCCAGGGGCCGGTGCTGGCCGCGAGCGCGGGCCGCGGCGCGGACGCCGACACCTACGTGAAGACCCGCTGCGAGCAGCGCAAGGAACGATAGGCGACGGCGGAGGGGGATGCGGGCCCGGTCGATCCGGCGCGCGCCGTCGAAATACGGTTGCGCGCCCGGCTCGCGGTGGTCGAGCGCCCGGCGTGGTTCGGGGTCGTGCAGGCGATGCGGGATCGGCCCGAGGCGACGCGAGGCCATGTCGAGTCCGAGCGGGCGCGCTGCCGCGAGGGTTTCGGCGGCGGCTGGGCCAAGGATTCTGGGCCAAGGATCTGACGCCGGCCGAGCGCGCGCTTCCCGGCGCGGAGGTCGATTCCGGTCTCGCCCGACTCGTCGAGGATGCCCGCGCCGAGATCGGCGGCGACGCCTGAGCGGGGGCTTCCCCCGCGCCATCCTTTCGCCTTGCGGTCATGGCGGGAAGGGTTCAGTGTCCCCGCCAAACCGGAGCCGGCCGGAGGAAATCCCGTCCGCCGGTCCCGCGAAGGAGCCGTGACTGGTGCCCATGTTCGGATACGCCGCCCGCCGGAGCGCCACCGCGCTCGCCCTGCTGCTGCTCGCTTCGACCGGCCTCGGTACGCTGCCGGCTGCGGCCGCGCAGCCGCGGGAATCCTCGCCGCTCTCCGAGTACGAGCCGGCGGAATCGCTCGAAGGCAACTTCCTCTCGGCCTACATCGCGGGCGCCTCGAAGGACACGGCCGCCGCCGCGAGCTTCTACCGCGAGGCGGTGAAGGGCGATCCGCGCAACGCCGAACTCCTGGAGCGCGCCTTCGTCTCGCTGCTCGCCGACGGCGCCATGACCGACGCCTTCCGTGCCGCCGAGCGGCTGGCCACCCGCGAAAGCTCGAACGGCCTCGCCCAGCTCGCCCTCGGCGTGCGCCAGCTCAAGGCCGGCCAGTACGGCCCCGCCCGCCAGAGCTTCAGCCGCAGCGGCCGGGGCGCCGCCGCCGACCTCACCGGGACGCTGCTGACCGCCTGGGCCTATGCCGGCGCCGGCGACGGCAAGCGCGCCTACGAGACGCTGAACCGCCTGCGCGGCGAGCGCTACTTCAACGTCTTCCGCGACTACCACGCCGGCCTGATCGCCTCCGTCATCGGCGACCGCGGCGAAGCGGAGCGCAAGCTGAAGGCGGCCTACGACGCCGACCACAACACCCTGCGCATCGTCGACGGCTACGCCCGGTTCGAGGCCGGCATCGGCCGCACCGACCTCGCCATCGACGCCTACAGCGAGTTCGAGAAGGTGATGCCGCGCCATCCCCTGGTGGTGGACGCCCTCGACAAGCTGAAGGCCGGCAAGCCGCTCTCGCCGCTGGTTTCTTCTGCCCAGGAAGGCGCGGCGGAGGTGCTCTACGGGCTCGGCTCGGCGGGCTCGACGCAGGGCGACGAACTGCCGGCGGTCGTCTACCTGCGGCTCGCGCTCTACCTCGCCCCCGAACACGCCGTCGCCCGGCTGACGCTGGCCGACACCCTCGACCGGATGAAGCAGGCCGAGCGCTCGAACGAGGCCTACGCCCAGATCCCGGCCTCCTCCCCGCTCAAGCTCAACGCCGACATCCAGATCGGCCTGAACCTCGAACAGATGGGCCGGGGCGAGGAGGCGCTGCAGCACCTCGACGCGGTGCTCAAGGCGCATCCCGACGACATCGACGTGATCTCGGCGCTCGGCAACGTGCAGCGCTCGCGGAAAAAATTCGCCGAGGCCACCGAGACCTACAGCCGCGCGATCAAGCTGATCGAGTCGGGCAAGGAAGCCAGCAACTGGACGCTGTTCTACTTCCGCGGCACCGCCTACGAGCGGGCCGGCGAGTGGCAGAAGGCCGAGGCCGACCTGAAGAAGGCGCTCACCCTGGTGCCGCCGACCCAGCCGAACGCCAAGGCGCAGGTGCTGAACTACCTCGCCTATTCCTGGGTCGACCGGAACATGAACATCGACGAGAGCTTCACCATGCTGAAGCAGGCCGTCGATCTCTCGCCTCGCGACGGCATGATCATCGACAGCCTCGGCTGGGCCTATTTCCGCCTCGGCCGCTGGGACGATGCGGTGCGCGAACTGGAGAAGGCGGTCGAGCTGAAGCCGGGCGATCCCACCATCAACGACCATCTGGGCGATGCCTACTGGCGCACCGGCCGGCGGCTCGAGGGCAAGTTCCAGTGGCAGCACGCCAAGGACCTGAACCCCGAGCCCGACGATCTCGCCAAGATCAACGCCAAGCTCAAGGACGGCCTGCCCGAGCCGGACAAGCCGACGGCGACCGCCGAGAACCCGCCCGCCCCGGCCGAGGCCGTGCCGGCCCCCGTGGCGGCGCCGCACAATCCGGACAACCCCGAACTGCCGAAGGGCGCGCCCGCCCCGAGCGAGCCGCCGGGGGCTGCGGACAAGAAGCCGAGGAACTAGGCAGGCACGGCGCGGCGTCGCCGCGCGACGGGCCGGTCGCCGGGTGTCGATTGCCGCCTGGATCAGGCAGCGCACTGGATTGCTCGGTTCCGCAACACGGCTGACGAACGGTGTCGTTCCGACCGAATGCTTTCTCCGGTGTCGTCGCGATCCCGGATTGCTTCGCCTGACGGCTCGCAATGACGGAAAAAGGAGACCTACACCGTCATTGCGAGGCGAGGCCGAAGCAATCCGGGATCGCGACGGTCGCCTGCTTCGCACGACCCTTCCGTGATCGCCGGCCGGCGCGGCGAAGCCTCCGGCGCGTCAGCCTTCGATGCGCGAGAAATCCGCCACCTCGCGGGTGGCCGCGCGCAAGGCGTTGAGGAGCAGGAGCCGGTTCTGCCGCAGGGCCGGATCGTCGGCGTTGACGGTCACCTTCTCGAAGAAGGCATCGACCGGCGCCCGCAGCCGCGAGAGCGCCCGCATCGCCCCGGCGAAATCCTCGGCGGCGACGGCGGCGGAGGCTTCCGCCCGCGCGGCGGCCAGCGCTTCGGCGAGCGCCCGCTCCTCCGGCTGGCCGGCGGCCGCGAGCGCGGCATCGGGGGCGGCGTCGTAGGCGCGCCCGTCCTTCTTCTCCTCGATGCGCAGGATGTTGGCCGCGCGCTTGTAGCCGGCGAGCAGGTTCTTGCCGTCATCCGTGCCCAGGAACTCGCCCAGCGCCTCGACGCGGCGGACGACGAGCAGGAGGTCGTCCTGGCTGGGCACTTGGCCGGGCAGGGCGAAGACGGCATCGATCAGGTCGTGGCGGGCGCCCTGGTCGCGGAGATAGCCTTTCAGGCGGTCGGCGAAAAACGAAAGGAGCTCGCGCGCAAGAGCTTCCAGAACCTCGGGCTTCACGGATCGGCGCTTGTGCGCCGAATCATGCTGGATCTCATCGTATAGCCCCAGCGTATCGGCAAGATAGTTCAGTCTTTCGGCGGCAGACCTTATGAGACCCAACAAACGGATGGGACGCTCCCGCTCCGACAAAATGCGGATCACGCCCAATGCCGCCCGCCGCAGCGCATACGGGTCCTTGCTCCCCGTCGGCTTCTCGTCGATCGCCCAGAAACCCACCAGCGTGTCGAGCTTGTCGGCCAGCGCCACGGCGATGGAGACCGGGTCGGTCGGCACGCGGTCGCTCGGGCCGACCGGCTTGTAGTGCTCCTCGATCGCCGCGGCGACGCTCTCGGGCTCGCCCTGGAGCGCGGCATACTTGCGGCCCATCAGGCCCTGGAGCTCGGGGAACTCGCCGACCATCTCGGTGACGAGGTCGGCCTTGGCGAGCCGCGCCGCGCGCTCGGCCAAAGCCGGATCGGCGCCGACCAGCGGCGCGATTTCTTTTGCGAGTGCTGCGATGCGGGCGACGCGCTCGCCCTGCGTCCCGAGCCTTTCGTGGAAGACGATCGTATCGAGTTTCGGGAGCCGGTCCTCCAACTTCGTGGCCTTGTCGGTCTCCCAGAAGAATTTCGCGTCGGAGAGGCGGGCGCGGACCACGCGCTCGTTGCCGGCGGTGATCGCCGTGCCGCCGTCCGAGGCGACGAGGTTCGAGACCAAGAGGAAGGCCGGCGCCAGTTCCTCCGAGCCGCCCTTGCGCAGCACGAAGCACTTCTGGTTGGCACGGATGGTGGCGCGGATCGCCTCCGCCGGAATTTCGAGAAACCGTTCCTCGAACGAGCCCATCAGCACCACGGGCCGCTCCACCAGCCCGGCCACCTCTTCCAGCAGGCTTTCGTCCTCCACGAGGTCGAGGCCGCGGGCGAAGGCGAGGTCCCGCGCGTCGTGCAGGATGATGTCCTTGCGCCGGTCGGCGTCGAGGATCACGTCGGCGCGTTCCAGCGCCTGCACGTAATCGTCGAAGCGGCGCACCTCGAACGTGTCCGGGCTGAGGAAGCGGTGGCCGCGGGTGGTGGTGCCGGCCGCGATCCCGTCGACCGCGAACGGCACCGTCTCCGGCGTCTCGGTCTCGGGGCCGAAGGTGGCCACGATCGATTGCAGCGGGCGCACCCAGCGCAGCGTGTTCTTACCCGGCGCGCCACCCAATGTGTCGCGGTCGAGGATGCCTTCGCCCAGAACCAGCGCCTTGCCGGCAGGTCTGTAATCGCCCCAATGCATCGATTTGGGCCAGGGAAAATTCCTGATGATGTGCGGAATGATCTCGGCCAGCACGTCCAGCGTCTCGCGGCCGGGCCGCTCGATCACCGCGAGGTAGAACGCGCCCTTCTTCGGGTCGGTCACGGTGGTGGCCTGATCGAGGCTGTCGAGTCCCGCGCCCCTCAAAAAACCCTGCACGGCGGCCTCGGGCGCGCCGACCCGGGGCCCGCGCCGCTCCTCGCGCAAAGCCTCGCCGCGGGCCGGCAGCCCGGCCACGTGCAGCGCCAGTCGCCGCGGCGTGGCGAAGGCCTTGGCGCCCTCGTAGAGGAAACCGCGCTCGACCAGCGCGTCGGTGACGAGCCGCTTCAGATCCTCGGCCGCACGCCGCTGCATGCGCGCGGGGATCTCTTCGGAGAGGAGTTCGAGCAGGAGGTCAGGCATTGCGGCCGGGTGTCTGGTTGATGATGTCGCGGATGCCGCGGGCGATGAAGTACTTCGGGTTCGCGGTGCCGACGATCGCTTCGAGAATGCCGACGCGCGCGAGCGCGTCCACGTTGAGCTGCGCGGAGCGGTACTGCACGTCCAGATGCTCCGCGACCTGGGGGATGGTGACGACCTGCCGCCGGAACAGCAGGTCGAGGAGGGCGACGAGATTGGCCGAGCGCCCCGCCTCGCGCAGGCGGGCGTGGTAGTCCGCCTGGAGCGCGAGCAGCGCGTCCGCCGTCTCGATGGTCGCTTCGCAGGCTTCGCACACGACATCAAGGAAGAATGCGATCCAGGCCCCCCACGCGCCGTCGCGCGACACGTCGTACTGCGGTCGATGTACGCGTCCTTACGCCTCTCGAAGGCCGGGCTGAGATAAGGCAGCGGCTCGCGGATCACGCCGCGCATGGAGAGGTGGAGCGTGATGAGCATGTGCCCGACGTGCCCGTTGCCGTCGGAGAAGGGGTGGATCGTCTCGAACTGGTCGTGGATCAGGGCCGCATCCACGATATCGGGGATGGGCCCGCGGTCCTCGCGCTGGATGAGGTCAGGGCCTCCCGCACCTTGAAGCGGACGAATCAGCAGGTAGGGATCGGGCAGCGTCCGGCCGATCCCGTTCAGTTCGCCGAGCCGTTGCGAGGCCCGCGCCATCGGCACGGCCAGGACCGCGAGATCGAAGTCGGGCGGGAAGCCGTGGGGCACGAAGGCCCACTGCCCCCGGTCGGTGGCGACGAGGCGACCGCTGGGGGATGTCTCGAAGTCGGCCCGTTTCATGAAGTGCAATCGGTGCGGTCCGGATGATCACAAACACCCTGTTTGTGATCATCAACGCGGCGTGGATTGTCGGCCATGACAATCCGAGGGCTGCAACCTGTCAGAGCCTGTTTGACTGCGGTGATCCCATCTCGCCCCTCATCCTGAGGTGCCGCGTGAGCGGCCTCGAAGGGTGCTCCAGATCCCGCGCGATTCCTGGAACACCCTTCGAGGCCTCCGCTGCGCTCCGGCACCTCAGGATGAGGGTTCAGGATGGGAGCAGGGCTTTCCTCTCGCCTTGCCGTTGCCTGACGAAGACACGTTGGTCGGTCAAACAGGCTCTCATACGCCATCCGGTCGGTGACCTCGGCCTCTCCACCGTCCTTGCGAGGCGAAGCCGTGGCGATCCAGGGCGCGCCCTTTCCGGACCTGTGGCGCCCTGGATTGCTTCGCGACCGCTCGCGATGACGGCGTGGGGGGAAACCCGAAGCGATCAATCGGAAACGGTATCACCCGATCCGTCCACCCCCTTTCCGCGTCACCGCCACCACGGACGGCCGGGGCGGCAGGTCGGGCGAGAAATCCGGCCAGCGGGTCGAGGGGTTTTCGTAGGAGCCCAGCGCCCCTTCCTCGTCGGGCTCGCCGGGATGCTGGACGGCAACGAAGAAGGTCTCGTCGTTCGGCGTGAAGCAGGGGCCGCACATCTCGGCGCCCACCGGCACCCGCAGGAAGTGGCGCGCGGTGCCCCGGCGCGGCCCTTCCGTCTCCACCGCCCAGATGCCGTCGGCGCGGCCGGTGGCGCGGCGGTTGTTGCCGTCGGTGGCGATCCAGAGGCGGCCGCGCCCGTCGACGGTGCAGTTGTCGGGCATGCCGAACCAGCCGTTCGCGGTGGTGAGCGCGGAAAAGCTCGCCCGCACCTCGGGCTTGGCCGGATCGCCGCAGCGCACCAGCACCTCCCAGCGGAAGGTCTCGGCGCCGTGGTCGGTGCCGTCGGGGGCGATCTCGATGACGTGGCCGAAGGCGTTGGGCCCGCGCGGGTTGGCCGGGTCGGTCTGGTCGGCCGCGCGCTTCACGTTGTTGGTCAGCATCACGTAGACGCGGCCGGTGCGCGGGTTGGCCTCGATGTCCTCGGGCCGGTCCATCGGCGTGGCGCCGAGCCGCTTGGCGGCGCGGCGGGTCTCGATCAGCACGTCGGCCTGGGAAGCGAAGCCGTCGCCCGCGTCGAGCCCGCCGCGGCCGTGGACCAGCGGCAGCCAGAGGCCGGTGCCGTCGGGCTCGAAGCGGGCGACGCTGAGCGTGCCGGCATCGAGCAGGCCGGCGTTCGCCCCGCGCTCGGGCTGCACCCTGTCTCGGCTCACGAAGCGGTAGACGTGCTGGAAGCGCTCGTCGTCGCCGAGATAGACGGCGTAGCGGCCGTCGCGCGTCCGCGTGCCCGCCGCGCCCTCGTGCTTGAACCGGCCGAGCGCCGTGCGCTTCTTCGGGGTCGAGGCGGGATCGAACGGATCGATCTCGACCACCCAGCCGAAGCGGTTCGGCTCGTTCGGCGTCTGCGCGAGATCGAAGCGCGGGTGGAAGCGGCTCCAGACGTATTGCTGGCTGCCCATGCCCATCGCCCTGGCGTTGCCGGCCTCGCCATGCCCTTCGGGAAGAACCCCGGAAAAATAGTAGTTGATGTTCTCCTCGCCCGAGAGCCACGTGCCCCAGGGCGTGACGCCGCCCGAGCAGTTGTTGATCATGCCGAGCACGCGCCGGCCGCTCGGATCGGCCTCCGTCACGAGGCGCGGATGGCCGGCGGCGGGGCCGGTGAGGTCGATGGGCGTCTGCGCCGTGATGCGCCGCGTGTAGGGCGAGCCGATCACCGGGCGCCAGCCCTCGGCCTCCCGCACGATCTCGACCACCGAGCCGCCATGGGCCGCCATCTCCACCGCGACCTGATCGGGGCTCAGCGAGAGGACCACGCTCCTGCGGTCGGCGCCGGAGAGGCCCGGAAACATCAGTTCCGGGTTGGTGTACTCGTGGTTGACCACGAGCAGGCCGCGCCGGCCGGCATCGTCGAGCGGGATGAAGCCGACGAAGTCGTTGTTGTAGCCGAACTGGCGCTCCTGGGCGCGCGCGGACTGCCGGCGAGGGTCGAAGGCGGGCGCGTCGGGAAACAGCGGGTCACCCCAGCGCAGCAGGGGCTGCGCCGCGTAGCCCTCGGCCACGTGCAGGTGCTCGTCGACGCCGGCCGACAGTTCGGGGAAGTCGAAGGCCGGTGTCTCCGCGGCCGAGGCGGGGGACGGGACGAGCTGCGGTCCGACCCCGGTGGCCAAAGCCGCGGCGAGCGAGCCGCGCATCAGGTCGCGCCGGGAGAAGCGGCGCTCGATCACCGCGTCGAGGCTCGGCGCGTGGGGGGTGTCGGACATGCTGCGCGTCTCCCGTCTTGCAATCGGGACGGGCGCTACGCCGGGCAGATGTCGCTTCGATGACGGCCGGAGCCGTGGATCGGGAGCGTCGCTCAGGCTGTCGCGGCGTGTCCGCCGGCTTCCGTCCTCAGCCACGCCGCGCCGCAGGCCTTGGCCAGTTCGCGCACGCGCAGGATGTAGCTCTGCCGCTCGGTGACCGAGATCACGCCGCGGGCGTCGAGCAGGTTGAAGACGTGGCTCGCCTTGATGCACTGGTCGTAGGCCGGCTGCACGATGCGATGGCGCGCGCCCTCCGACTGGGGCGCGCCGGCCTCCAGGTAGGTGCGGCAGGCCTTCTCCGCGTCGGCGAAGTGGCGAAACAGCATCGCCGTGTCCGCGGCCTCGAAGTTGTGGCGCGAATATTCCTGCTCGGCCTGGAGGAACACGTCGCCGTAGGTGACCTTGTCGTCACCCTCGCCGCCGTTGAAGTTGAGGTCGTAGACGTTCTCGACGCCCTGGACGTACATCGCGAGGCGCTCCAGCCCGTAGGTCAGCTCGCCCGCCACCGGCGCGCACTCGAAGCCCGCGACCTGCTGGAAGTAGGTGAACTGGCTCACCTCCATCCCGTCGCACCAGCATTCCCAGCCCAGGCCCCAGGCGCCGAGCGTCGGGCTCTCCCAATCGTCCTCGACGAAGCGGATGTCGTGCAGCTTCAGATCGACGCCGATCGCCTCCAACGAGGCGAGGTAGAGTTCCTGGAGGTTCGGCGGGTTCGGCTTCAGGATGACCTGGAACTGGTAGTAGTGCTGCAGCCGGTTCGGGTTCTCGCCGTAGCGCCCGTCCTTCGGCCGCCGCGAGGGCTGCACGTAGGCCGCCTTCCAGGGCTTGGGCCCGAGCGCCCGCAGGGTGGTGGCCGGGTGGAAGGTGCCGGCGCCCACTTCCATGTCGTAGGGCTGGAGGATGACGCAGCCCCGCGCCGCCCAGAAGCGTTGCAGGGTCAGGATCAGGCCCTGGAACGAGCGTGTGGGCGAGAGGTCGGCGTCGCTCGACATGGATGGTCCGACGAGGAGGAAAGGAAGCCGGACCGTTTAAGAGCGGGCGGCGGGGTGTCAAGCGAACCCGCCGCCCCGTCCAGGGCCATCGCTTCAAGCGATGGCCCTGGTTTTTTCTTGGCCAGCCTCAGTCGCCGGCGCCCGCCTCCGCGGACATCTCGGCCCCTTGGGCTTTCGCTCCGCTCGAAGCTTCTCAGGACCATGGTCCTGAGAAGCCCGCTCCGCGCGGCGCTCTTCGCGCCGCGAAGCCGCTCAGGCGGCTTCGAGCGATGGCCCCGTCCGCCTACGTCCTGGGACCGGACCGGGCGAAGTTGCGCCGGTTCTTGAGATCCTTCTGCGTGACCTGCGTCTCGGGCCTGCCGGCCAGGAGACGCTTCACGCGCTCGTTGAAGTCCGAGGATGAGACGGGGCGTGCGCCCCCTTTGTCCGGAGCATGCGCCATGCTGGCCTCCGCGTGATCGCCCAAGGCACGGGATTGCGCTGAGGGTGCTCGGTATATGGGGCGTCATCCGTCGATTGCGAACCCGGCCGGGTTCCCGGTCGAATGCGGCGGCGCCCCTGCTCCCGTGCGCGGCGGCACATCTTTTTGCCGATCAAGCCTTCAGCGCGGGAACGGCAAAGGTTTCTCCCAAGTTAACGCGGCAAAGGAACAGCCACGCTTCGCCGGTCCGGCGGGCGGAAACAACGGTTTCGAAGATCATGCGCAAGGGATTGACTGTCTTCGCCGCCCTCGTCGCGGCCTCGCTCGCCACCACGACCCTCGTCGTCGGTGCCTCGAACGCGCTCGCCACGCCGGATGGCGCCCAAACCGTCGAGAAGACCGTCGCGGTGACGCCGGTCGAGGTCGCGCCCGTTGCGGCGATGCCGGCCGCCGAGACCTGCGCCCGCAAGGTGCGCGTGGTCTATAGCGGCTACGCCGCCCCTGCCGGCTGCACCCGCTGAACGAGGGCATCAGGAGCGGAGGCAGCGCTCCCGCAGCCCCGACACGATCCGCTCGAACACTTCCGGCCGGTCGAGGGCGCGGGCCAGCACCAGCGCCCCCTGAATGCCGCCGACGGTTTCGTCCGCGAGCGTGCCGGCGATTCCCGGCGGATGACCGGCGCGGGTGAGGGCGTCGGCCAGAGCGTCCACCCAGCGGATGAAATAACCTCGGAGCGCGCCCGCGAACCGGTCGCGGGCGTCGCTCAGGCTGAGGGCGCCGACGAGGCAGACGCGGCGGCCCGATCGGAAGTAATCGCTCACCGTCGTGAACATCGCGGCCACGGCCCGGTCCGGATCGTCCGCTTCGCGCAAGGCGCGGAAGACGTTGGCCTCGAACCAGCCGTCGATCTCGGCGAGCACGGCCTGCGCCATCTCCGCCTTCCCGCCGGGAAAGAAGTGGTAGAGGCTGCCCTTGCCGAGCCCCGTCGCCCGGGCGATCAGCGACAGGCTCGCCCCCTCGTAGCCGTGCTCGCGAAACACCTCCGCGAGCCGCGGCAGCACGTCCGACCGCTCGGCGACGGTGCGCGCCACGCGCTACAGCCCCAGGTCGGTCAGGGACGGATGGTCGTCCGGGCGGCGGCCGAGCGGCCAGCGATACGTCCGGTCCGCTTCCGCGATCGGCAGGTCGTTGATGGAGGCGATCCGGCGGCGCATCAGGCCGGCCTCGTCGAACTCCCAGTTCTCGTTGCCGTATGAGCGGAACCACTGCCCGCTGTCGTCGCGCCACTCGTAGGCGAAGCGCACGGCGATGCGGTTGTCCTGATGGGCCCAGACCTCCTTGATCAGCCGGTACTCCAACTCCCGCGCCCATTTCCGTCGCAGGAACGCGGCGATCTCCTCGCGGCCGCGGATGAACTCGGCGCGGTTCCGCCAGACGCTGTCGGGCGTGTAGGCCTGCGTCACCCGCTCCGGATCGCGGCTGTTCCAGGCATCCTCGGCCATGCGCGCCTTCCGGGCGGCGGTCTCGGCGGTGAAGGGCGGCAGCGGCGGACGTGACATCGCGGACCTCTCTGGACTGTTCGGTCAAGTACGGACCGATCGGTACAGAGTTTTCCGTGCACCGGCAAGCGAGGGCATGCCGCCCGCACAGGCCGGCATGACCGAGACAGGCGAGGCGGCCGACCGGATGGCCGCGATGGCCGATACGCCGGAGCGGCGCGCCGCCACCGAAGCGATCCGTGCGGACATCGACCGCTTCTTCGCGACCCTCGATCGGGTCGACGAGCTCGGGATGAACCAGCAGCCGCGACGAAGCCTTCCGGCTCAAGCTCGACGAGTGGATGCGGAACCGGGCGACGCGGCTACAGGCCGAGCCGCGCCCAGGCGGCGCGCTCCTCGATCGCCGCGATCAGCGCGTCGGGGAGCCCGGCGGTCTGGCCCGGGCCGGCCCGGCGCAACAGGCGAGCGAGCCAGGAGCCGCGGGTCTCGGCGACGAGGCGCAGGTCCACGTCGTCGCCGTAGCGGGCGCGCAGCGTCCCGCGCAGATCGCCCAGTGCGTCGACGAGGCCGAGATCGAACGCCTGCCGCCCGGTCCAGACCGCGCCGGTGAAGAGGTCTCGGCCGGCCTCCAGCTTCGGCCGGCGCTCGCGCACGAGCGCGGTGAACAGGGCCTGCACGTCGGCCTGGATCTCCTTCAGTCGGGCGACGTCCTGCGGGTTCTCGGGGCGGAAGGGATCGAGCATCGCCTTCGCCTCCCCTTGCGTGTGGACGCGCCGCTCGACGCCGATGCGCTCGATCAGCCGGTCGAAGCCGAACCCGGCCGAGACCACCCCGATCGAGCCGACGAGCGAGGCGGGGTCGGCCACGATCTCGTCGGCGGCGCAGGCGATCATGTAGCCGCCCGAGGCCGCGGCATCCTCGACGAAGGCGAAGACCGGCACCTTCTTCTCCGTGGCCAGAGCCCGGATGCGCCGGAAGATCAGGTGCGACTGCACCGGCGAGCCGCCGGGCGAGTTGATGACGAGCGCCACCGCCGCCACGTCCGGCACCGAGAAGGCGCGCTCCAGGCTCGGCGCCACGGTCGCGATGGAGAGGCCCGGCCGGATCGGCGAGACCGCGCCGATCGCCCCGCTCAGCCGCACCACCGCCACCCGCGGGGCGGATTTCCGGAAGCGGCGAGGCAGGAGGAAGCGCATCCAGGTCGGGACGGTCAGCGGCATGGGGGCGTCTTCGCGGGACGCGCAGCGAACGAGCGCGGCGTCGTTGCAGGGAGTATCCTCCGTTAGCAGGAGGCCGCCCTCCGATCCATCGCGGCCAGGCTTCGGGCCGTACTCACGACGCCGCAATCGCAGAACCGAACCAGGGCCATCGCTTGAAGCGATGGCCCTGAGAACTGAACGTGGCCGTATTGCGTTTCCCTCGGACATGTCCGGCGACTTCGCCCGGACATGGAGGGGCGGTGGACCGTCCGCACGGCCCGGAGACGAGCCGGACGGAACGGAAGGAAGCCAGCCCGATGCGTATCCTGCGTCTGCTCATCCTGGCGTTCGGAATGCTCGGCGGTCTCGCCGGCCTGAACGCCACCGCGAATGCCGCCCCGATCCCCGTTGCCCCCGCCGCCGGCCACGCCGCCGAGTCGCCGCTGCTCGATCAGGTCCATTGGTACGGCCGTCGCTACTATCGGTGCGTCTACTGGCGCCCACGTCCCTATTACCGCCGGGTCTATTGGCGCCCGCGGCCGTACTATCGGCGCGCCTACTGGCGTCCGCGTCCCTACTATCGGCGGGCCTACTGGGGCCCGCGTTCCTATCATCGCCGTCACTACTGGCGGACGCACTACTATCACCGTCCGCGCTTCTACCGCCCCTGGTACTGAGGCGCTGGGCGGAGAGCCATCGAGGGGTGCCTGCGGGCACCCCTTTTTCACTCCGGCGGCCAGGGATCGCCCCGGTGCAGCGCCTCGGCCTCCGGCGTGAAGCGACCGGCCGCGTCCTGAAGCACCAGCGGCGGCAGCAGGCGCAGCGGCGCGCGGCTGCCCTTCACGCCGACGATCAGAACGCGGATCGCCGGCCGCTCGGCCCGCGCATGGACGGGGCGGAGGCTGGCGTCGCCGAAGCGTCCGCGCAGGGCGCCGAGGCAGGCCGGCAGGGCATCGGCCCGGTGGATCAGGCCGAGCCGGCCGCCGGGACGCAGCAGATCGGCGCAGACGCGCAGCCAGCCGTCGAGCCCGCCCGCCGCGAAGGCGTGGGCCGAGGCCTTTTCCGGGGCGGGAGAGGGGCGGTGGCCCGCGCCCTCGAAGAAGGGTGGGTTGGTCAGCACCGCGTCGGCGCTGCCGGAAAGAAGCCCCGCCGCCCGACGTTGCGCGCCCGGCGCCAGGAGGTCTGCCTCGATCACGGAGACGCGGCCGTCGAGGCCGTTCTCCCGGATGTTGTCCCGGGCCATCGCCGCGAGCGCCGGTTCGCGCTCGACCAGCACGACGCGCGACCCGTCCGCCCCCCTCGCCACCGCGAGTCCCACCGCGCCGGTGGCGGCACCGAGATCGTAGACCGTGGTCCCCGGCGCGAACGCCATCAGGCGGGCGAGCAGCACCGCGTCGGTGCCGGCGCGGTGGGCGCCGCGGGGCGGCTGGCGCAGGCTGAGGCGCCCGCCGAGGAAGCGATCCGGCTCACCGCTCATCGCGCAGTTCGGCGGCGAGGCCCGCATCGGTGAGGATGCGGCGGGCCTGACGGGCGTCGTCGTCGGGGACCAGCAGGCGCCGGCCGAAGGCGCCGATCGAGCCCTCCAGCGCGCTCATATGCT
Source organism: Methylorubrum populi (assembly GCA_036946625.1). Classification (NCBI taxonomy): domain Bacteria; kingdom Pseudomonadati; phylum Pseudomonadota; class Alphaproteobacteria; order Hyphomicrobiales; family Methylobacteriaceae; genus Methylorubrum; species Methylorubrum populi. Next base: position 434,551 of record JAQIIU010000002.1, read on the forward strand.
CGTCGGCGACGAAGTGCGGCACGCCCGCATCTTCCAGGAGCGAGCGGGCGAAGCCGATCAGGACGACGTCGTTGCTGCGGATCAGTTCCTTCACGGGCTCACGCCTCTCCCGGCCGACAGGGCGGCCCGGCCGCTCCCTAGCACCGTCCATCCCTTCGCGCAGCCGTGCGGCACGGCCGCGTGTTGCAGTGCGACCGGCCCCGTGCGACAGGGGCAGCCGCGGGGCAGGGGTTCCGGCAGGGCGCCGGTCGAGAGTTTTCCGGAGGCATCGCGCTTGGGCGTCGTCGTTACCCTCGATGAAGGCCGCTCCGATCCGGAGGCCAGCCTCACCGATCTCGTCGGCCTCGTCGCGGCCGGAATGGAGGGGGTGAACGCGACGATCCTGTCGCGCACGGGTTCCGACGTGGCGATGATCCCCGAGGTCGCCAACCATCTGATCGCGTCCGGCGGCAAGCGCCTGCGCCCGATCCTGACCCTCGCCTGCGCCGATCTGTGCGGCTATGCGGGCGGCGACGGCGCGGTGAAGCTCGCCGCCGCGGTCGAGTTCATGCACACCGCGACCCTCCTCCACGACGACGTGGTGGACGAGAGCGACATGCGCCGCGGCCGGGTCGCCGCCCGGATCAAGTGGGGCAACGAGGCGAGCGTGCTCGTCGGCGACTTCCTGCTCGGCCAAGCCTTCCGCATGATGGTCGAGGTGGGCTCCCTGCGCGCCCTCGACATCCTCTCGGCCGCCGCCACGGTGATCGCCGAGGGCGAGGTGATGCAGCTCACCGCCGCCAAGAACACCGAGACCAGCGAGGACGAGTATCTCGCCGTGATCCGCGGCAAGACCGCCGAGCTGTTCGCGGCGGCCTGCGAGGTCGGCCCGGTCCTGGCCGAGCGGCCGGAGCCCGAGCAGGCGGCCTGCCGCGCCTACGGGATGAACCTCGGCATCGCCTTCCAGCTCATCGACGACGTGCTCGATTACGGCGGCACCAGCGCGGCTTTGGGCAAGAACGTCGGCGACGATTTTCGCGAGGGCAAGATCACCCTGCCGATCGTGCTGGCCCTGCGCCGCGCGACGGACGGCGAGCGCGGCTTCTGGCGCCGCACCCTGGAGCGCGAGGAGTTGGCGGAGGGCGACCTCGAACAGGCGCTCGCGATCCTGCGCCGCCACCACGCCCTCGAGGATACGATCGCGCGCGCCCGCCACTACGGCACGATGGCCCGCGAGGCGCTCGGCGCCTTCCCGAACGGGCCGATGAGGGCCGCGCTGCTTCAGGTCGTGGATTTCTGCATCGCCCGGGCGCACTAAATAGAAACTCGCCATCTGAGCGAGCACAGGGTCACGCATATGCCCGCCGTGGTTTCATTCGCCAGGGTCCGCGCAGCCGGTGGCAACTGATACGGTTTCCGGTTGATCGGCTCGGTTCCTCACCCGTCATCGCGAGCGAATGCGAAGCGATCCAGGCCGCCGCTCTATCCGGAAGTGTCGCGCCCTGGATCGCCACGGCTTCGCCTCGCGATGACGGAGCATGGCAAAGACCGAAGCGATCAACCGGATACCGTATGAGGCGCCCGCTTTGCGCCGATCACGCGAGCCGCGTCGGCTCGACCCACCAGCCCGGCTGCGCCGCGCGGATCGCGCCCGCAGCGGCCTCCGCCGCCCCATCGTCCGAGAAGATCGCGAACACGGTCGCGCCCGAGCCCGACATCCGCGCGAGCCGGCATCCCCCTTGCGCCCGCAGCAGCGCCAACGCCGCGCCGATGACGGGGGCGACGGTGAGTGCCGGCGCCTCCAGATCGTTGCGGGCGGGCGTGATGGCGCCGAGCACGGCGTTCGCGTCGAGGCCGGCGGCGATCGTCGGATGCCCGGCCCCGTCGAGCCGCTGTCCGACGGCGAGGCCGAGCGCCTCGAACACCGGCGCCGTCGCGACCGGCACGCCCGGATTGACCAGCACCGCCGACAGTGGCGCGAGGCCCAGCACCGGGCCGATCTCCTCGCCCGCACCGCGCATCATCCGCGCCCTCGGATCGAGGCAGACCGGCACGTCGGCGCCGGTGGCGCGCGCCGCCGCGACCACGGCCGGATGGTCGAGGGCGAGCCCGTTCCCTTCGGCGAGCAGCCGCAGGGCGGCGGCGGCATCCGAGGAGCCGCCGCCGATCCCGGCCGCGACGGGCAGGTGCTTGTGCAGGCGAAACGCGCCGAGCGTCAGGCCGTCGACGCCCGCGGCGAGGTGGCGGGCAGCGCGCAGGACGAGGTTGTCGTCGAGCGGCCCCGCCGGACCGGCGGTCGGGCCGGCGACGGCCAGGGTCAGGTCGGGACCCGGCACCAGTTCGAGCGTGTCGGCCACTTCGGCGAAGGCCACGAGGCTCTCCAGCGCGTGGTAGCCGTCCCCGGGCCGGCGGCCGAGAACGTGGAGGGTCAGGTTGATCTTGGCCGGAGCGCGGGTGGTGAGGCGGGACACGAAGGCTCTCGGCCGGAGGGTCGGGGAACGCGCCCTGCCATAGGGGGGCAGCCGGGAACGGGCAAGGCGGGAAGGACGCCGCATGGGGCGTTGCGAGGACGCGACGGCTTGATCCGGCTGTCGTCGCGATGGCTTCGAATGACGGCGCGGGCCGACTTTCCCGTCCTTGAGCCGTCAGGCGAAGCAATCCAGAACCGCGACGGTGCCGGAAAGGGCATCCGAGCGGTCCGGCACCGTTCGCCGGCAGGATCGCTTCCGCAGATCTGCAACGATTCGGTCCGAAGTGGCGGAATTGCCCGCAGAACACCTTCATGGAGACTGATTGTTGCTAATTTAGCACAGTCGTCAAGGTCGAAACGTGCTTCAAATCTCGGCGCGTCTCGTCCCGTGCCGGCCGATGTCAGGTTTCGATCCCCTTGCCCTGATCGACACGTGTTACGCTGCGGCCCTCGATCCCGCGGCATGGTCCGAGGCGCTCGACGGCATCGCCGATGCGGTCGGCGCGCGCGGCGCGGTGATCGTCTCGCATGATCCCAAGCGCACGGCGCAGACGCTGGCGTCCGAGCGCATCGCCGACGTGAACCTCGATTACGGCGTCGGCGGCTGGTGGCAGCACGACACGCGCATCCGTCTCGGCCGGGAGCGCGGCATCATGCGGCCGGGCACGGTCACGGTCGACGAGATGTACATCGCGGCCGAGGAGAAGCGCTCCGATCCGTTCTTCCAGCACTTCGTCGACCGGCATCGCCTCGGCAACCTCTGCGCCTATGTCGGCGCCGACCCAATGGACCGGCACACGATGTCGTTCAGCGCCCCGCGCGACCTGCGCAAGGGGCCGTTCGAGGGGTTCGAGGTCGAGCGGCTGGGGCTGATCGGCCCGCACGTCGTCCGCGCCTTCAGGCTGACGACGCTCGTCACCGAGATGCGGCGGGAGGCGCAGGGGCTCGCCTCCGCCCTGGAGCGGATGCGAGCGGGGATCGTCATCCTCGACCGCCGCGGCCGGGTTCGGCTCGTCAGCCCGGCGGCGGAGAGGCTGGCGACCGGCTATCTGTCCCTGCGGACCGGTGCCGAGCCGAACGCGGCCGAGCCCGGCGACGGCGCGCGGTTCGACCGTTTCCTGGCGCACGTTCTGCCGGAGCGATCCTGGCCGCGGCAGGAAACGATCCTCCTGCGCCGCCGGGGCGGCGGGCGTCCGCTCGCCGTCGAGGCGCTTCCGTTGCGTGGTGCGGACCCGTTTCCGGCGGCCGGCGCGGGCCTGGACGGCGGGGTGGTCCTGCTCCTGCGCGACCTGCTCGCGCCGGCGACGCGTCCGATCGAGCCCCTGCTGGAAGAGCTCGGCCTGACCCGGGCGGAGGCGCGGGTCGCGGCCCTGGTCGGCCGGGGATCGGCGCCGCGGGAGGTGGCCGATCGGTTCGCCGTCGGCGAGAGCACGGTGCGCAGCCAGCTCAAGGCGGTGTACGCCAAGCTCGCGATCCGCCGCCAGAGCGAGCTGGCGGTGCTGATCACGCGCCTCGACAGCTTGTAGCTCACTCCGGCTCGTCGCGGCGCTGGCGCAGTTCGGGCACCGATTGCCCCGGTTGCGGCGACGGGAGCACGTCGCTCTCGGACCGGCTCGAATCCACGAACAGCCGCACCTCGCCCTCGCGTACGCCGAGACTGCGCAGGGCATAGGTCATCATGCCGAGCGCCAGTTCCCGTTCGGCCATCAGGACGAGACCGACGCCGTCCTCCTCCAGCCGGCGGCGCTCGGCCTCGCTGTGGGTGCGCACCACGCTGTCGATTTCGGGGTTCACGGCGCGCGCCTTGGCGAGCAGCCGCCGGGCCTGATGCGGGTCGGGGGTGGCCACCACGAACAGCCGCGCCGAGGCGATGTCGGCGGCGTCGAGGATGCCCGGCGCGGTGGCGTCGCCGAACACCGCCGGCACGCCCTGGGCCCGCAACTCCTCGACCCGACGGCGGTCGCGCTCCACCACCACGAAGGGCAGCTTCCAGTCGTGCAGCGCCTTGCCGATGGCGCTGCCGACCCGGCCGTAGCCGACGATGACGGCATGGCCCCGCATCGCCGGCCCGGCGGTGTGCACGGTGAGCGGGGCGGCGGCGCGGCGCTCCAGGCGGCGACGCAGTTCCGGCCGCTCGCCGAGCCAGCGCGACACCCGGTGCGCCAGGATGAAGAACAGCGGATTGAGGGTGATCGAAAGGAGCGCGCCGGCCAGGATCAGGTCGCGCCCCTCCTCCGGCAGCAGCTTCAGCGCGATGCCGAGACCCGCCAGGATGAAGGAGAACTCGCCGATCTGGGCGAGGCTCGCGGCGATGGTGAGCGCGGTGCCGATCGGATGGCCGAAGGCGAGCACGATGGCGATCGCCGCCAGCGACTTGCCGAGCACGATGACGCCGACGACGCCGAGCACCGAGAGCGGCGCGCTCAGGACCACCCCCGGATCGAACAGCATGCCGACGGAGACGAAGAACAGGACCGCGAAGGCGTCCTGCAGCGGCAGCGAATCGGCTGCCGCCTGATGGCTGAGGTCGGATTCGGCGAGCACCATGCCGGCGAAGAAGGCACCCAGCGCGAACGACACGCCGAACAGCTCGGAGGAGGCGTAGGCGATGCCGACCGCGCTCGCCAGCACCGCCAGGGTGAACAGTTCCCGCGAGCCGGTGCGCGCCGCGAGCGCCAGCAGGTAGGGCACGATCCGCCGCCCGCCGACGAGCATCACGGCGACGAACACGCCGACCTTGGCCAGCGTCAGCCCGAACGTGACCCACAGGCCGTGATCCGGCGCGACGTGATGGCCCACCACCCCGGCCGCCTCGCCGCCGAGCGAGGGGGCGAGCGCCGGCAGCAGCACCAGGGCCACCACCATGGCGAGATCCTCGACGATCAGCCAGCCGACGGCGATGCGGCCCTTGTCCGTGTCGAGCAGGCCGCGCCCTTCGAGCGCCCGCAGCAGCACGACGGTGCTCGCCACCGACAGCGCCAGCCCGAACACCAGCCCCGCCCCCGCGCCCCAGCCGAAGGCCCAGGCAAGCCCCGCCCCCATGGCGGTCGCGACCGCGATCTGGACGACGGCACCCGGCAGGGCGATGGCGCGCACGGCCAGGAGGTCGCCGATCGAGAAATGCAGGCCGACGCCGAACATCAGCAGGATCACGCCGAGTTCGGCGAGCTGGCTCGCCAGGGCCGGATCGCCGACGAAGCCGGGGGTGAAGGGCCCGATGGCGATGCCGGCGACGAGGTAGCCGACGAGCGGCGGCAGCCGCACCCGCTGGGCCAGCATGCCGCCGACGAAGGCGCAGACGAGGCCGAGCGCGATGATCGAAATGAGTCCGGTGGTGTGCTGCAACGCGATTCAGCCCTCGCGAGGCGCGAGGACCGCCCCGGGGTTCAGATAAGGCAAATCACGGTCCCGTGTCCGCATCGCGGCTGCAGCGGGGGGCGGTCTTCCCGGTGTTTCGTCAGGATTTCATGCGGACATAGGTGCCCGGCGCCGGTCCGAGCGAGGGCAGGGCGCCCTCGCCGGGGATGCGGGCGGGCACGCGTTCCGGCGCCTGCTCTTCCAGCCACCGGAACCAGTAGGGCCACCACGAGCCCGGGTGCTCGGTCGCCCGCTCGATCCAGTCCGCGAACCGGCCCTTGGCGGGTCCGCCGGTGCGGTAGCCGTACTTGGCCTTTCCGCCGGGCGGGTTGACCACGCCCGCGATGTGGCCCGAGCCCGCCAGCACGTAATCGACCTTGCCGCCGAACTTGCCCGAGCCCTCGAACACCGAGAGCGCCGGGGCGATGTGGTCCTCGCGGGTGGCGAGGTTGAACACCGGCACCTTCACCTTCTTCAGGTCGAGGCGCACGTTGCCGATCACCATCTGTCCCTTGGACAGCGTGTTGTCGAGATAGCAGTTGCGCAGGTAGAACGAGTGGTTGGCCGCCGGCATCCGCGTGGCGTCGGCGTTCCAGTAGAGCAGGTCGAAGGCCGCCGGCGCCTTGCCGCGCACGTAGTTGTTGACGACGTAGGACCAGATCAGGTCGTTGGGCCTGAGCATGTTGAAGGCGTTGGCCATGCGCGCGCCCTCCAGATAGCCGCGCGCGGCCATCCGCTCCTCGATCGCCTTGATCTGCCCCTCGTCGGCGAAGACCTTGAGGTCGCCCGCATGGGTGAAATCGACCTGGGTGGTGAGGAAGGTCGCGCTCCTGATGCGCCGGTTGCCGGTGGCCGCCTGGTAGGCCAGCGTCACGGCGAGCAGGGTGCCGCCGACGCAGTAGCCCGCCGCCGAAACCTCGGTCTCGCCGGTGGCGACGCCGATCATGTCGATGGCGGTCTCGATGCCCTCGCGCATGTAGGATTCGAAATCCTTGTCGCGGTGACGCTCGTCCGGGTTGATCCAGGAGATCACGAACACCGTGATCCCCTGGCCGACCATCCAGCCGATGAGGCTCTTCTGCGGGTTGAGGTCGAGGATGTAGTACTTGTTGATCCAGGGCGGCACGATCAGCAGCGGGCGCTTCAGCACCGTCTCGGTCTTGGGCGCGTACTGGATCAGTTCCATCAGGTCGTTGCGGAAGATGACCTCGCCGGGGGTCACCGCCACGTCCTCGCCGAAGGTGAAGGCGTTGAGGTCGGTCTGGCGCACCCGGAGCTGGCCGCCGCCGGCCTCCAGATCCTCCTGCAGCATCTTCATGCCGCGCATCAGGTTGGCACCGCCCTCCTCCAGCGTCTGGCGCAGGAGTTCGGGGTTGGTCATCACGAAGTTCGAGGGCGAGTAGGCCGAGAGCAACTGGCGCAGGTAGAATTCCGCCTTGTGGCGGGTGTGCTCGTCGATTCCCTCCGCCGTCTCCACCAGTTCCTCCGCCCAGCGGCCGAGGATCAGGTAGCTCTGCTTGATCAGGTCGAAGACCGGGTTCGCGGTCCAGTCGGCGTGGGCGAAGCGCTTGTCCTTCGCCTCGGGCTGGGCGACCGGTGCCGCCGCCGCACCCTGCATCCGGCCGAGCGCCGACATCCAGAGCGAGGCGAACGACTGGTTGAGCCTGGCCTGGGCCTGGAGCGTCCTCTCCGGATCCTTCAGCCAGGTCTCCGCGACCCGGGTGAGGGTGCGGGTCATCTCGTCGATCTCGTCGGCGCCCTGGAGCTTGGCGTCCTGCACCCCCGTCGCCTGGGCGGCCTGCTCGAACGGTTTCAGCGAGGCCGCCGCCGATTGCCGGAACGCTTCGGCGAGCTGGTTCGCGTTCCGCGCGATCATCTCGAAATCCGGCGCTGCCGGGACCGTCCGCTCCGTGGCCACGCGCAATGCCCTCCCAGGATCGACCCGCATTCCGCCCGGCCGGGGCGTACCGAGCCTCGTTTCCGACAAATTAACGCTCCAACTCGCAGATGTCGCCCGCCCCCGGCTCCATTTCCAGACCGTTGTCATGCTCGTGAGGACCGTCCGCGCCGTCGTCCTGGTCCTGCCGGCCCTCGCCGCCGCGGCATCGGTCGGCGGCTGCTCGGGCGACGTCAATCCGCTGAAGGCGGCCATGGTCGGCACAGGGTCCGGCATCAAGCCGGTGGAGGCCCCCGACTTCGTGGCGCAATCCCGCAAGGGCGGCGCGGACTACATGCCGGTGGGCGAGTCGGCGCCGCGGCGTGCCGTCCGCGCCCGCAGCGCCGCGGGCCTGAACACGCTTCAGTCCGAGCTGGAGGGGGCGCGCAGCCGCAACGAGGCGAAGGGGCGCGCGGCGGAAGGGGCGGCCAAGGACGCCGCCAAGGGGCTCACGCCCAACCCGGTCGAGTAGGGTCCGTCGCCTCGCCCTTCGAGCGAAGCGCACGGATCGAAACGCACAGATTTCGAGTCGGCGCGCGGGCGCGTCGATGGTAGACAGACCGCTTCCTCGCCGCCGACGCTTCCATGCGGGAGGATGAGTTCCGCGACACCGGACAGAACGACGCCATGACCGACTTCCACCGCATCAAGCGCTTGCCTCCCTACGTCTTCGAGCAGGTGAACCGGATCAAGGCCGCAGCCCGGGCCCGGGGTGCCGACATCATCGATCTCGGCATGGGCAATCCGGATCTCGACGCGCCGCGCCACGTCATCGAGAAGCTGGTCGAGACCGTCGGCAAGCCGCGCACCGACCGCTACTCCGCCTCCAAGGGCATCGCCGGCCTGCGCCGGGCCCAGGCCGGCTACTACCAGCGCCGCTTCGGCGTCACCCTCAACCCCGAGACCCAGGTCGTGGCGACGTTGGGCTCGAAGGAGGGCTTCGCCAACATGGCCCAGGCGATCACGGCGCCCGGCGACGTGGTGCTGGTGCCCAATCCGAGCTACCCGATCCACGCCTTCGGCTTCCTGATGGCGGGCGGCGTGATCCGCTCGGTGCCGGCCGAGCCGACCCCGGCGATGTTTCCGGCGCTGGAGAAGGCCGTCGTCCACTCGATTCCGAAGCCGGTGGCGCTCGTGGTCTGCTATCCCTCGAACCCGACCGCCTACGTCGCGAGTCTCGACTTCTACCGCGACCTCGTCGCCTTCGCGAAGAAGCACGAGCTGATCCTGCTCTCGGACCTGGCCTACGCCGAGGTCTATTTCGACGACGGCAACCCGCCGCCCTCCGTGCTGCAGGTGCCCGGCGCCGTCGACTGCACCGTGGAGTTCACCTCGCTGTCCAAGACCTTCTCGATGGCCGGCTGGCGCATGGGCTTCGCGGTCGGCAACGAGCGGCTGCTGGCGGCCCTGACCCGGGTGAAGTCGTATCTCGATTACGGCGCCTTCACGCCGATCCAGGTCGCGGCCACCGCCGCGCTCAACGGTCCGGACGACTGCATCAAGGAGATGCGCGCGACCTACAGGAAGCGCCGCGACGCCCTGATCGAGTCCTTCGGCAAGGCCGGCTGGAAGCTGCCGGCGCCCGAGGCCTCGATGTTCGCCTGGGTGCCGATCCCGGAGAAGTTCCGGGAACTCGGCAGCCTGGAATTCTCCAAGCTGCTTCTGGAGAAGTCGGACGTGGCGGTGGCGCCGGGCATCGGCTTCGGCGAGCACGGCGACGATTTCGTGCGCATCGCCCTGGTCGAGAACGAGCAGCGCATCCGGCAGGCGGCGCGCAATGTCCGCCGTTTCTTCGACACCGCCGACCGCACGCTTCACAATTTGATGCCGATGCAGAAGGCCGTCTGATACGGTTTCCGCTTGATCGCTTCGGGTTTGGCCCCCCTCCATCATCGCGAGCGGCCGCGAAGCGATCCAGGGCGCGACGGGTCCGGAAAGGGCGCGCCCTGGATCGCCACGGCTTCGCCTCGCAAGGACGCAGGACAGGCCGAACGCATCGACCGGATGTCGTATGACCACGGTCGGAGCGCCCCGCCCAAGAAGTTGTTGCGGCGGGGCGACAGGGCCGGGCAATCGGCCCTGCCCCACGGGGCATCGGGCGGGGGAAGCTTGTCAGCGCAGCGTTCCGTCCGCAGGGTCGCCTCCCGTTTCGCCGCCGGGCCGTCCCGGCGGATGGACGCGTTTCGAGGAACCGCATGCGCCGCCTGAAGCTCTTCGCCGCCCTGGCGCTCGCCGGCGCCGCCGCCGGAGCCTGCGCGCCCCACCCGATCGTGGCCCGCGACCCCGTGCCCGCCCCCTCCCCCGAGGACGCCTATTCCTGCAGCTCGACCCCGCTCGTGCTGAACGCCTACAAGTCGGACTGCGCGCCGACGGTGCGGGAGCCGCGCCCGGTGCTGCGTTCCAGGGGCTGAATCCGGAAGGTCGGGGGCCGTTCCGCCAACGGTGGGATCGCCGGCCTTCCCGCCCGTCAACCTTTCCTTGTCACGTCCCGGAGCTTGATCGCGGCTTACGAGACGACCGCCAACGACGGAGCAAGCCCTTGGCCCGCGCCCGCCTCCTCCTTCTCACCGCCTGCTTCGGGCTCGCCGCCGTGCAGGGGGCGTCCGCCCAGAACCTTCAGGATCGCCCCTACGGCGCCGCGCGCGGACCGACGGTGCACGAGGTCGATCCCGAGAGCGGCCGCTTCCGGGGCCCGCCGATCGGCACCGACGGCCAGGATCTGCGCGCCATCGGCGCCGTGCCGGTGCCGACCGTGATGAACGGGGGCGGTTTCGGCCCCACCGGGAACGACTATTTCGGCGAGATGCTGATCGCGACGCCGCAAGGGCCGCGCCGTGCCTCGGACGGCTACGCCCTGGCCCCGGCCTATCGGGGGCCGCCCCTGCGCTGAGACGCCGGCCTGCCGCGGATGAGCGCCTTCGGCGGCACGGTTGCGCGTCCCTCCTGATCCCGCATGTTCGGCGGAACGCCGACCGGCATGCGCGAAATCTCCGTAAGCATACAGGCCGGCTGCCGCCAGCCGGAGCGCACATCCGCGGCTTGAGCGGTCGATGCGAGTCCGCTATCTGCCGCTCGGGATCGTCACGGGCGGTGCCGATACCTTCGCGGCGAGGGCGGAAGAGCCCTCGGCTTCAACCAGGCAGGTCATGAACCTCGCACCAGAGCGTCGTTCCGAAAGGTGGTTGCCGGCTTTCGGAAGAAGGCGATGCAAATTCGAAAACCGTGCGAGTTTGTCCGCCCGGACGAAGCGAGGCACGACCCTCGGCCGCCCGGCGTGGTTCGAAGGCTTCGAGGGCGGCCACGGCGAGGTCGGCCATGTATACGCTGCGTGACGATCTGAACGGCTTGCGCCTGGCCGCTCCGGACAGCGCCGACGTCTGGCTCGTCTTCGGGGGCCGGCGGCACCGGGTGGCGAGCCCGGCGGTGTATCAGGCTCTCTTCACCGGCCCCGACGAACTCGTCTTCAGCGAGGATATTCCGTCGATCACGATGGGCCCGGAGCTGAACGACGGCACCTGTCTCGTCCGACCGGGCGGCGCCCACACGATCTTCCTCGTCACCGGGCGTGCCCCGGCGATCCGGAAATACTACATCCCGAGCTACGAGAACTTCACCGACTTCGGCTTCAACCAGGCGGCCGTGATCGAAGTCCCGGCCCTGATGCTGGAGGCCGTCGAGTTCGGTGGTGAACTGACGAGCACTTTCGACCGGACGCGCCGGACGCAAACCCCGGCGGAAGGGGGCTAGGATTGGGCGACCGCAGCGTCACCATCGCCATTCCCGTCCACAACGGTGCGAACTATCTCGGCGAGGCGATCGAGAGCGCCCTCCGGCAACGGCATCCGGAGACCGAGATCGTCGTCGTCGACGACGGCTCGGACGATGACGGGCAAACCTTCGCCGTCGCCCAGGCGTTCGGAGACCGGATTCGCATCCTGCGCCAACCCCAGAGCGGGGTGGCGGCGGCCCTGAACACGGCGCTCGCATGCGCATCCGGCCGATTGTTCTCCTGGCTGTCGCACGACGACCTGTTCGAGCCGGAGAAGACGGCCCTCCAAGTGCGGTTCCTGGAGACCCTGAACCGGGACGACGTCTGCCTGTTCTCCGATCTGTCGTGGATCGACGCGGCCGGTCGCATCACGGGCACGCAGCGGCTCGATCATGCCGGTCTGGCGTGCAACCCGCGCCTCGCCTTCTACGACGGGCTGATCAACGGCTGCACGATCCTCACCTCTCGCGACCTGCTGAGGCGGATCGGCGGTTTCGACGCGCGCTATCCCCATACCCAGGACTACCGGATGTGGTGGACGCTCGCGCGCGAGGCCGGCCTCGTCCACGTTCCCCACTGCCTCGTCCGCTCCCGGCTCCATCCGGAGCAGGGCTCGCATCGCCCCGACGCCCTGGCCGAGAACGGCGCCTTCTGGGACGAGGTGCTCGACCGGACGAGCGATCTGGAGGCGACGCTGGTGCATGGGAGCCGCGAGCGCTTCCTGCGCCGGACCGGCGACTTCCTGCGCTATCGCAGTCCGAATCGGCGGGTCGCCGAGCGTGCCGACCGGATGGCGCGGGCGAGCGCCGCGGCGGCGTCCGTTTCGGCGGTCATCGATGTCGGCCACGATCCGGAGGCCGCGCGCCGAACGCTCGCCAGCGTCGAGGCCCAGACCCGGCCTCCGGACGAGGTCGTTCTGGTCGGCGCTGCGGCGGTCCTCGATGCGATCGGGCGAAGTGAGTCCGGGCGTCGCGACAGGGTGCTGCGCCCGACGGCGGAGGAACGGCCCTCGGCCCGGCTCCGCACCGGCCTCGCCGCGACCCGCGGCACCTACGTCGCGTTGCTGATGAGCCCGGACCGGTTCGCACCGGACAAGATCGCCACCCAGGTCGCGCCTATGTCGGCCACGGGCTGTCTCTTCTCTCACAGCTCCTATCGCATCGGCGACGAGACGGTGGCGACGGGCGGTTTCGGCGGGCGCGTCTATCCCGAGATCGTCGGAGACTGTCACGTGGAGGTTTCCACGGTCGCGGTGCATCGGGCCCTGTTCCTGTCCGGCCTCCTGTTCATGGACGACGACGCACCCCTTTCCGCGAGCTGGATCGAGGTGGCGTCGCGTCACGAACTGCTCGGACTGGAACAGCCGCTGTCCCACGTGGAGGTTGCCCGCGCCGGGACGGAGGCGGCTGCGCTGCTGTCGTGGCTGCGCGCGTCGGCGGCCTATCGCGGCTGTGAGAAGCAGCTTCGCCGCCTCGAGAACCGGCTGGACGAACCGGCGCCGTCGCAGGGCCGCCGGGCGGATGCGCCCGAGGCGTCGAGCGCACGGCACCGGACGACGGGACGGTCCGATGCCACTGCGTGATCTGATCCGGCACGCCCGCGCCCTGCTCGTCGCGAAAACCCGATCCGACGCCGGGACGGATGCCGTCGTGCCGGCTGCCGTGCACGACGCCGCGCGGGCGGCGCTGGTCGAGGTGCAGCGGAAGCTCGCGGTGGCCGAGCACCGACTCGCCGTACTGGAAGGCAGCAACCGGACTGCCGCCCGCGCCCTCCGCCGGTTCCTGCAGGAGCGTGGGCGATTCGCACGGGAGCGCGAGCACCTCGTCGCCGCGCGGGAAGCCGCCGAGGTCGGCCTGTCGGCGGCCGTCAGCGACCGTCAGCGGACGATCGTGCTCAACGACCGCCTCTTGGCGGAACTGCGCGGCAGCGAGGAGGCCCGGCAGCGACTCGAAGCCGACAACCGGCACCTGCATCGGCGGATATCCGGCACGGACGCGGCCGATCCGCTCCCTGCCTTCGAGCCCGATCGCCCTGCGGGCCGCGGCGAACCCTGACAGGCCGGAACATCGATCCGTTTCGTCGCGTCTCTTGCACCGCATCTATTGCATTGCAGCAATCGAGTTCTTGTCAGTATCCTGCATCCGGGCCGTTTCGAAAGGTTCTCAACGGACAGAGCCGTTTGCGCTGGACGCCGAAGTTTGGCAATTAAGTTCCGCCTCTCCGGGGAGGGCACCTGAAAACCGAGCGACCGTCACGATAAACGTCCGATGGCCATCCCGGCCGAGCTCGGCCCATCACGTTCAAAATTCAAGGACGCACGCATGACCGCACTTTTGCTGATCATCGTGGGCGGGCTCTGTGCCGTTGCCTACGGTGTCGTGACCATCCGTGACGTGATGCGACGCGACGCGGGCACCCAGCGCATGCAGGAGATCGCAGGCGCCATCGCGGAAGGGGCGCAGGCCTATCTCCGGCGCCAATACGCCACCATCGGCATCGTCGGCCTCGTGCTGTTCGTCCTTCTGGCATGGTTCCTCGGCATCAAGGTCGCCATCGGCTTCCTGATCGGCGCGGTGCTCTCGGGCGCGGCCGGGTTCATCGGCATGAACGTCTCGGTGCGCGCCAACGTGCGCACGGCGCAGGCCGCCACGACCTCGCTCGGCGGCGGGCTGGAGGTCGCCTTCAAGTCCGGTGCGGTCACCGGCATGCTGGTGGCGGGCCTCGCGCTGCTCGGCGTCGCCCTCTACTATCTGTTCCTCACCCGTGGCGCCGGGCTGGCCCCGGGCAGCCGCGAGGTGATCGACGCGCTCGTGGCCCTCGGCTTCGGTGCCTCGCTGATCTCGATCTTCGCGCGCCTCGGCGGCGGCATCTTCACCAAGGGGGCCGATGTCGGCGGCGATCTCGTCGGCAAGGTCGAGGCCGGCATTCCCGAGGACGATCCGCGCAACCCCGCCACCATCGCCGACAACGTCGGCGACAATGTCGGCGACTGCGCCGGCATGGCCGCGGACCTGTTCGAGACCTACGCGGTGACGGTGGTCGCCACCATGGTGCTCGCCGCGATCTTCTTCGCGGGCAACGCCCCCGTGCTCGAAGCGATGATGCTCTACCCGCTCGCCATCGGTGCGGCCTGCATCGTCACCTCGATCGCCGGCACCTACGCGGTCAAGCTCGGCGCCAACCAATCGATCATGGGCGCGCTCTACAAGGGGCTGATCGCGGCGGGCGTGCTCTCGATCGTGGCGATCGGACTCGTGAACGTCGCCCTGTTCGGCGGCTTCTCGACCCCCTTCACGACGAATACCGGCCTCACCTTCTCTTCGGGCGCCCTGTTCGGGTGCGCGGTGCTCGGCCTCGTCATCACCGCGCTGATCGTCGTCATCACCGAGTACTATACCGGCACGAACTTCCGGCCGGTGAAATCGATCGCCACCGCTTCCGTCACCGGCCACGGCACCAACGTGATCCAGGGGCTGGCGATCTCGCTCGAATCGACGGCGCTCCCGGCCATCGTCATCGTGGCGGGCATCATCGCCACCTACGCGCTGGCCGGCCTGTTCGGCATCGCCATCGCGGTCACCGCCATGCTGGCGCTCGCGGGCTTCATCGTGGCCCTCGACGCCTTCGGCCCGGTCACCGACAACGCCGGCGGCATCGCCGAGATGTCGGGCCTGCCCTCCGACGTGCGCAAGGCGACCGATGCGCTCGATGCGGTCGGCAACACCACCAAGGCCGTCACCAAGGGCTACGCCATCGGCTCGGCGGGCTTGGGCGCGCTGGTGCTGTTTGCCGCCTACACCTCGGACCTGAACTACTTCATCGCCCATGCCAGCCCGACGCAGTACCGCTTCTTCCAGGGCGTCAGCGTCGATTTCTCGCTCTCCAACCCCTACGTCGTGGTCGGCCTGCTGCTCGGCGGCCTGATCCCGTTCCTGTTCGCGGGCATCGCCATGACGGCGGTGGGGCGCGCCGCCGGCGCGGTGGTCGAGGAGGTGCGCCGCCAGTTCCGGGCCAAGCCCGGCATCATGCAGGGCACCGACCGGCCGGACTACGGCCGCGCCGTCGACATGCTGACCCGGGCCGCGATCAAGGAGATGATCGTCCCCTCGCTGCTGCCGGTGCTCACGCCGATCGTGCTGTTCTTCGTGATCCAGGCGATCGCCGGCAAGAGCCAAGCCTTCGCCACGGTGGGCGCCTCGCTGCTCGGCGTGATCCTGACCGGCCTCTACGTCGCGATCTCGATGACGTCCGGCGGCGGCGCCTGGGACAACGCCAAGAAGTACATCGAGGACGGCCACCACGGCGGCAAGGGCTCCGACGCCCACAAGGCGGCGGTGACCGGCGACACCGTCGGCGACCCCTACAAGGACACGGCCGGGCCTGCCGTGAACCCGGCGATCAAGATCACCAACATCATCGCGCTGTTGCTGCTGGCCGTGCTTGCCCACGCCTGAGCGAAGAACGGCGCGCGCAAGAGAAGGACCCGCCGCGGGCGACCGCGGCGGGTCCTTCTCTTTCGGATGCGAAGTCCCGAAGCGATCAGTCGCAGCTTTCCTTCGTGACCGTCTCGCGGTCGCCCATGTCGTTCTCCTTCGTCACGGTCTGGCTGGAGCAGCCGTCCGAATGCTCGCGCCGCTCGACGGTGGTCGAGGAACTGCTCGGCGCCCGGTCCACCGCGACCCGGTCCGGCGCGTCGCGCTCGATCACGGTGGTCTGGGCGGCGGCACCCGAGACGCCCGCGAGCGTCAGGACGACGGCAGCGGCGAGAAGGGACTTGCGCATGATCTCCTCCGATGAGGTCAAAACTGCGCGAGTAACGGTGAGCGAACCTGAACCGTTCCAGGAAACGTCAGGTGAAAAAACGGCGACATTCGCTCTCTGCCGAGAGGGTATTGGCGCTGTCCTGACCGCTGCGCGGGGTGCGCTCAGGCCTGAAACCGGGCCGTGCTCCGCGCCCGAACTTTCGACTGACTCGAAGGTTCGCTCTCTCAGACCTGTCGAGATGCGAGACTTTCCATGACCGCTGCCCCGATCCGCTACCATGACGGCATCGAGACCCCCGCACCCGACGAGAACGAGACGATCGACAAGATCATCGCCTCGATGACGCGCGAGAGCGAGATCACCGCCGAGCGCGACCGGCACGCGGTGCGCGCCTCCCACGCCAAGGTCAGCGGTGTCGCCGTGGGCGAGTTGGAGATTCTGCCGAACCTGCCGCCCGAACTGGCGCAGGGCCTGTTCGCCGAGCCCGGCACGCATCCCGTCGTCGTGCGCTTCGCGCAAGGGCCCGGCGAACTGCTGAAGGACCGGGTCTCGACCCACCGCGGCATGGCGATCAAGGTGCTCGGCGTCGAGGGCGACAAGCTGCCCGGCCACGATGCGCCGACCCAGGACTTCGTGTTCGCCACCGGCCCGGTCTTTCCCGACCCCGATGCCAAGAGTTTCTTGGGCAGCATGAAGCCGTTGGAGGCGGGCACCTCCGCGCCGGAGGGCGTGAAGGCCGCGGTCTCGCAGAGCGCGCGGGCGCTCGACGGCGTGGTGAAATCGGTGAAGGGCGAGAGTTCGCCCCTGCTCGACTTCTTCGGTCACGTGCCGCACCATCCGCTGGCCGAGCCCTATTACTCGCAGGCCGCGTTGCGCTACGGCGACCACATCGCCAAGCTCGCCGCCTTCCCGGCTTCCGCCGCCCAGGAGGCGCTCGCCGACGAGCGGCTCGACACCGGCGACGCGGACGGGAACGTGTTCCGTCGGGCGGTGCTGAGCTATCTCGAAGGCCGCGAGGCGGTGTTCGAGATCCGGGTGCAGCTCTGCCTGAACCTCGACGACATGCCGGTCGAGGACGCCTCGAAGCGCTGGGACGAGGCGCAGAGCCCCTACCGCACCGTCGCCCGCCTCGTGCTGCCGGCCCAGGACGCCTTCAGCGAGGCCCGGCGGCAATACGCCGACGACGTGCTCTCCTTCCGCCCGGCCCACAGCCTCGCGGCGCACCGCCCGCTCGGCTCGCTGATGCGGGCACGGCTGAAGACCTATCAGGCGCTCTCCCGCTTCCGCCACGAGCACAATCGCGTGCCGGAGGCGGAGCCGACCTCGATCGAGCAGGTGCCGGCCTGACGGCACGGTTCAACGGTTCGGTGCCGACGGTTCCGTGAAGGACCCCGGCCGCTCGGGCCGGGGTTGCGCCGCCGGTGCCCGCGCACCGATCAGCCGCGCCCGCAGCGGCTGTGCCCGCCCCGTCAGCGTCAGTTCCTGAAGGTCGCCCGCCGGGAACCCGGCGGCTTCGTAGACCGCCTCCGACACGATCGCGACCTGCCGCATCGGACCGGTGAGGCTCTCCAGCCGGGCGGCGACGTTCACCGTGTCGCCGAGCACGGTGAAGCGGGCCTCCGCCTCGTCGCCCATCTCGCCGACGATGGCGGTGCCCGCGTGCAGGCCGATGCCGTAGCGCAGGCGTTCGCCGAGATCGGCCGCGAGCATCCGGTTGAGCTGATCCACCTCCCCGGCGATGCGGTCCACCGCCGCCAGCGCCGCGCGAGCCGCGTGTTTCGGGTCGCTGTCGAGGCCGAAGATCGCCATC
This sequence comes from Methylorubrum populi, assembly GCA_036946625.1. Lineage (NCBI taxonomy): Bacteria > Pseudomonadati > Pseudomonadota > Alphaproteobacteria > Hyphomicrobiales > Methylobacteriaceae > Methylorubrum > Methylorubrum populi. The sequence continues at coordinate 452,636 of JAQIIU010000002.1, forward strand.
AGCCCGTCGCCGAGATGCTGGTTGACCGAGCCGCCCGCCTCGCGGACAGCCCGGCCGACCGCGCCGAGGAAGCGGCCGATCACGAAGACGGTGTCGTAGGGCAGCCGTTCCTCCGCCAGCCGGGTCGATCCGCGCAGGTCGGCGAACAGCACCACGACGAAGCGCTCCTCGCCGGTCGCGGCACGCTCCCCGTCGCGCACGGAGGCGGCCCGGGCCTGCGGCGTGAACAGCGGTGCGACAGTCAGGTCGCGGTCGGGCCGAAGCTGGCAGGCGAGCCGGATGCCGGGGCTGGCGCCGATGCGGTCGAGCACGAGGCGCTCCGCCCGCTCCGGCTCCGGCAGGTGGCGGCCCCGCTCGATATCGACCACACGGATGCGGCAGGTCGAGCAGCGCCCGCGCCCGCCGCAGACGCTGGCATGCGGGATGCGGCCCCGGCGGCTCGCCTCCAGCACGCTGGCGCCGCGCGGGACCCGGACGATCCGCCCGTCGGGATAGGTGATGCGGACGAAGCCGCCGCGGGTCTCGGCGAAGGTGCGCAGGCCGCGTGCCAGCACCACGAGGCCGAGCGCCGCGGCGTAGGCCGCCATCAGATCCCGGCGCAGCCCCGTGAGCCGCTCGTTCTGCGCCGGCAGGCCGAGATGGCCGGCGCCAAGTTCCGCAGCATGCCACGCCGGGTCGGCGGCGAGGCGTGCGACGCTGCGGCCGCCCTGGACGATGCCGAGCAGCGCCAGGACCGGCACCAGCACGGCGCCCACCAGCAGCCAGGGCGCGGACCGCCGAAAGCCGCGCTTGAGCCGGAGCCAGAAGTACAGCCCGAGGCAGCCGTGCAGCCACGCCGCGACGAGGCCCGCCGCCTGCATTCCGCCGTGGCCCGGCGCCGCCACCCAGGTGGCGTAGAGAACCTGCGGATAGCCGCGGTCGAGCCCTTCCAGGCTCCAGGCGAGGCGGGTGCCGACCACGTGATTCAGGAGCAGCGCGGGCACCGCGAGGCCGAGCAGGAACTGCGCCGCCTCCGCCGGGCGCAGCCGGAAGAAGCGCCGCTCGTAGAAGGCGTGCAGTCCGAGGGCGAGGTGGAGGATCAGCGCCCCGTAGAGCAGCACCAGCGCGGACGGCGTGCGCCACAGCGCGGCCTTGACGGCCAGCCCCGCCTCCATCGCGTCGAGCGAGACGTTGCCGAGCGCGTGGCAGAGGAGATGCGTGAGCACGTAGGCGAACAGCACGAGTCCGCTGCCGAGGCGGAGCTGTCGTATGCGGAGGCCGGCGAGTCGCGGCAGGCGGAAGGAGCGGCCATGGCCCGGACGCGCCGCCTGCTCCAACACCCCCACTCCTTCTCTGACTCTGAAGTCCGTCTCATTCCCTCATAACAGCGGAGTGGGCCCGTGACGAAGCCGCCTGCCCATCGGGATAAGATTTCGCGCCGCATGTCACGGTGGGGGAAGTCGTCTCGTCAGGCATGCGAGGCGTCGGGGTGCGCCGGCTCCGGCCCTTCCACGCCCTGCGACGGAGACCAAGGATGATCGGATCACGTCTGGGCGCGGCCGCGCTCGCGACCGTGCTGGCAGGCGACGCGTCCGGCCATGACGTCAGGAACGAACGGCCCGATCGGATACCAGAGTCATGCACCGTCCTCGTCGAGCCGGACGCGCACCTTGTTGCCGGTTTCGAACCGCCCGATCAGACCGTCGGTGAGCCGGCGCCGACTGACGACGCCCGCTCTCCAGCCCTCATCGCCCACCAGGAACTTCCGCTCGATCTCGCACGGCAAAAGACATGGGCGGTAGACATGGCGGTGGGATCGTTCCCACGCCCTTCGGCCGCCGCCTTACGGCAGGGCCCGGCCGCGTCGTAACGCGTTCCGCGCAGGCACGGCCTGCCCATCGCGGGACGATCGCGGCGGGCTCAGCGCCAGAACGGCTTGGTGTCGACCAGATCCTCGTGCGCCCCGGCCGCCGCCTCCAGAAGCTTGCGGCTGCGCGCCTCGATGTCGGCCGCGGTCATGCCGGCGGCGAACAGGGTTGCGGCGCCGGCGGGGGCATCGGCCAGATCGCGTACGATCTCGTGGCCGGTGGCGATGTCGTTGAGCGCGCCGAGCTCGTCCTGGAGGTTGGAGAGGGCCTTGCCGAAGGCGCTGTGGCGCTTGCCCGCCTTCTTGCCGGGATAGAGCGCGGCGAAGAACTCGGCGCCGTAGCGTAGCTTCTTGGCGGCGATGCGGACCCGGTGGCGCTCCTCCGGGTCGAGGTCGTCGAGGTGGCGGCCGCGCTTCTTCACCTGCCGCCGCCGCCGGTCGAGTTCGCGGGCGGCGAAGACGCGGGCCGGCTCGTCCCGCAGCGACGCCCGGCCGGGACCATCGTCCCGCAGCCAGGGGCCGGCGTTGATCCAGCCGACGAGGTCGAGCAGCAGCATCCGCCACGCATCCGAGCCGATCAGCGCCGAGACGTCGCGATAGGCGCTCAGCCGCTCCTCTTCGAGCTGCCGTTCCAGGCCGAGCAGGCCGGTCTCGTCGGGGTGGCGCGCGCGCTCGGCCGGCAGGACGGTGGCGAGGAAGACGTCGAGGTTGCGTGCGCGGCCCAGCGGCTCGGTCACCTCCTTCAACTCCTGCCGGATCCGCGCGCCGAGCGGATCGTCCACGAGGTCGCCGAACAGGGAGAAGGCCGAGCGCAGGCGGCGGATCGCGACGCGCATCTGGTGCAGGGCATCGGCGTCGCGGCCCCGGAGCAGGATGTCCTCGTTCAGCCGCATGTGGCGCAGGCAGGCATGGGCGACGGCGCGGAAGGAGTCCGCCGCGCTCATGTCCTCGCGCAGGGGCACCGCTTCCGCCTTGCGCACCCGGTCGGTTTCGCCCGCCGCCAGCGCGTAGCCGCGCTCGGCCTTGCTGCGCACCCCGAGCCGCACCGGCACGAGGGCGGCGACGGCATGGGCCAGCGCGAACAGATCGCTCGCCGTGCCCTGCTTCAGTTCGAGCTCGACCTCGCAGATCGGCAGGCTTCGGTCGCCGTCGGCAGGCGCCTCGATCCGGCCGGTATCGAGGGCGACCTCGATGCGCGAACTGCCCTGCTCGATCAGATAGGTCCTGCGGGTGATACGGGTGGTGAACAGCGGCTCCAGCGCCGCGTCCGCATCGATGCGGCGGGCGAAGGGCGTGTCGGCGAGCACCGCCCGGTCGGGCTCCGGCCCCTCGACCGGCCTCTCCCATTCCGGCCGGTCGAACAGGCCGTCGCCGTCGGCCTTCAGGGTCTGGACGAAACGTCCGCCGCTCTCGCGCACCCGCAGACCGAGCCGCGCTTCGAGCAACTGCCGGTCCGGCGTGTCGAAATAGACCGAGGCGAGCTGCGCCTCGCCCTGCACGGCGGCCGCCCGCAGGAGCGGGTGATCCTGCAGGGCGGCGAGGTCGGACGGCTCGCATTCCAGCTTCAGCTCGATCTCGCGCGGGTCGCTCATTCCTTCGGTCCTACTCCTCGTGAGGGCTGCGGTGGAGCCCGAGCCGGCCTCCGACCGCATCGTCCGGGACAGGCACAACGCGGCCGGACGGCCATGGATCACGCAAGCGCGTGACGAACCGGCGACATCTTGGGGGATAACGGCGCGGATGGCGACGGGGACAGGGCCTCCGCCACCTCCGCCATCGCCCGCACATCCGGTTGCCGGCAGGCCCGTTCCAGATCGCGCAGCGCGGCGGGCACGGCCGTCGCGCGGTCGAGCAGCTCCCCGAGCAGGATGCCCCAGGCCCGCGTCTCGATCCGGCCCCATCCCGCGCCGGCCGCGCCCGGCGGCAGCCGGCCGGCGGCGCCGAAATCGCCGAGCACCGCCGCGCCCGCGGCTCCATCCCACAGCGTGTTGTGAGCGTAGAGGTCGCCGTGGAGCAGGCCGCGCCCGTGCAGATGCGCCGCCGCCCGCGCCACGCCGGTCGCGATGCGCAGGGCCGCGTCGAGCGTCAGGCTGAGATCCGGTGCACCATGCGCTCTCTGCGGGTTTCAGGCTCTGTTGTCACTTGATCCAGTCGATTGAGGCAGCGAGGCAGAGAACACCGGCGAAGCTGACAGCGGTCTTCTCGTAGCGAGTCGCGACGGCGCGCCATTCTTTGAGGCGCGCCCACAGCCGCTCAACGATGTTGCGGTTGTCGTGGACCCAGCTTGAGCAAGCCACCGTCGCCTCGTTGCGCTTGGTCGGGATCGCTGGCCGTGCACCGGCGGCCCAGATGTGGTCGCGGAAGCTATGGCTGGAATAGCCGCGGTTGCCGACTACCCACAGCGGCACGCCTGGGAGTTGATCGAGCAAGGGGACGGCGTGGGGCAGTTCGTGAGCTTGGCCTGGCACGATGCGGAAGGCGACGGCACGGCCGCGCCCGTCGGCAATCACGCAGGCCTTGGTGCCATAGCCGCCACGTGAGCGGCCAAGCGCTTCACGAGCGTCTCGCTTGGTCGCAGATCCCCCCTTTTGCGGCGCCCGCCGCCTTCTGGTGAGCCCGCACGTTGCTGCCGTCGAGGAAGACCATGCCCAACGCGACGCCGCGCTCCTGTACGCGGTCGAGTCGCTCCCACACTCCGGCGCGCGCTCAGCGGATAAAGATCTGGGCGGTCTGCCACCAGGGACCCAGTTCCTCGGGGATGGCGCGCCACTTGGCCCCGTTCTGATGCCGCCAGAGGATCGCCGAGATCGTGCGTCGAAGCTCCTGGGCCGGCGTCTTGGCCTTCGGCCAGCACTCCTCGATCAACGGCTCCAACTCACTCCACTGTGCGTCCGACAGCATCACGTCTCCTCGTCCTCGCGCGAAAACCAGAAAACGCCAGAAAACCCAATCTGTTCAGGAAACGGCAGACCCTAGGATGGAATCTTGCCGCCTTTGGTTACAGTTTGACATGCAGCGCAGCCGATGACAGATTCCGTCACAGGTTGATTTTTCCATGGCAGTGTTTGAAGCGCAGGCCGCTGCCACACTCGCATCTTGAATTTCTGCTGGGTTTCACAGGTACAATAGGCTGTTGAGCGTTTGGCCAAGCTGAAATCAATGGTGGCATAAGCCCGATTGCCATGCCGTTTTCATTTAGAGCGACGGCTGTATCGAACCCTCTAAATGAAGTTTTATACGCTGAAAAAATGTTCCCATGCGGCGAAACAATTTCTAAATATCCCCCCTCTTTGCAGTAAATTCTATAAAATTTATGAACCATTTCCATTCGTTCTATCACGATCCTTTTTGGAGGTTCGCTTCTTAGGACGAGATCAATTTTTCTAGGAGCATTTCTTATCGTTATAACTGGTCCCTCAATATTAACATCCCAGTTGCTGGTCTCGCTTCGCCATTCATTGTTGATAATTTTCAGTACGATTTCGCCCCTTGCGCCTCTTAATTCAGCATTGATCCGAAAGGGCAGGCCCTTGCCGAGTGGGGGAGCAATGGAAAAAATCTCATCTCCATCAATAGATATAAGACAGCGAACATCAGTGCACGTCATCTCACCCATGACTATTTCGGGATGCATCGTCCCAATATCAAATGCACCGAATGAAAAACCAGTTCTTTTACAGTACGGGTTTTTCAGATGGGATGTAATGGTTTCTTTCGATATTAAGCCACGACTTTTGAGGCCATGGTGCTCAATGCAGAGTAATATTATCCTATCTACCTCGTGCGACTGAGTATCGGCAAAATCTGGATCGAAATGTTCATAGTCATAAACTGCTTTCCCGCAGATGACACAGCCGAACCCATCCCTTTGTCGTACCGATCTTTTAACGGCTTCCCGTATAGTTCTGGGAAGTTTATATTTATTGACCGTGCGAGCCATGTGGCGACATTGCATCCGTATTGCACGGATCAGCTTATGTCACTTCGCAATCCGTTGTAAAATCATAACATATGTTGCAAGCCCGTTGGAACATGTTTTGGCATCTGTGGACGCCCCGGCAAACGCAAGAGGGATTTTGGGATGGCATTGCGGCGCGTAGTCGGGTGCTGACATCTGTCCGGCCTCTGATGCGACCGTTCAAACGTCGCGGGCCCGTATGGGAGTTCGCGGACCGGAGCCAAAACACAGATGCGCGCTCGAGGCGCTCGCCCAATAACTGGCTGTCCGATCCCGTCTCGTCGACCGTTGCGCCATACCTTCCTTCGACCGTCCTACGTTCTCGACGACCTCCTGCCGCGGACGGCTACGCCGCCACGACCGGAGCCTTGTAGTGACCGCCTCTCGCCATGAGGGCCCAGACGATGCGGGCCATCTTGTTGGCGAGAGCCACGGTCACGAGCATGCGCGGCTTGCGGGCCAGCATGCCCCCGAGCCACGAACCTTCCGGAGCCCCGCGTCGCGCGGCATGGCGCACAACGGCGCTGGCGCCGATGATCAGGAGGCGGCGCAAGGTTCGCTCGCCCATCTTCGATGTCGCGCCGAGCCTCTGCTTTCCTCCAGTCGATCGCTGAAGCGGTGTCAGGCCGAGCCAAGCGGCGAAGTCCCGCCCCTTCGCGAACGCCCCGGCATTCGGCGCCAGAGCGACCAGAGCCGTCGCCGTGATCGGTCCGACGCCGGGGATCGTCCGCAGCCGGCGCACATCCGCGTCCTCGCGAGCTCGACGCGCGATCTCCGCGTCCAGCTGCGCGATCCTGTCCTCGAGCAGGCGCAAGGTGTCGACCAGGATGGCAAGGGTCATTCGAGCGGCCTCGGGCAGGTCGCTTGCGGGATCCTCGATGCGATCGATCAGCTTTGCGACGTGCGAGGGGCCCTGGGCGACGACATACCCATACTCGGCCAGGTGGCCGCGCAGCGCGTTGATCGTCTGGGTCCGCTGGCGAACCAGAAGATCGCGCGCGCGGAACACCACGGCGCTCGCCTGCTGCTCCGCGCCCTTCACGGCCACGAACCGCATCGTCGGCCGCTGCGCCGCCTCGCAGATCGCCTCGGCGTCGGCCGCGTCGTTCTTCTGGCGCTTCACGAACGGCTTCACATAAGCGGCCGGGATCAGGCGAACCGTATGACCGACCCGGGCGATCTCGCGTGCCCAATGATGGGCACCGCCGCAGGCTTCCATCGCAACCGTGCAGGGCGGCAACCCGGCAAAGAACGAAAGCACCTTGTCGCGCCGCAGCTGCCGACGGAACACAACGGCGCCGGACGCATCCGCCCCATGCACCTGATAGACGTTCTTGGCCAAATCCAGACCGATCGTGCTAACTTCCATCGTGGACGCTCCTCTCGTGGTGGCTGTCAAACACCACCATCCTGGCACACCGATGCCGTCGAGGGGCGTCCACCCCATCACAGATAAAGCCCGCCGAGCTGCTGACTAGCTGAGCGAAATTTGTGGTGAGCGCGCTGGGACTCGAACCCAGGACCTACAGATTAAAAGTCCGTTGCTCTACCAACTGAGCTACGCGCTCGCATCCGGTTCGCGCATAGCACCGCGGGGCGGGCCGGTTGCGCTCGGAGCGTGGGGCCCGCAATAGGGGCTCGGGCCGGGAGGGTCAACACGGCGCGGCAGGCCGTGAACCGCGGAGTCGACACGAAGTCCGATGATCAGAGCGAACCCGGCGGGCTCGCCGCCGGAATGGCGGCGCTTCGCCCTGCTGTTCCTGGGCGTGGCGATCCTCGCGGGGGTGGCCGGCATCGGTTTCGTCGCCGCCCTCGACCCCTACGGCCTGCGGGCCGGGCCGGGCCGGGGGCAGGCGCCGCTGATGGATGGCAACCAGCGCTTCATGTACCCGCAGGTCGCCCGCAGCGGGGCCTACGACGCAGCGGCCTTCGGCACCTCGACCGCGCGCCTGCTCGACCCGGCCGATCTCGCCCGCGCCTTCGGCGGACGCTTCGCCAACCTGTCGATGAATGCGGCCACGCCCTACGAGCAGAGCGAACTGGCGCGGCTGTATCTGCGCCACAACCGGCCGAAGGTGCTGCTGTTCGGCCTCGATCCGACGTGGTGCGAGCCCGATGCGGACGAGCGCCGCCTCACCTTCCGCGCCTTCCCCGCGTGGCTCTACGCGCCGGGCATGCCGTGGGGGGTGCTGCGGCAGGTGAACTGGCGTAGTCTCGGCACCGCCTTCGAGGGACTCATGGCCCGGCTCGGCCTGACGCCGGCGCGGCTTGCGGCGAACGGCTACGCCGTGTTCACCCCGCCCGAGGCGCGATACGATGCGGCGCGCGCCGCCGCGCATATCCGCGATGCCCACGCGCTGCAGGTCGCGGCCGAGGCCGACCCGGGCTACCGCCCGACGCCGCCCGACGCGCCGATGCCGGCGCTCGGCTGGCTCGACGGGCTGCTGGCGCAGGCTCCGCCCGAGACGCGCAAGCTCGTGCTCTTCACCCCCGTCCACGTCTCGCAGCAGGGCGCGCCCGGCACCCCGGCGGGGGAGCGCGAGGCCGCGTGCAAGGGGCGGGTGGCGCGGATCGGCGCGGCGCGCGGGGCGACCGTGGTCGATTTCCGCATCCCCTCCCCCATCACGACGCAGGACGCGAATTACTGGGACCCTCTGCACTACCGCCTGCCGGTCGCGGGGCGGATCGTGGCCGGGCTGAAGGCGGCGCAGGCGAGCGGGCAGGACGATCCCGGCGGCGTCTTTCGGGTGCTGGTGCACGCCCCGTGAGGCCGTTTCCGATCGATCGCTTCGGGTTTCGCCCCCCTCCGTCATCGCGAGCGGCCGCGAAGCGATCCAGGGCGCGACAGGTCCGGCAAAGGGCGCGCCCTGGTTTGCCACGGCTTCGCCTCGCAAGGACGCAGGAGAAGCCGAAGTCATCGACCGGATGTCGTATGAGAGTCCGTTCGGCCGGAAATGTCCCACCCTCCCCCTCAGGATGAGGGGGAGGGTGGGACAGTCGTTGTCAGGAGGCGCGAGGCCGGCTTCGGCTCCGACGCGCAAACCCGGGAAAACGTTCGGCAATCGGGCGTTTTATGAGGCGGTTTAATGGCTTGGCCCGCCACGCCCCGGCCGCACTCTCGCCCGATCGGCAGGCTCTACACCGCCGCGGTCCGGCGAGTCCGGGCCTTCGGGCTCCCGTCCCCGTGCGACCGACCGGCGTCGCGGCGGACCGGGAGCGTGGTATCGAAGTCGGGTCAAAGTGTCATGATCGCACGCACAGCCCTCGCCCTGATGATCACCACGAGCGCGGCGCTCGCCGGCCCGGCGGCTGTGCCGGCGGACCGCGATGCCCTGCGGCAGCACTGCACCGGTGATTACCTCAGCTATTGCGGCGAGTTCGCCCCCGACAGCGCCGAGGTGCGTGCCTGCTTCAAGCAGAACCGGGCCAAGCTCTCGCCGGGCTGTCAGGCGGCCATCACCAGCTACAACAAGGCGCAGAAGCGCGCCGATCTCCGCTGAGGTCGACGGGCCGTCAGGCCCGCTCGCCGGTCTCCGCCCGCGCCCAGCCCTCCTTGGTCTCGGCCACGAAGTCGGCGAGCCGCCCGGCCCCGATCGCCGCGCGCATGCCGGCCATCAGGGACTGGTAGTAGGCGAGGTTGTTCCAGGTCAGCAGCATCATCCCCAGGATCTCGTCCGAGCGGACGAGATGGTGGAGATAGGCGCGGGCATAGTCCCGCGCCGCCGGGCAGTCCGAGGCCGCGTCGAGGGGGCGCGTGTCCTCGGCGTGGCGGGCGTTGCGCAGGTTGATCCGGCCGTGCCGCGTATAGGCCAGCCCGTGGCGGCCGGCGCGCGTCGGCATCACGCAATCGAACATGTCGACGCCGCGCATCACCGACTGCATCAGGTCGTCGGGGGTGCCGACGCCCATGAGGTAGCGCGGCCTGGCCCGCGGCAGGTGCGGCTCGACGGTCTCGATCATCGCGAGCATCACCGCCTGCGGCTCGCCGACCGCGAGCCCGCCGATGGCGTAGCCCTTCAGGTCGAGATCGGTCAGCGCCCGTGCGCTCTCGACGCGCAGGTCCGGCACGTCGCCGCCCTGGACGATGCCGAACATCGCCTTGCCCGGCTGGTCGCCGAAGGCGACGCGGCAGCGCTCGGCCCAGCGCAGCGACAGGTGCATCGCCTTCTCGATCGTGGCGCGGTCGGCCGGCAGGCGCACGCACTCGTCGAGCTGCATCTGGATGTCGGAGCCGAGCAGGCCCTGGATCTCGATGGAGCGTTCCGGGCTCATCCGGTGGGCGGTGCCGTCGATATGCGAGCGGAAGGTGACGCCTTCCTCGTCGATCTTCCTGAGCGCGGAGAGCGACATCACCTGGAAGCCGCCGGAATCGGTGAGGATCGGCCCGTCCCAGCGCATGAAGCGGTGGAGGCCGCCGAGCCGGGCCATCCGCTCGGGGCCGGGGCGCAGCATCAGGTGGTAGGTGTTGCCGAGCACCACGTCGGCGCCGAGCGCCCGCACCTGCTCGGGATACATCGCCTTCACCGTCGCCGCCGTCCCCACCGGCATGAAGGCCGGCGTGCGGATTCTTCCACGCGGTGTCGCGATGTGACCGGTGCGGGCAGAACCGTCGGTCGCGGAGACCGTGAAGCGGAAGTCGGCGGGAGGTTCGAGCGGTTCGGTCATCGGTCCGGAGATGTGGGAGGCTCCGGGCCGGTCTGATAGCCCGGAGCGGCGTCGATCAGGAAACGCATCGCGTCGAGGCCGGCCCGCATCGTCGCCTGCGGCACCGGCTCCACGTCGCCGAAGCGGGCCGCGAGCGCGTCCTCCACCGCCGCGTGGTGCGCCTGCGGCAGCAGGGCCGTCGCGCGGCGTCCGCCCTCGGTCTTCGAGACGATCCGGCCCGTGGCGAGGGTGCAGAGGATGCGGGCGATCCCCAGCACGCCCCGTTCGAGGGCCGCCGCGTCGCAGCGCTCGTCCGGAGCCTTGCGGGCGAGCGCCGCCTCGCATCGCGCGATCCAGGGGCGCCAGACCTCTTCGAGGTCGGCGAGGCCGTAGGCGCGCAGCCGCGCGTCGTCGTCGGCGATGTTCAGTGCAGCCGGCGTGGCGCCGAGGATCGGGCGGCTGGAGCGGGCGAGGCAGCGCCACACCGCCGGGTTCGCCTCGCGGCAGGGCTCGCCGATGCGCAACTGCCCATCCACGCTGAAGGGTAGGTTCGCCCCGGGCTCCGGCGGCTGCCGGAGGGCATCGATCGGGAGATACAGGCCGTCGAAATGCGGCCCGCCGGCCCGGGCCAGGGCGGCGTGGACGCGGGCGAGGGTTTGCGTCGCCTCCTCGCTCGGCGCCGCGTCGAGCAGGGCGACGAAGTCGATGTCGCTGCGGCCCGGCCGGAAGTCGCCGAGCGCCACCGAGCCGACGAGGTAGAGCCCGCGCAGCGCCGGCGCCCCCTCGCTGCGCATCAGGCCGAGGAAGCGGTCGACGGTGCGGGCCACGTCGACCCTGAGCGGCGGGCGCCGGCTCACGCGGGGCGCTCCGGAAACAGCAGGCTCGCATCGCCGTAGGAGTAGAAGCGGTAGCCCGAGGCGATCGCGTGGGCGTAGGCCGCGCGCATGGTGTCGAGGCCGGAAAAGGCCGAGACCAGCATGAACAGGGTCGAGCGCGGCAGGTGGAAGTTCGTCACCAGGGCATCCACCGCGCGGAAGCGGTAGCCCGGGGTGATGAAGATGTCGGTGGCCCCCGAGAACGGCCGGATCGTGCCGTCGGGCGCCGCCGCGCTCTCCAGGAGGCGCAGGGCCGTGGTGCCGACCGCGACGATCCGGTTTCCCCGCGCCCGCACCGCGGCGAGCCGCACGGCGGTCGCCGCGTCGAGGAGGCCGATCTCCGCATGCATCCGGTGCGCATCCGTGTCCTCCGCCTTCACCGGCAGGAAGGTGCCGGCGCCGACATGCAGGGTGAGGTGGACCCGCTCGATCCCCGCCGCGTCGATTCCCGCGAGCAGCGCGTCCGAGAAGTGCAGCCCGGCGGTCGGCGCGGCCACCGCGCCGGGCTCGCGGGCGTAGACGGTCTGGTAGTCGCTCGCGTCCCGCGCGTCGGTGGCGCGCTTTCCCGCGATGTAGGGGGGCAGCGGCAGCGCGCCGAGGCCGGCGATGGCCTCGTCGAGCGCGGGCCCCGAGAGGTCGAAGCGGAGCAGGATCTCGCCCGCCTCCCCCTTCTCCTCCACCGTGGCGTCGAGCCCGGCCATGGCGCAGATCTCGCCGGCCCTTTGGCTCCCACCCTCGCCGAAGCGGATGCGGTCGCCGGGGGCGAGGCGCTTGGCCGGGCGGGCGAAGGCGCGCCAGCGATCGGGCGCCTCGCGCAGGTGCAGCATCGCTTCGCAGCGCAGGCCGGTGCCGCCGGGGCGATGGCGGAGGCCGGAGAGGCGCGCCGGGATCACCCGGGTGTCGTTGAAGACGAGGGCGTCGCCGGGCGCGAGCAATGCCGGCAGGTCGCGCACGCCGCGATCCGCCGGTGACTCGCCGGGGCGCACCACGAGCAGGCGGCTCGCGTCGCGGGGGCTCGCCGGCCGCAGCGCGATCGCGGCCTCCGGCAACTCGAAATCGAACAGGTCCACGCGCATGCCGCGCCATCAGCACGGATGGGCGCGCGACGCAAATGGCGGATTGATCCTGGAGGCGGCCCTGCGCAACCTGACGCCGGGAGGCGGCGATGGAAAAGGTGCCGATCGTCGGTGCCGGGCCGCTCGGCCTGCCTCGCGGAGCCCGGCCACCTGCACCTCGCGCGGCCCGACGGCTATCGCGGCTTCGCGGGCGGAGCCTGCGACCGGGACGCGGCGGACACCTCCCTCGCCGCCTTCAGAGCCGTGCAGCCGAGGCCCCCTCTCGCGCGTTGTCCCCACGTTTCGACGGAGGAACACGCCCGCGATGAAATGGTACGCCCTGAGCCCGCGCGACCCCGCCGATCCGCGCTGGCCCCTGCCCGAGACGCCGCGGATCACCCTCAAGGCCGAGGATGCGGACGACGCCCGCCGCCGATTCGAGGAGGCCTATCCGAGCGAACCCTTCGGCACGCCGGGCCATCCGACCGGCGATGTCGGGCCCGGCAGCTTCCGGGGCGATGCGGGCGCGCTGCTGGTCGAGGAGACCGACGCGCCCCCCGCGAAGGCGTGATACCGTTTCCGATTGACCGCTTCGGGTTTCGCCCCCCTCCGTCCTCGCGAGCGGCCGCGAAGCGATCCAGGGCGCGACAGGTCCGGAAAGGGCGCGCCCTGGATCGCCACGGCTTCGCCTCGCGATGACGCAGGAGAGGCCGAAGTCATCAACCGGATATCGTATGACTCGTCGACCGCTGGCCTCAAGGATCCCGTCGCGATGATCGAAACCGGCCGACGACCGCCGCACGAGACGCTCGACGCGCAGCTCGTGCGCTATTGGGAGCGCGAGGCCGCCCGCTTCGACGGCCTCGCGGCTCGCGCGATGTTCGGCTGGGTCGCGCGCGGCTATGCCCGCCGGGCGCAGCGCGCCCGCGCCCAGGCCGAGCGGGCGCGGGCCAGGGAAGTGGCCCGCGGGCGCCTTCCCGCGACCGCCCCGGCCGCCGCCGAACCGGAGGGCGATAGCCCGGGCTAAAACCTTTGCCGTGGCCTTCCGGGGTGGGGGTCCGTAAGGGCGGGGGCCCCTCCCGCGCCGCGATGCCGCATGACTGGTACCGAGAAAGCCGCCCTCGCGAGCGCCGCCGTGGGCGCGTTCGTGACCGCGCTCAAGTTCGCCGCCTACTGGCTCACCGGCAGCCTCGCGCTCTACTCCGATGCGCTGGAGAGCATCATCAACGTGGTGGCCGCGGCCTGCGCCTTCCTGGCCGTGCGGGTCGCCGCGCAGCCGGCCGACGAGGACCACCCCTACGGCCACCACAAGGCCGAGTACTTCTCCGCGGTGATCGAGGGGGCGCTGGTCATCGTGGCCGCCCTGCTGATCCTGCGCGAGGCCTATTTCGGCATCCTCGACCCGAGGCCGCTCGACGCGCCGCTGAGCGGCCTCGCGATCAACGGGCTCGCCACGGTGATCAACGCGGGCTGGGCGACGATGCTGTTCCGGCGCGGCAGGAAACTGCGTTCCCCCGCGCTGCTGGCCGATGCCCGCCACATCTTGGCCGACGTGGTGACCTCGGTCGGCGTGCTCGTCGGGGTCGGGCTCGTACTCGCCACCGGCTCGCTGGTGCTCGATCCGATCGTGGCCGGCCTCGTCGCCCTCAACATCCTGTGGTCGGGCTGGACGATGGTGCGCGATTCCGTCAACGGCCTGATGGATCAGGCCGCCTCGCCCGACATGATCGCCCGCATCCGCGCGCTGATCTCAAGTCACGGCGAGGGGGCGCTGGAGGCGCACGACGTGCGCACCCGCCACGCCGGCAGCGCCACCTTCATCGATTTCCACCTCGTCGTGCCGGGCGAGATGACCGTCGCCGAGTCCCACGCGATCTGCGACCGGCTGGAGGAAGCGATCGAGTCGCAGATCGACGGCGCGGTGGTGGTGATCCACGTCGAGCCGGGCGATCAGGCCAAGGGGCGCGGCGTGCCGGTGATCTGAAGCCCGTCGGTCCATCCGTAGGTCATCGCGAGGGGGGCGAAGCGAACGGGCGCGACCTCACCGGAGAAAGCGGCGCCCTGGATTGCTTCGGCTCCGCCTCGCAATGACGGAAGAAGCAGCCTCACACCGTCATTGCGAGCCGTCAGGCGAAGCAATCCAGCAGCGCGACGGTGCCGGCAGGATCGACGCCGCTGCGCCATGACGGTGGCCCGCGAGGCGGCTATAGGGGCTCCATGAAGCGGGTCTTCCTCACCACCACGCCGAGCCACCGCAACGCCTATGACCTGTTCGAGGGGCGCTGGGCGAGCGACCTCAGCGAACTCGTCCCCGACCTTCCGGTCGGCGGCGGCCTGCCGGGCTTCCGCGCCGATCCGCGCCCGCGTCAGGCGGCGGAAGTCCTCGGTCGCGGTGGACGTTTCGACGGCTACGACATTCTCGAACTCGGGCCGCTCGAAGGCGCCCATACCTGCCAGTTGGAGGCTCTCGGCGCCAACAGCGTCACGGCGGTCGAGTCGAACTCGGAGGCCTTCCTCAAGTCGCTGATCGTCAAGAACATCGCCGGGCTCGCCCGCTCGACCTTCCTGCTCGGCGACGTCAGCCGGCACCTCGCCGTGCCGGGGCCGCGCTACGACCTGATCTTCGCCTGCGGCATCCTCTACCACATGTTCGACCCGCTCGAACTGATCCGGCTCGCTGCCGCCCGCTCCGATCGGCTGTTCCTCTGGACGCATTACTACGCCCCGCAAGAACGCCTGCGCCGGCACGTGCCGCGCCCGGTCGAGCACGAGGGCCTGCGCCTCACCCTGCACGAACTGACCTATCGCGACCGCGGGCTCGCCACCTTCTGGGGCGGCAACCAGGGACAGACCCGCTGGATGGAGCTGCCGGACCTGATCCGGGTGCTCGCCCATCACGGGCTGACCGAGACGACGATCATCGCCGACGCCCCGGACTTCGTGAACGGGCCCGCCGTGACGCTGGCCGCGCAACGCCCCGGAGGCGCTCCATCCGCTTGACCCGTCCCGCACCCGCTCCCTACACACCTCGAAAGGCGCCGATCCGGCGGTGCCGGCACCGAAGTCGAAGAGCATGACCGAGCGCGTCGATCCGAAGAAGCTCATCAAGGGCGGCCTGCACGACTGGGAGGTCGTGATCGGCATGGAGATCCACGCCCAGGTCACCAGCCGCTCCAAGCTGTTCTCCGGCGCCTCGACCGCCTTCGGCGGCGAGCCCAACGACCACGTCTCGCTGGTCGATGCGGCCATGCCCGGCATGCTGCCCGTCATCAACGAGGAATGCGTCGCCCAGGCGGTGCGCACCGGCCTCGGGCTGAAGGCGAGGATCAACCATCGCTCGGTGTTCGACCGGAAGAACTATTTCTACCCGGACCTGCCGCAGGGCTACCAGATCTCGCAATACAAGGATCCGATCGTCGGTGAGGGCGAGGTGCTGGTCGATCTGCCCGAGGGCGAGTCGATCACCGTCGGCATCGAGCGCCTGCATCTCGAACAGGATGCCGGCAAGTCGCTGCACGATCAGGATCCGACCAGGAGCTTCGTCGATCTCAACCGCTCGGGCGTGGCGCTGATGGAGATCGTCTCGCGGCCCGACCTGCGCTCGTCGGAGGAAGCCAAGGCCTACGTGACGAAGCTGCGCACGATCCTGCGCTATCTCGGCACCTGCGACGGCGACATGGAGAAGGGGAATCTCCGCGCCGACGTGAACGTGTCCGTCCGCAGGCCCGGCGAGCCCTTCGGCACCCGCTGCGAGATCAAGAACGTCAACTCGATCCGCTTCATCGGGCAGGCGATCGAGGTCGAGGCGCGCCGCCAGATCGCGATCCTGGAGGACGGCGGCAGGATCGATCAGGAGACCCGCCTGTTCGATCCGGGCAAGGGCGAGACCCGCTCGATGCGCTCGAAGGAGGAGGCGCACGACTACCGCTACTTCCCCGATCCCGACCTGCTGCCGCTCGAGTTCGACCAGGCCTTCGTGGATGCGCTCGCCGCCGGCCTGCCCGAGCTGCCGGACGCCAAGAAGGCGCGCTTCATCAAGGATTTCGGTCTCAGCGCTTACGATGCCGGCGTGCTCGTGGCCGAGCGGTCGTCGGCCGACTACTTCGAGGCGGTCGCGCGCGGGCGCGACGGCAAGGCCGCGGCGAACTGGGTCATCAACGAGCTGTTCGGGCGGCTCAACAAGGAAGGCCGGACCATCGAGGACACGCCGGTCTCCGCCGAGCGGCTCGGCAAGATCATCGACCTGATCGGCGAGGGCGTGATCTCCGGCAAGATCGCCAAGGACCTGTTCGAGATCGTCTGGGCGGAGGGCGGCGATCCGCGCGAGATCGTCGAGGCGCGCGGCATGAAGCAGGTCACCGATACCGGCGCCATCGAGGCGGCGGTGGACGCGATCATCGCCGCCAACCCGGACAAGGTCGAGCAGGCCAAGGCCAAGCCGACGCTGCTCGGCTGGTTCGTCGGCCAGACCATGAAGGCGACCGGCGGCAAGGCCAATCCGGCCGCCGTCAACGCCCTCCTGAAGGACAAGCTCGGCATCGCGTGATACGGCTCCGGTCGATGCGTTCGGCCTGTCCTGCGTCCTTGCGAGGCGAAGCCGTGGCCATCCGGGGCGCGCCCTTTCCGGACCTGTCGCGCCCTGGATCGCCTCGCGGCCGCGCGCGATGACGGCGTGGGGCGAAACCCGAAGCGATCAAGCGGAATAAGCGGAAACGGTATGAGGGGGCGTCCCGCCGGTCGTTCCCGCATCCCCGGCGCGCCGCGTGCCGGCTTCTTCCGTGGGCGTGGTGGTTGGCGGTGTCACCGAAAGTCGGTCGGGGCGAGGCCGTAGCGGGCGATCTTGTCGTAGAGGGTCTTGCGCGGCACGCTCAAGGATTCGGCGGCGAGCCGCACGTCGCCGCCGGCCATGATCAGCTCCTCGCGGATCAGGCCGCGCTCGAACCGCTCGACCTGCTCGGACAGGCTGAGCGCCGCCGTCGGCGCCGCCTCCGGTACGGCCTGGCCGGCGAGGCCCAGCGCGCAGCGCTCGGCGAAATGGTCGAGTTCGCGCACGTTGCCCGGCCAGGAATGGCGCAGGAGATGGTCGCGCACCGCCCCCGTCACCGGGGGCGCCGCGCGCCCGAACCGGGCGGCGGCCCGGGCGAGGAAGTGCTGGAACAGCAGCAAAATGTCCTCGCGCCGCTCCCGCAAGGGCGGGATCGCGACGGTGACGACGTTGAGCCGGTGGTAGAGGTCGTCGCGAAACGTGCCGGCGGCAGCCTCCTGGCCGAGATCGACCTTGGTGGCCGAGACCACCCGCATGTCGACCGGGCGCCGCTCGTTGGTGCCGAGCGGCTCCACCACCCGCTCCTGCAGCACCCGCAGCAGCTTCACCTGCAGCGCCAGCGGCATGCTCTCGATCTCGTCGAGGAACAGCGTGCCCCCTTGCGCGTGCTCGATGCGCCCGACCCGGCGCTTGAGCGCCCCGGTGAAGGCGCCGGCCTCGTGGCCGAACAGCTCGCTCTCGACCACGCTGTCGGGCAGCGCGCCGCAATTCATCGCGACGAAGTTCTTCGCGGCACGCCGGCTCCAGCGGTGAAGGGCGTTGGCCACCACCTCCTTGCCGGAGCCGGTCTCGCCGAGAACCAGCACGTCGACGTCCGCCGAGGCCACGTCGCGCACGAGGCGGCGCAGGCGCACGATCTGCGGCGAGATGCCGAGAAAGGCCGGATCTTCCTCGACCGCCGCATCGAGCCGGGCGTTGAGGCGGCGGTTCTCGACCACGAGGCGGCGATGGTCGAGGGCTCGGCGCACCGAGCCCATCAGCGCGTCGGCCGGATAGGGCTTGGCGAGGAAGTCGTAGGCGCCCGACCGCATCGCCGCGACCGCCATCGAGATGTCGCCGTGCCCGGTGATCAGGATCACCGGCAGGTCCGGGTCGGCGGCGCGGATGCGCTCGAACAGGGCGCGACCGTCGAGGCCGGGCAGGCGCACGTCGGTGACGACCACGCCCGGCGGCTCGGCCCGGATCGCCGCCAGCGCGGTTTCCGCCGCCTCGAAGGTCTCGACCCGGAAACCGTCGAGTTCGAGGCTCTGGCGGTTGGCCCGCCGCACGTCCTCCTCGTCGTCGATGAAGACGACCCGCTCGTCCGCCGGGCAGGGAACGGGGCAAGAAACGGGGCTCGGCTCGCTGCTCATGTCGCCTCCAAATGTCCCTCGCGTCCTTCCCGCACGTCCGCCCGCACCAGCTCGACCCGGAAGCTGGTGCCGTCCGGGCCGGAGCGCAGGTTCAGCGTCCCGCCGCATTCCTCGACGATGCCGCGGGAGATCGCCAGACCGAGCCCGAGGCCCTCGGATTTCGTGGTGAAGAACGGGTCGAACACCTGCGCCCGCACCGCCTCCGGAATGCCCGGTCCGTTGTCGGCGACCTCGACCGCGATCCGTTCGCCGGCCTCCTCGACCCGCAGGGCGACGGATGGGGCGGGCCGGCCGGAGACGGCGTCGAGGGCGTTCTGGAGCAGGTTGACGACGACCTGTTCGAGCCGCGCCCCGTCGCCGAGCACCGCGAGGTCGGCCGGGAGATCCGGCGTCTCCAGGGCGATGCCGGACTGCGCGGCGCGGGCGCCGACCACCTCCAGGCTGCCGCGAACGATGTCGGCGAGCCGCACCGGTTCGCGCCGGCCCGAGGCCCGGCGGGCGAAGCCCTTGAGCTGGCGCGTCAGCGTGCCGATGCGCTCGGTCAGCCGGCCGATGGCCGAGACGTTCTCCGCCGCGTCCTCGATCCGCCCGCGGCGCACGAGGATGGCGGTGTTGTCGGCATAAGACCGGATCGCGGCGAGCGGCTGGTTGATCTCGTGGGCCATGCTGGCGGCGAACTGCCCGAGCGCGGCCAGCCGCCCGGCCTGGGCCAGCTCGCGGCCGAGGCGCTCGCGCTCGGCCTCGGCACGGCGGCGCTCCTCGATCTCGGCGAGGAGCTTCCGGTTGGCCTCGCTCAGCGCGCTCGTGCGCTCGGCCACCCGCG
The DNA here is from genome assembly GCA_036946625.1 of Methylorubrum populi. NCBI lineage: Bacteria > Pseudomonadati > Pseudomonadota > Alphaproteobacteria > Hyphomicrobiales > Methylobacteriaceae > Methylorubrum > Methylorubrum populi. The sequence goes on from JAQIIU010000002.1 coordinate 472,014, forward strand.
CCTCCAATTCCTCGCGCCGCGCCGCGGCTTCGGCGAGGCGGGACCGCATCCGGCGGCGCCGGCCGATCAGCGTGGCGAGGCCGCCCCAGGCGAGCCCCGTCGCCAACAGGGCGATGACCCGCCCCTGCGCCCGCTCGCGCTGCACGGCGGCGGCGACCGGCGTGAGGGTGTGCAGCCGCCAGTCCGTGCCGGGAATCGGCGCATCCAGCATCAGCGCGAGCCAAGCGGGCTTGGCGCGACCGCCGACCCGCACGAGGTCGGCCTCGTCATCCGCGGAATGGATCGGCAGCAGCGAGAGCGGCGCCTCGCCGAATTCGAGCGCCTCGCGGATGCGCCGCCGCTCGGCCTCGTCGATGCCGCGCAGGGCCTTGAAGCGCCAGCCCGGCTCGCTCGCCACCAGGACGATGCCCCGGGAATCCGTGACGAACACGCTCTCGCGGCCCGCGCGCCATGCCGCCTCGATCGCGTCGAACTCGATCTTCACGACGACCACGCCGGCCGCGCGGGGCAGTTGGCGGGCGAGGTAGAAGCCCGGCCGGCCGCTCACCGTGCCGAGGGCGAATTGCGAGCCGGACCCCGCGGCCATCGCCTGCCTGAAATAGGGCCGGAAGCCGTAGTCGCGGCCGACGAAGCTCTTCTCCGTCCCGGCATTGCTCGCGGCGACCGTCACCCCGTCGGCGCCGATGACGTAGATCACCGCCGCGCCCGTCGCCTCGGCGATCTGGGCGAGCCGTCCGTTCACGCCTTCGACCAAGCCGGGCTCCGGCGCGGGTTCCACGACGCGGGCGATCTCGGGATCGGCGGCGAGCGCCAGCGGCAGCGAACTCTGCGTCTGCATCTCCGCACGCAGGGCCGCGACCTGGAGCCCGCGTGCGGACGTCGCCGTGCGCCGCAGGTCGACGAGCGCCCAGCGCTCCGCCACCCGCCCACCGAGCCAGCCGGACAGCACCAGCGCGGCGAGCCCCGCGAGCACGACGAAGGCGCGCCGGTAACGCTTGGAGGACAGGGCGGGCGTCACGATCACCCTCGGCCGCCCGGTGCGGAATTCCGGAACGGATCGGGGCCGTGCGTGCAGATCATCGCAACGGTCCCCGGAGGCCGCTCGCGAAAGAATGGTGAAATATCATTCATTTCAGGGATTTAACAAAAAGTTTCACGCCTGTTCCGGCTGGCATGCCGGTTGCCATTCTCATGGCGAAACGCAGCCATGATCCAACCGCAGAGCTGTGTGCCGCAAGGCCAAAAGCAAGAGCGGACGTCGCCCGGCCCTCCCCAGGGGCGGACGGAAGATCCGACCGATCCTTCACGCTCCGACAGGGAGAGACGCCCATGGCCGCCGTGCCGTCCCCGCTGACCGCGCCCCACGCGCCGCCCGCACCCAAGCCCTTCTATCGCACGCTCTACTTCCAGGTGCTGGTCGCCGTCGCCATCGGCATCACCCTCGGGCACTTCTACCCGAAGCTCGGCGCCGACATGAAGCCGCTCGGGGACGCCTTCATCAAGCTCGTCAAGATGATCATCGCCCCGGTGATCTTCCTCACCGTCGTCTCCGGCATCGCCGGCATGACGAACCTGGAGAAGGTCGGCCGCGTCGGCGGCAAGGCGCTCGCCTACTTCCTCACCTTCTCGACGCTGGCGCTGGTCGTCGGCCTCATCGTCGCCAACGTGCTCCAGCCCGGTCACGGCCTGCACATCGACCCGAACTCGCTCGATCCGAAGGCGGTCGCGACCTATGCCGGCAAGGCCAAGGAGCAGAACGTCGCCGACTTCCTGATGAACATCATCCCGACGACGGCCGTCGGCGCCTTCGCGGGCGGTGAGATCCTTCAGGTTCTGTTCTTCTCGGTGCTGTTCGGCTTCGGCCTCGCCTTCCTCGGCGAGCGCGGCAAGCCGGTGCTCGACATCATCAAGGTGATGTCCGAGGCGATCTTCGGCGTCGTCAACATCATCATGAAGGTCGCTCCCCTCGGCGCCTTCGGCGCGATGGCCTTCACCATCGGCAAGTACGGCATCTCCTCGCTCGCCAACCTCGCCTATCTCGTCGGCGCCTTCTACCTGACCTCGGCGATCTTCGTGCTCGGCGTGCTCGGTGCGGTCGCCCGCTACAACGGCTTCTCGATCGTCCGGCTCATCCGCTACATCAAGGAAGAGCTGATGCTCGTGCTCGGCACCTCGTCCTCCGAGTCGGCCCTGCCCTCGCTCATCGAGAAGATGGAGAAGGCCGGCTGCTCGCGCCCCGTGGTCGGCCTCGTCGTCCCCACCGGCTATTCGTTCAACCTCGACGGCACCAACATCTACATGACGATGGCGGCGCTCTTCATCGCGCAGGCCACCGACACCCCGATCACCTTCGGCGAGCAGGTTCTGCTGCTGCTGGTCGCCATGCTCTCCTCGAAGGGGGCGGCGGGCGTCACGGGTTCGGGCTTCATCACCCTGGCGGCGACGCTGGCGGTGGTTCCCTCGGTGCCGGTCGTCGGCATGGCGCTGATCCTCGGCATCGACCGCTTCATGTCGGAGTGCCGCGCGCTCACCAACTTCATCGGCAACGCCGTGGCCTGCATCGTGGTGGCCCGCTGGGAAGGCGAGGTCGACGAGGCCAAGCTCCACGCGACGCTCGGCGGCAAGACGACGGTCGCCGAGACGCCCGCCCCCGTCCTCCAGGCGGCGGAGTGAGGCAGCCCGCGGCAATGCCCGCTCGGGCGTTTTCCGCGGGACACAGCGATCCGGCCGGGGGCGCACCGTCCTGCGACCCCGGCCGGTATGGGAGCCGCGGCAGTCGAGCTCGGCTGCCGCGGTTTCTCGCTTTGCGGGGCGCGACGCGGCGCTTAACCTCGCCGCCTCGCGAGACCGATTCTGACGGGGGAAGCCGATGCTCAAGGGGCGCTGCCATTGCGGGGCGATCCGCTACGAGATGCCGTCGGAGGTGGCCCACAGCGCGATCTGCCACTGCTCGGATTGCCGCCGCCATGCCGGCGCGCCGATGGTCGGCTGGGCGATGGTGCCGGCCGAGCGCGTGACGATCTCCGGCGAGGCCGCGGTCTACGCCTCGTCCGAGCACGGCCGGCGCCACTTCTGCGCCCGCTGCGGCACCGGCCTGTTCTACGTCAACGAGCAGACCCTGCCGGGGATGATCGACGTGCAGACGGCCACCCTCGACACGCCGGAGGCGCTGCCGCCGCAGGCGCATATCCAGGTCGCCGAGCGCATCGCCTGGGTGGAGGAGGCGCACCGCCTGCCGAGCTTCGAGCGGTTCCCGCCGGTCTGATACGGTTTCCGCTTGATGAAAGCGGCAACCGTATCGGCAAGCCCGCGCGGCGCTTGAGCGAAGCCGACATCCGCCATCCCGAAGGGATCCATCGGATGTCGTATGACGCCGCTCAGAACGCCGACAGCCTTCGGCGCAGGCGTGCCAGGAAGCGCTCGCGCGTCCGGTCGGTTGCGCTGTCCATGCCGGTGAGCGCGATCCATTCGAGCCGGCAGCGCGGGCCGCAGAGCGGGCGGATGCCGAAGCGGAACAGGCGCCAGTCGGGCCAGCCGACGAGCCAGAGCAGCCAGCGCGGCGAACCGTAGGTCGTCACCACCGCGATCCTGCGGATGTTCGCGAGGCGCGGTTGCAGCACCTTCGCGCCACCGAGCGCGAAGGCGACGCCCGGCAGCCAGACCCGGTCGAACCAGCCCTTCAGCATCGCCGGCGGCCCGAACCACCATGTCGGGTAGACGAAGACCAGCGCCTCGGCCCGCCGCAGGGCGGCGATGTGGCCGGCGAGATCGGGCCGGTCCGCCGCCTCGTCGTAATAGGCGCCGCGCTCCCGCGCGCTCAGCCGCGGGTCGAAATCCTGGCCGTAGAGGTCGAGGATCTCGACTCCGTGGCCTGCTGCCTCCAGCGCCGAGACCGCCGCCGCGCGCAGGGCCGCGCTGAAGCTGTCGGGGCGCGGATGGCAATGGACCAGCAGGACGCGCATCGGGCGCTACCGGCCCGGCTCGGCCGCCCGCACCCGGTCGAGCAGCGCGGCTGCGGCGTAGCCGTCGGGCACGAGGCCGGTCGCCGCCTGGAAGGCGCGGATCGCGGTGCGGGTTTTGGGCCCGATCTTGCCGTCCGCGCCGCCGACCGCGTAGCCGAGGGCGGACAGCCGCGACTGGAGGTCGGTGCGCTCCTCGGTCGTGAGCATGCGGTCCCCCCGCGGCCAGTCCCGGGCGAAGCCGGGCGCGCCGCGCAGCCGGTCGGAGAGATGCGCCACGGTGAGCGCGTAGGCGAGCGCCGTGTTGTAGCGCAGGATCACCCGGAAGTTCGGCTCCAGCAGGAAGGCCGGCCCCTTGGCGCCGGCCGGCAGCAGCAGCGCGGCACGCCGCTCCGCGCCCTCGGGAAAGGCGCCGGCCGCCGGCTCGAGCCCGAGCCTGCGCCACTCCGAGAACGGCCGCTCGGTGGTCTCGTCGGCGAGACGGAGGTCGAAGCCTTCGGGCAGGAGCACTTCCACGCCCCAGCCCTCGTTCGCTCGCCAGCCGGAATCTTTCAGAAAATTCGCGGTCGAGGCGAGGGCGTCGGGCACCGAACGCCAGATGTCGCGCTTGCCGTCGCCGTCGAAATCGACGGCGTGGCGCAGGTAGGCGCTCGGCATGAACTGGGTGTGGCCCATGGCGCCGGCCCAGGAGCCGGTCATGCGCGCCCCATCGGCATCGCCGGCGCCGAGGATCGTCAGGGCCGCGACGAGCTCGTCGCGCCACAGGCCCGGACGGCCGCTGTCGCCGCAGGCCAGCGTCGCCAGCGCCGGGACCACAGGGCGGATGCCGGGACCGTCGAGGGCGGCGCCGTAATTCGATTCGACGCCCCAGAAGCCGACCAGCACGTGCCGGTCGACGCCGTAGGCCGCCTCGATCCGCCCCAGCACCTCGGACCATTCGGCGAGCTTGGCCTGGCCTGCCGCGATCCGCTCGGGCGTCACGCTCGCCTCGATGTACTGCCAGACCGGCTTGACGAACTCGGCCTGGGACCGGGTCGCCGGCACCACCGACGGGTCGGGCGCGATCCCCGACAGGGCCGCCTCGGCCACAGGCCGGGGCACGCCGCGCTCCTGCGCCAGGGCCTTCAGCTCGCCGAGGCAGCGCTCGAAGTCCGGCGGCGGCGGATCGGCCCGAGCCGGGCTGCCAAGAGCGAAGAGGACGAGAAGAAACGATTGGGCTGACGGCCGCATGGTGTGAGCCTTATCATCTCTCCGGCCGATCGCGAGGCCGGAAGCCCGGCTCAGCCGCCGAAGGCGCTCGCCCGCGCGAAGGCCGCCGCGAAGCCGGAGAGCGGGACGGTGATGACCGTGGGCTCCTTGGCGTCCGGCTTGGTCGCCGAGATCGTCAGGCTGGTCGCGGTCTTCATCGTATCGGTGGCGAGCGTCGGCAGGCTGATCGGCACGAGGCAGCCGTCGCTCACGCAGAACGAGAACGGCGCCCCCTTGCCGAGTTGCCGGTCGTCGAGCCTGAAGCTCACGCCCGGCTCGATCTGAAGGCCGAACGGCATCAGGATCAAGCCCTCGCTCTTCCCGTCCCGGGGCGGGCGCAACTCGACGCTGAACAGGCGCTTGCCGGTGCGCCGGTCCCCCTGCGACTGGGTGATGACGCAATCGGTGCGCGCCTCGGCGCGGTTGCAGTTCATGGTCCAGTCGCCGTAGCTCTCGCTGACGGAGGTGGCGCCGGCCGGCCACTGCGCCGGCCCGGAGGCGGCGGCCGCGGGTTCGAGCACCGGTCCGCCCGTGGCGGGGCTGGCCGTCTCCTTGGCCTCGTCCTTTTTCGCTTCCTCCTTCTTGGGCGCCGGCTTGCGCGGGCGCGGCTTCGGCTTGGCGGCCGGTTCCGCGGGGGCCGCCTCGGGCGCGGCCTCCTGTCCCGCGTCCTGTGCGAAGGCGGCGCCCGGCCATGCCAGGGCCATCGATCCGGCAAGCAGAAGCGCCGCGGCGGGCGCGATCCTGCGGGACAGAGGCGGCATGGTCGGGCTCCTGCGAGGTGTCGTCGGGGGCGCCTAGCCCCGCTCGCCGATGGATGCAATCGCGCGAAAGCCGCACTACACCGCAACGGCCGGGTTTCCGGTCAAGCCTGGAATCGTTCCACCACTCTCCGGGTTCACTGCCCGTGTATATGCGGGATTTCTAGGCAATCGGGGGCACCGGGACCGAGCATGAGCGACATCTACGATCACGCCCCGCGCGACGCGCGCGGCGCACCGCATCCGCTGTCGCAGTATCGCGGCAAGGTGCTTCTCGTGGTCAACACCGCCTCCAAATGCGGGTTCACGCCGCAATACCAGGGCTTGGAGACGCTGTGGCGGCGCCATCGCGGACAGGGCCTCGCGGTGCTCGGGCTGCCCTGCAACCAGTTCGGTGCCCAGGAGCCGGGCGATGCCGATGCGATCGAGCGGTTCTGCTCGCTGACCTACGACGTGACCTTCCCGGTCCTCGCCAAGGTCGAGGTCAACGGCCCGGGCGCCGACCCGCTCTACGTCGATCTGAAGCGGGCGAAGCCCGGCCTGCTCGGCACGCAGGGGATCAAGTGGAACTTCACCAAGTTCCTGATCGGCCGGGACGGAAGGGTGATCGCCCGGTTCTCGCCCTCGACCAAGCCCGCGGCGCTGGAAGGCGCGATCGAGCGGGCGCTGGCGGCGCCGGGCGGGTAGGACCAGCCGGCGCTGATCCCGACGCAACGCCGGTCGCCCGCGGGACGCAGGGAAGCCGACCATCGGTCGGCTTCCCTGCAGCTTGGCATAACTCTACCGCCCCGCCCGCGCCGCCGGCCCCGGATCGATCGCCGGCAACTCCCCGGGGGGCAGGCCCGGAGCCGCCGCGGAGGCCTGCGGCGCGTCGAGGCCGCGGGCACGGTTGGCGAGCGCCACGGTCAGCTTCTCGGCCGGCTCCGAGCCCATCAGCGCCAGCACCTCGGCCATCTTGCGCGGGTTCATCGCCATCACGATCGGCACCAGCGTGTCGAGGCTGAGCCGGTCGAACACCCGGGCCGCGTCCTTCGGCTTCATCGTCTCGTACATGGTGACGATGGTCTTCAGGCCGGCCCGCTCGGCCTCGATCCGCCGGGCGCTGCCGAGATCGGCCTTGTCCTCGGCGTCCTTCAGGCCGGCCACGCCGGATTCGAGCTTGCGCTCGGCGTCCTTGAGCATTTGCTCGCGCAGGTCGAGTTCCTCGCCGCGCTGCTTGAGGGTATCGCGGCGGGCGGCGAGCTTTTCCAGGATCGCCCGCTCGCTCTCCGAGACCGGTTCCGGCACCGGCGGCTGGTACACCGGCGGCGGGGCGGGCTCGGCCTTCTTGGGGGGCGCCGAGACGGAGCCGGTCGTGGTCGGGTCGGTCGGCTCGTAGTTGGTGCGGGCTTTCGCCAGGACGCGGGCGAAGTCGGGCAACGGAGCGCCGGGGGCGACCGGCGCCTCCCCTCCCATCAGCGCGGTAAGCTTGAGCACGAGAAGCCCGATCGCCGCCAGGGTCACGGCGTCGATCAGGCGCAGCCGGAAGGGGCGCGCCGGAAGGCTCGCGAGGCGTGCGAGTCGGCGCGTCGGCAGGCTCATGCGGCCCTGGCCCGGAGACGGTCGAGGGCGCGTTCGGACAGGGCCTGCGCGGCGGCGAGCGCCGCGCCGACGCGCTCGCCGTTGCCGCCGGTGGGAGGAAGCACCTCGACGACGCCCGGGCGAGCGGCCGGCGCGGCGGCAGGAGCCTGCGCGGGGGCGGGCGCCGTGGCGGCGGCCCGCGCTTGGCCGACGATGGAGGCGATCCGGCTCAGCACGCTCTCGCCCGCCTGGACGTGGGCCGCGAGGTCGGCGGCATAGCGCTCGGCGGTGCCGAGGCGCTCGGCCAGCGTCCGGTCGCACTCGTCGAGGGTGGCGCGAAGCCCGGCGATGGCGCGCTCGGCGGTGGCGCTCGCCACCACGAGGTCGCCGATGGTCGAGCGCAGGGCCGCCTCGTCCGCCTTGAGCCGGCTGATGCGCCGCGACAGCTTCACCGAGGAGGCGATGGTGGCGACCAGGAGCACGGCGACGAGAACGTCGGCGGCCATCGAGACGAAGAAGGTCATCGCGTTCACCCTAGGGCGCTCTTACGCCGAAATGGCCACCGGTCCGGCGTCGAAGAGCGCGTTGAAGCAGGAGCCTCGACCCGCTCACCCGTCGTTGCGGTTCTGCATCGAGATTTCGTAGGCCTGCAGCGTTGTGCGGGACTGCCGCAGCGGCCGGGCGACCTGCACCGCGATGGCGTCGTCGATCCGGCCGATGCGCCCCTGCGTCAGCGCCCAGTCGCCGCAGCGGACCGTGATGAGGTCGTTCGGTTTGCGGTCGAACATCAGCGTGTCGCCGACCTTGAGATTGAGCACGCGCTTCAAGGGCAGCGTCACCTCGTGCAGCACCGCCTCCATCTCGACGTCGGCCTGCCAGATCTCGGTGGCGAGGTGGCTCTCCCAGACCTGATCGCGCCCGAGCCGCTCGCCCATGAAGCTCTGCATCAGCAGGTCGCGGATCGGCTCGATCGTGGCGTAGGGGAACAGGATCTGCATCCCGCCGCCGCGCCCGTCCATGTCGAGCTTCAGCGTGATCAGGATGGCGGCGTTGCCGGGCCGGGTGATCGTGGCGAAGCGCGGGTTGGTCTCGATGCGGTCGATGCCGAAGCGCACCGGCGAGAGCGGTTGGAACGACAGTTCGAGGTCGGTGAGGATGATCTCGACGAGGCGGCGCACGAGGCTCATCTCGATCGTCGTGAACGGACGCCCGTCGAGGCGGCTCGACGAGCCGCCGCGCTTGCCCCCGAGCAGGAGGTCCATGGTCGAGTAGGCCAGCGTCTGCTCGACGGTGACGAGGCCGGAGCCCTCCCAGGAATCCGCCTTGAACACGCCGAGCAGCGTCGGCAGGGGGATCGCGTTGAGGTAGTCGCCGAACCGGACCGAGGTGATGTTGTCGAGGGTCACCTCGACGTTGTCCTGGAAGAAGTTGCGCAAGCTGGTCGACAGCAGCCGGATCATCCGGTCGAAGACGATCTCCAGCATCGGCAGGCGTTCGTACTGGACGACGCCCGAATCGACGATGGCGCGCACGCCCCCCGCCCCGGAGGCGGAGAGTTCGCGCAGCGAGAAGCCGAGGACGCCGTCGATCTCGTCCTGGTTCAGGATGCGGTCGTTGCCGGCGAGTTCGGGGAGGTTCTCGGTCTCCCCGTCCTCGATCATCGTCGCCCACTCGGCGGCGACGTCGCCCGCGCTCTTGGTCGTGCCCTGCTCGGCGAGCGCCGCGCCCCACTCCTCGGCGAGCGAGGCGTCGCCGCCGCCCTCGCCGCCCTGCTCGGCGAAGGCGGCCGCCCAATCGTCCTCCAGTTCGTCCTCGGGTCCGGTCATTCGTGTCGCGCCGCTCGCGATGTCAGGGATGGAAGGATGATTCGGAAAAAGGGGGTCGTGCCGCTCACTGGATGAGGACGTCCTTGAACAGCACGGCCTCGGCCTTGGCCGGGTGGATCGCGATGTTGACCCGCCGCAGCAGTTCCTCGCGCAGGCGGTACAGGCCGGCGGACCCGGCGAGGTCGCTGGCGCGCAATTCGCGCATGTAGGTCTGGAAGGCGTCCTCCACCCGCGGCATCAGCGGCTTCACCGTGGCCTCGACCTTGGCGTCCTTCAGTTCGAGCGCGATGCGCAGCTTGAGGATGTTGGCCTTGGTCGCACCCGGATCGGGGCTGAGGTTCACCATCATGTCGCGCACGTCGAGGAACACGGCTTGCGCCTTCGGATCGGCCTTCTCCGCGCCGTGCTCGCCCTGGGCGTCGGCATGCGCCGCCCGGCTCTTCATGAAGAAGAAGCCGCCGCCCCCGCCGAGCAGCAGGATCGCGGCGGCCGCGATGACGATGAGCTTCTTCCTGGACTTCGGCGCCTCCGTCGCGCCCTCCTCGCCCTCGGCCTCGGATACCTTCTTCGGCTTCTTGGCCATGGTCTGCTCGTCGAAGGATCGGTTCGGGCCGGGGCGGGCACGCGCGGGAGCGGGAATCCCCTCCGCTGACGTTCTCGGCCGACGTGGTTAACCCTCGGTTAAGCCGGCAGAACTTGCCGGGTCGGACTTGCCGCCGACCCCGGACGGGCCGAGTTCGCCGCCCCGGTGGATTTGGGTCAAGTCACTGGATATCAAAGTAAAAGTTCAAAACAGAGGATTGGCACGGGCCCTGCGGTGTCTGGCGCGAAACCGTCGCCATCCGAGGCACCCCATGCAGAACGCGCTCTTCGTCGGAGTTTCCGCCCAGGCCGCCCTGACGCGCGAACTCGACGTCATCGCCAACAACATGGCCAACGTCTCGACCACCGGCTTCAAGGCGCGCTCGGCCCGCTTCCAGGAATACCTGATGCCGGTGGCCTCCGCCGACAGCTTCCAGCGGACCGACCGGCGCGTCTCCTACGTCATCGACAACGGCACCCCGCTCGACCTCACGCAGGGGCCGGTGGAGCCCGACGGCAACCCGATGCACGTGGCGCTGCGCGGCGACGCCTTCCTCGCCGTCCAGACGCCGCAGGGGGTGCGCTACACCCGCAACGGCGCCTTCGAACTCAACGCACAGGGCAACCTCGTCACCTCGGACGGCTACGCGGTGCAGGGCGACGGCGGCCCGATCGCCATCGGCCAGCAGGAGACGGGCCTCGCCATCGCCCCCGACGGCACGGTCTCGACCAATCTCGGCATCCGCGGACGGCTGCGGCTCGTCACCTTCGCGGCTCCCCAGGCGCTGAAGTCCGAGGGCGCCAACCTGTTCTCGTCCGAGGCGCCCGCCCGGCCCGCCGGCCCCGGCGCGCATCTGGAGCCCAACGCGTTGGAGCGCTCCAACGTGAAGCCGGTGGTCGAGATGACCCGGCTGATGGACGTGAACCGCACCTACACGATGGTCTCGAGCGTGATCTCGCGCCTCGACGACCTGCGCGGCACGGCGATCCGCCGTCTCGCCGACGTCGCCTGATCGCCTGGGAGGTCGAATCCGATGCGCGCCCTCTACGCCGCCGCCACCGGCATGGCGGCCCAGGAACTCAACGTCCAGGTCATCTCGAACAACATCGCCAACCTGCGCACCACCGGCTACAAGCGCCAGCAGGTGCATTTCCAGGATCTGCTCTACCAGAACCTGCGCCGCTCCGGCTCCTCGACCTCGGACCAGAACACCGTTCTCCCCGCGGGCCTCGCCCTGGGTTCGGGCGTGAAGACCACCTCGACGGCCCGCGCCATGACGCAGGGGCCGCTGGCGCAGACGGATAAGGATTACGACGTCGCGATCCGCGGCGAGGGCCTCTTCCGCGTCCGCCTCCCCGACGGCCGCACGGCCTATAGCCGCGACGGCTCGTTCGACCTCGACGCACAGGGCCAGTTCGTGACCCGCGACGGCTACCTGCTCGATCCCGGCGTGACGGTCCCCAACACCGCGACCTCGGTGACGATCTCGGCCACCGGCGCGGTGCAGGCGACCCTGCCGGGCCAGACGGCGCCGCAGGCGCTCGGACAGTTCCAGCTCGCCCGCTTCGTCAACAAGGTCGGCCTCGAATCGATCGGCGACAACCTGTTCGTGGAGACCGCGGCTTCGGGCCCCGCCATCACCGGACTGCCGGGCGCCGAGGGCTTCGGCAACCTCCAGCAGAACTACCTCGAAGAGGCCAACGTCAACGCGGTCACCGAGATCTCCTCGCTGATCGCGGCCCAGCGCGCCTACGAGATGAACTCCAAGGTCGTCACCGCCGCCGACCAGATGCTCTCCACCACCTCGCAGATGTTCCGCGGCTAAAAGACACGCGCCATGACCCACGCCCTCAGGCCGATCCGCCGTACCGCGCCGCCCGCCGTCACCCCGCTCTCCCGCGGCGTGGTCGGCCGAACCGTGTTCGCGCTCGCCGCCTTCATGGCGATGACCCTGTTCGCCCTGCCGCTGATGGCCGCCGGCACTCCGCTGCGCCTGCGCGGCGACGTCACCGCGCGGGGCGACACCCTGAGCCTCGGCGACCTCGTCGAGGGCGTGCCCGCCGACCTTGCGGCCCGGCCGCTGTTCCGCGCGCCGGCTCTCGGCGCGATCGGCACGATCCAGGCCCGCCGCATCGTCGAGGCGGTGATCGCCCTCGGCCTGACCGGCATCGAGACCGGCGGGCGCGTTCAGGTGACGGTGCAGCGCGCCGCCCGCCGGGTCGGGCCGCCGGAGATCGAGGCGGCCCTGCGGCGCGCCCTGGAGACCGGCTACGGCCTCGACGCGAAGGCGCTGTCGGTCCGGCTCGACGGCGATGCCCCGGTGCTGCTGGCGCCGCTCGACCTCGACGGGCAGGCGGCGGCGGTCGACGTGACCTACGATCCCCGCACCCGCCGCGTCGCCGGCCTGATCGTGCTGGGCGAGCGGCAGGCCTCGCTCCGGGTCGCCGGCGTCGCGGTGGAGACCCGCGAGGTGGCGGTGCTGACCCGCAGCCTCGCCCGCGGCGAGGCGGTCGCCGGCGCCGATCTCACCCTCGAGCGCCGGCCGCGCGACGCCGTGCCCCCCGACGTGGAGGGCGCGCCGAGCCTGGTCGCGGGCCAGGTGGCGCAGCGCCCGTTGAGTGCCGGCTCGGTCCTGCGCTCGGGCGACGTGGCGCTGCCCGATCTCGTCGCCCGCGGCGAGAGCGTGGCCATCGTATTCGAGACGCCCGGCGTGTCGCTGTCGCTGCGCGGCACCGCCAACGAGGGCGGCCGGCTCGGCGCCAGCGTCTCGGTGACGAACGGCGCCTCGAAGAAGGTGCTCCAGGCGGTGGTGATCGGACCGGGCCGCGTCTCGGTCAGCCCCGCCCGGCAGCCGCAAGCCGTGCTCCAGGCCAGCGCCGCCCCGTGAGCTGCCCCTTCCACCGCTTCCCCTTCCCGCCAGCGCCGGACCCCTTCCGATGACCGCTCGCCGCCCCCGCCCCGCCCTGCCGCGCCTCGCCGTGATCCTGGCGCTCGCCCCGCTCGGGGCCTGCAACACCGTCGACCGCCTCTCGCAGGTCGGCGCCACGCCGAACCTGTCGGCGATCGAGGACCCGACCAGCCAGCCGGGCTACAAGCCGGTCCGGATGGCGATGCCCGACGTGCAGCCGGTCTCCTACGCGCCGAACTCCCTGTGGCGCACCGGCTCGCGGGCCTTCTTCAAGGACCAGCGCGCCGCCCGGATCGGCGACCTCCTCACCGTCAAGGTCAACGTGACCGACAAGGCCAACCTCAACAACGAGACCAAGCGCTCGCGCACCAACGCGGAAGGCTTCGGCCTGCCCAACGCCTTCGGCCTGGAGAAGAACGCGGGCGTGACCGCCGCCGGGATCAGCGCCGACAAGCTCCTCAACGGCACCTCGACCTCGTCGAGCGACGGCGCGGGATCGGTGCAGCGCGCCGAGACGGTGACGACCAACGTCGCGGCGGTCGTCACGCAGGTGCTGCCGAACGGCAACCTCGTGGTCGAGGGCAAGCAGGAGATCCGCATCAACTTCGAGGTGCGCGAACTGATCGTCGCCGGCGTGGTCCGGCCCGAGGACATCGAGTCGGACAACACCATCGACTCGACCAAGATCGCCCAGGCTCGCATCGCCTATGGCGGCCGCGGCCAGATCACCGACGTGCAGCAGCCGCGCTACGGCCAGCAGCTCGTCGACATCCTGCTGCCGTTCTGACCGGAGGGCGCACGAGAGTCTCCCACACCGGGCGCAAGGTCAGTGATCGGTGCCGGAGCGGTTCGGTCGGGGCGCGTCGCCGTGGGCCTGGGTGAAGGCCGAACGTTGCGGATCGTGCTTCGACTGCGCCACCCGGCCCCGCTGCCAGATCGCGAAGGCCGCCACGAGGACGATGGTGACGATGGCGAGCAACGGAACGAGCACGTCGTTCGACATGGTCATTTCCTTCGATGATTGTGTTCGATGGCAAGGCGCGGCTCGGTGAAAAGGTTCCGCAGGACGAGGTGCAGAATTCGGCGGAAATCCTCGCCAGTTCTCGCAAATGTTTGATCGAATGAAGATCGGCGCGCTTCACGGAGCCGCGAGCGGGCGGACGGGCCAGACCCGCTTCGGCCATCGCGGGTGTCCGGAATGCCCCGCATGCGCGACGGCCTCCGGATCGGGCGCCGACAGCGTGAGAGGATCGCTCGGCTTTCGTCGCGCTCTGGATTGCTTCGGCTTCGCCTCGCAATGACGGTGCGGGCCGCCCTCTCCGTCATCGCGAGCCGTCAGGCGAAGCGATCCAGCACCGCGACGCAAGCCGGATGAGGCACTTGCGCCATCCGAAACCCCTTTGCCGGCCGCATCGCGACGGCATCGTCGAGCAGCCGGATACGGCTCGAACCGCGATCGGCAGATTCCAGTCTGCCGACAGTGCCCAACGGAAGGCGTTTCCGCTGCGGGTGCTGTTTCCTCCGAGAAGCCCTGGCTCCACTTGAAGGAGGCCGAGGCCGGCGGCGCTGCGGCGCAGTCCGGCGAAACCCTCGAACATGGCATCATCGCCACGTTACAAGTTGCGCGACAGCACCAGCGGACCGGCCTGCGCACCGCGGCCGTAGGGCGAGGGCGAGACGGAGGGGCGGCCGTAGACGGTCGGCGTGCGCGTCTTGGCGACTTCCTCGGCAAGCGCCTTGATCAGCCCTTCGGAGACCGTGCGGGCGGTGGCGAGCACCTGCTGGTTGATCTCGACGGCGGCGGCGAAGCGGTGCTGGGCCGCCTTCAGCGCCTCCAGGCCGTCGGGGGCGAAGCGGGCGAGCGCGATGGCGTTGGTCTTGGCCGCCTCCAGGCCGTTCATGTAGGCGGCGGCGAGGTCCGACTTGGGCGCGGATTCGGTGAGCGCCTGGGCGATCTGCCCGGCGCGCACGCCGTCGCTCTCGCGGGCGAGCACCGCTTCCAACGCCGTCATGGTGGCGAGCAGGCCCTGCACGAAGGCCAGCGCCGCGGGGCGGTCGGTCAGGCGCGGAGCCGCCACGGCATCAGCGGCCATGGCCGGCCTCCTGCATCCGCATCATCTCGGAATAGACCTGATTGCTGATGCCGACGCCGCCGCTCTTCACGATGGCGTTGGCGTATTCCTTGGTCATCATCGAGCGCCAGACGCCGCCGCCGGTGCCGTTCTCGCCGAGCGGGCCCTCGGTGCCCTCGCTCTGCGTCAGCCGCTCCAGGCTGTCCTCCAGGAACATCTTCTCGAAGTCATCGGCCGTCTTGCGGGCCTTGGCCGAGGCGGTGGCCTTGGCGGTGTCCATGGTGTCGGTGTCGGTCTTCGCCAGCGTGTCGAGCAGGTTCTTGCCGACGCCGACGGCGGCGGAGGCCGCGAAGGTTGCGAGGGGCAGCATGGATGCGGTCTCCGCTTCGGACAGAAAGTTACATCAGCTCGATATCGGCCTGGAGCGCGCCGGCCGTCTTGATCGCCTGAAGGATCGAGATCAGGTCGCGCGGGCCGACGCCCAGCGCGTTGAGGCCGTCGACCAGCTCGCGCAGGCTGACGCCCTCCTTCACCAGGGCGAGCTTGTTGCCGTCGCCGGTATCGACCTTGACCCCGGTGCGGGGCACCACCGCCGTCTGGCCGTTCGACAGCGGCGCGGGCTGGCTCACCATCGGCTGCTCGGTGATCGTCACCGTGAGGTTGCCCTGCGCGATGGCGACGGTGGAGACGCGCACGTCGCGGCCCATCACGATGATGCCGGAGCGCTCGTCCACCACCACCCGCGCGGTCTGGTCGGGCTCGACCTTGAGCTGCTCCACCTCGGTGACGAGGCGGATCATGTTGCCGCGGTACTTGGCCGGGATCTGCAGCGTGATCGTCGCCGGGTCGGTCGGCTCGGCGGTGTCGGCGCCCATGAAGTCGTTGATCGCCGACGCGATCCGCTTGGAGGTGGTGAAGTCGGGGTTGCGCAGCGACAGGCGCAAGCTGCGCGCTTCGTTCAGCTTGAACGCCATCTCGCGCTCGATCAACGCGCCGTTGGAGATGCGCCCGTTGGTCGGCACGCCGCGGGTGATCCTGGCTGCCTCGCCCTCCGCCGCGAAGCCGGCGATCGCCACCGAGCCCTGCGCCAGCGCGTAGATCTCGCCGTCGGCGCCGAGAAGGGAGGTCGCCACCAGGGTGCCGCCCTGGAGCGACTTGGCGTCGCCCAGCGAGGAGACGGTGACGTCGATATGCGTGCCCTGGGTCGCGAACGGGGGGAGGTTCGCCGTCACCATCACCGCCGCGAGGTTCTGCGTGCGCATGGTCGCGCCGCGGGTGTTGATGCCGAGCCGCTCCAGCATCGCCTGGAGGGACTGCTTGGTGAAGGGGATGTTGTTGAGGGTGTCGCCGGTGCCGTTGAGGCCCACCACGATGCCGTAGCCGACGAGCTGGTTGGTGCGCACGCCTTCGACGCTGGCGAGATCCTTGACCCGCGACAGGGCGTCCGCCCGGCCCGGCAGCAGGACCGCGAGGCAGGCCAGCACCACGATCAGGCGGAGATGGGAGAGGCGAGGCAGGAACATCGTGACATCGGTGACCGGCTTCGGCGTCGAGCGCCGGGCCGAGCCCTGCCAGGGTCGTGCCAGAAGTCATGTTGTTGGCAAATCATGGGATTTTCGGGCGGAGCGCCTTCCGCACCGGGCCGGGCGGCGGTGCGTTTCCTGCCGCCCCGGCAGCTTCTGCCCAGCCGTTTACCCGTGCTTAACCCTGTCGTCCGATTTTTCGGACATCAGCGCCGCCCTGCACCGGTTCCGCGCGGAAAAGGTCTCGAACCACCATGCGCGTCGACACACGCTTCGCCGCCGCCGCCGCGGGCGCGCTCAACGCCACCCGCCGGGCCGCCGCGCCGGGCACCTTCGTCCCCGCCGGAACGGAGGAGGCGCCGCGCAATGCGGCGGCGGGCGCGGGCCAGGCCGCCATGCTGACCGGGCTCGACGCCATCCTCACGCTTCAGGGACAGGACGGGGCCGAGACCCAGCGGGAGCGCCGCCGTCGCTCGGTGCAGCGCGGACACGATCTCCTCGACGGGCTCGACCGGCTGAAGGCGGCGCTGATCGGCGGACGGGTGGCGACGCACGACCTCCAGGCCATCGCCGGACGCCTCGCCGAGCGGATGCCCGACAGCGGCGATCCGCGCCTCGACGGGCTGATGGCCGAGATCGAACTCCGGGCGGCGGTGGAACTCGCCAAGCTCGAGGCGGCGCGGGGCGTCTGATGGGACAAGGCCGGACCTCCCTGGAGATCCGGCCCGTCATCTCATACCAAGCGGCCTGGAAGCCGACCGATGGTTGGCTTCCAGGTGTCCGGCGGACGCCCGCCTGCGCGCGGGCAACCGGCGCTGCGTCGGGATCAGCGCCGGTTGGTCTTACCAGTAATAGGGCCGCGGGCGGTAATAGCCGTAGGGCCGGTAGACCGGCCGCGGGCGGTAGTAGCCGTAGGGGCCGGGGCCGCCCCAGTAGCGCCGCGGGCCCCAGTTCGGGCGGCAGATGCCCCAGGGATTGGGATGGAAGCCCGGGCCGCAGCCGCCGGCCGTGCGCTCCACCAGCGCGTTGTCCGTGGCGGTCGCCAGGGGAGCGGGGCTGAAGGGGGCGGCCTGGGCGCTGCCCACCACGCCGAGGCTGCCGGCGATCACCGCAGCCAATGTGAACGCCTTCGCGTGCATCATCGTACGATCTCTCCGTTCGGGCCGAAGCTTACGGCCGATATCCGAGGTTAGGTCTCGCTCGATGAACCGTAGCTGACTGGATCTTTTCCCTCTCATACTGCTGGCGGAACCGGTCGCGGGAAGCCGGTGATCGTCGCGATCTGGATTGCTTCGGCCGAAGCCTCGCAATGACGGTGCGGGCCACCCGTTTCCACCCCGCTGCCGTACTCGGGTCGACGCTCCGACGGATCCTCTCCGTTCCCTCACCGCCGTCATTCCGGGGCCGCGCGGCGGAACCCGGAACCGACCCGTGATCCGTCGCCGAAGCCCGGCATCGCGGCCGGTCGTGGCTTGCACGCCTCCGGCGTGCCCCTTCGAGTCCGGGTTCGCCTGTCAGCGCCCCAGATTGACGGCTCCGCTTCGATCCCCGACAAGGCGACCCGCGTGAGCGGGCGCGCGCCGGTCTCGCCGGATCGCAAGAGGAATCGTCCGCGCCGCGATGCTGTTCAACTCCTTCGTCTTCCTGCTCGCCTTCCTGCCGGCCGCGCTGCTGCTGCACGTCGCCGCCGAGCGCTACCGGCCGCAGGCGCGGCTGCCGCTGCTGGTCGGGCTCTCCTTCGTCTTCTACGGCTGGTGGGACTGGCGCTTCCTGCCGCTGCTCTTGGCCTCCATCGGCGTGAACTGGCTCCTCGCCCACGCCCTGCCGCGGGACCGCACCGGCTGGCTGTTCCCGGCCGCGCTCGCGGCCAACCTCGCGGTGCTGGGCGCCTTCAAGTATCTCGGCTTCCTCACCGATCTCGCCAACCTGATCCCCGGGCTCGGCCTGCCGCGCTACGAACTCGCCCTGCCGCTCGGGATCTCGTTCTTCACCTTCCACCACATCATGTACCTGACCGACCTGAGGGCGGGCCGCGCGCCGGCCTTCGGGCTGACCCGCTACGCCCTCTACATCGCCTTCTTCCCGCAGGTTCTCGCCGGCCCGCTCGTGCGCTGGAGCGAGATCATGCACCAGTTCGAGGAGCGGCCCTACGCGAGGCCCGATGCGGCCGAGCGGATCGGGCGCGGGCTGATGCTGCTGACGGTCGGCCTCGCCAAGAAGGTGTTTCTCGGCGATCCGCTCTCGGCCTACGTCAACCCGGTGTTCCAGGCGGCCGCCGCGGGCAAGGCCGTGACGGTGGCCGAGGCGTGGCAGGCGACGCTCGGCTTCACCTTCCAGATCTATTTCGACTTCTCCGGCTACACCGACATGGCGCTCGGCCTCGCGCTGCTGTTCGGGATCGTGCTGCCGCAGAACTTCGACGTGCCCTACCGCGCGACCTCGCTGCGCGACTTCTGGCGGCGCTGGCACATGACGCTGTCGCGCTTCCTGCGCGACTACCTCTACATCGCTTTTGGAGGAAACCGCCGCGGCCTCGCGATTCAGGTCGCCGCCCTGTTCGCGACGATGACGCTCGGCGGCCTCTGGCACGGGGCGGGCCTGACCTTCGTGGTCTGGGGCGCCGCCCACGGGATCGGCCTCGGCGCGGGCGTGCTGTGGCGCCGGGCCGGCGGGCGGTTGCCGCCGCTCCTCGGCTGGGTGCTCACGGCCCTGTTCGTGTGCCTGACCTGGGTGTTGTTCCGCGCGACCACGTTCGAGGCGGCGCTCGCGGTCTACAAGGGGCTCGTCGGGTTCGCGCCGACGGGCGGCGGCTTCAAGTGGCGCACCATCGCCATCGCCGCCGCCATCGCCATGGTGGGGCCGAGCGCCTGGGCCGCGGTG
Organism: Methylorubrum populi; assembly: GCA_036946625.1. Classification (NCBI taxonomy): domain Bacteria; kingdom Pseudomonadati; phylum Pseudomonadota; class Alphaproteobacteria; order Hyphomicrobiales; family Methylobacteriaceae; genus Methylorubrum; species Methylorubrum populi. The sequence goes on from JAQIIU010000002.1 coordinate 491,331, forward strand.
CACCGCCTGCCGCCGAGCCGCTGGCTCGCCGCCGCCTTCGCCCTCCTGTTCGTCGTCGTACTCCTCAAGATCGGGGACGATGCGAACTACGAGTTCATCTATTTCCAGTTCTAGATCCGATAAGTGAGTGTAAAGTAAACTTAATCGGTTTTCTCGTTGGCTGGCCGTGGTTTAGGACATATTCGTCCTTGCCACGGTCTTCGTCGTTCAGGGCATCAAAATGTGATAAGTCGGCCGTGTAAACTAAAACGCACTAAATAGCTCTCAGAAAACATTTTTTAAGTTTACACGCTGGTCATGCCTGGAAGTCGTGGAACCGGCCGCGATCGGGGATAGGCGCCGGTTGGGATGCCAACTTTCGCCGCCGGCGCGATTGATCGCCTTCGCCGTCGAGGTGTATGGTCGTGCGCCAAGTAACGGGCACAAGCCATTGACCCTCCAGGACAATAGCCTCTACCGCGTCAAGGAGTGCATCTGGGACACGGGGGAGCGCTTCGCGTTCACCGTGGGCCCGGACGGCCTGGGCTCGTACTGGCCGGTCCTGTACGCCGTCACGCGCCTCCGCTACTCGGGAAAGGCCGTCGGCACGATGATGGGCAGGGCCCGCTCGGTCGCGCTCTTCCATGACTGGGCTGCGTCCCGGGAGATCGACGTACTCCAGCGCCTCCAGGGCCTGTCGTTCTTTTCCCTGGTCGAGATCGAGGGGCTCCGCCGCACGCTCAAGCTGGCTTCCCCGGGCACTCGCCGGGGCGATGCCGAGGTGTCGTCGAAGGTCTGGATCGACCGCTGCAAGAATGTCGCGGCCTACATCGCGTGGCACGCCGAATTCGGTTTCGACAAGCTCGACCGCAAGGATCCCTGGCTGCCCGAGGCGCGCAGGCGCCTCGAAGATTGCTCGGCCTGGCTCGTCGACGACCTGCCCACTCCCATCCAGACCGGCCGGGAGGGCCTGACTGAGGTGGAGCAGGTGGCGCTCCTGCGTGCCATCGTGCCCGGCTCGCCGTCGAACCCGTTCGAGCGCCGCAACCAAGTCCGGAACTTCGCCCTGGTCCTCTCCTACTACGAACTCGGCCTCAGGCTGTCCGAGGCCCTCGCGATGAAGACGGTCGACCTGAGGCTAGAAGGCCCCACCCCGACCGCGATGGTCGTGCGGCGTGCGGATGATCCCGACGATCCCCGTGCCAGGCAGCCCCTGGTCAAGACGAAGGCACGCCCGTTGCCGGTCTCGCGGGCCCTGGCGCTCCTGTTGTCGCAGTGGGTGACCGACCACCGGGCTGACAAGGAACGCTACCCGAAGGTGAGGAAGACACCCTTCCTGTTCGTTTCGCACTTCGGTACCCCGCTCACGAAGGATGCCGTCGGCCTGATCTTCCGGACCTTGCGGTCGTGCCCGGGCGTCCCGTCGAATTTCAGCCCCCACATCCTCCGGCACACCTGGAACGACCGCTTCTCGAAACTGGCGGGCGAGTTGGAGCTCCGCGAGGCGGTCGAGCTCCAGACACGGAACTTCCTCATGGGATGGTCCGACACGTCCATGCAGGGGCTCGCCTATTCCCGGCGTGCCATCAAAGACGAGGCGGACCGGCTCATGCTGCGCATGCAGGAAGCCACCGTGGCGGGAGCCTGACCGGATGCCGCTTTCCAGCATGCCGGCGTCTGCCGGCGAAACCGTCGCCGCGGGGACCGGCTTCCGTCAGGCCAGGGGCACGGTCGTGGACAGGGCCATGCTCGCCGTAGACTGCTCCGGCCCCCTCTGGAGGCTGAACTATCCTGGCAACAACAGCTGCATCATTGACTGGGAGCGACTGGAAGCCGTCCGCGACGATGTGAAGGACGCCACGGCCGACTACGTCGTGTCGCTGATCCGTACGCATTCTCCGACCTACGTGCAGGCCGCGTTCGGCACCCTGATCCGCATGCTCGGGACCGAGGCGTTCCCCCGTGTCGCGACGGAGCCGGGCGTGGTCATCGGCTTCGAGCCCTTCGAGGAGATCCGGGTCGTCCGGCGCTGGGGTTCGACCTACCTCCATCATTACCGCAGATGGTACCGGTGGTGTGCCCGACGCGGTCATCCGGCCTTCGACCGCGAGATTGCCGACCGGCTCGCGGAGGTCCTGGTCGGCAACGACCCCAAGGGGCGCGCCGTCCTGTCGGACGATCCCGAGGAGGGGCCCCTGACCGACATGGAGACGGCGGCCCTGGCCGGCGCGCTCCGGGCCGCGGACATGGTCGGCGGCATCTCCGAGGAGAAGTCAGTCGCGCTGTGGCTGTCCCTGGCGCTCGGGGCGAACTCCTTGAACCTCACGCTCCTTCGCGAGGAGGACTACCGGCAGCATGTCGACGAGGCGACGGGGGCCGTGCTGCACGAGCTGCGCGTCCCGAGGATCAAGAAACGGCATGCCAGATACCGGACCGCGTTCAAGGTCCGGAAGCTAAATCCGGAGATCGGCCAGAAGGTGGCCGCCCTCATCGCGTCGAATCGGGCTCGGGCAGCCCGGGACGGTTGGCCGGGCCCGGCCTACGCCAAGCCCATCTTCGTTCGGAAGACCCCAAAACCGACCGTTGTCGCGACCGGCAACCTCGAATACGCGATGCATCTCGACAGCGTCGAGTTTCGCCTGCTCGTGAGCGGTGCGGTTCGGGAACTGAATGTCCGCTCGCCCCGAACGGGTGAGCGACTGGACGCTTTCCCGCGGCGCTTCCGATACACCTTCATCACGCGGTTCCTGCGTGAGGGAGGGTCGCTCAACGCCGCCGCCGAGGCCGCTGACCATACCGACACCCGGACCGTCCTGACCTACACCAACAAGCGCGGCGACCTCGTCGCGCGCCTCGACGAGGCCGTCGCCCTGGAGATGGCGCCGCGCGCCATGGCCTTCCTCGGCATGGTGGTGCGCTCGGAGGCCGAGGCCGTCCGCGGGGAGGCCGGGGCGGCCAGCCGGGTCTACCACCACGCCCGCGACCGTGGCGCCATCGAGCCGGTCGGGACCTGCGGAAGCTTCGCGTTCTGCGGGCTGACGGCGCCGACGGCCTGTTACGAATGCGTCCGGTTCCAGCCCTGGCTCGACGGTCCGCATGAAGAGGTCCTGCGGGCCTACGTCGGCCGCCGGCAGGACATGATGGACCGCGGGGTCGACGAGGGCCAGGTCCGCATCATGGACCGCACGATCCTGGCCGTCGCCGCGGTCGTGCTGCGCGTCTCCGAGGAGAGGGAGTGGGACAGGCCGTGACGGTCCATACCCTCGTCACCGCGCGCCAGCGCACCGCCGCGGCGAACCTCGAACACGTGATCGAGGAGGCGCGGGCGAGCCTCGGGCTCGGGCCGGATATCGACTTCGAGGCGATGGTCTGGCCGCTGCCGCGCGACCGCGGACGGCATCCGTCGATGAACACCGCGCGCGCCCTCTACTTCAGCCGGAACCCGCCCGGCGGCAAGCGCACCCACGTCCACCATACGAAGCGCGCGGAATCGGACGTGCCCCTGGCGCTGCCCTTCTCGGACTTCCTGAAGGCCTACGTGCGGCTCTCGGATGCCGCGAAGCCCCGCAAGATGCTCGGCGACTACGGCAACATGGTCCGCGCCGGCCGGTACCTCCACGACGTGCTGGAGGCGAAGGGCTTCGATCCATGTCTCCTGACGACGGACGACTTCGTACGCTCGCTGGCGGCCTTCGATGCCGGCAATCCCAAGCCGGCCGCCCGCTACGCGATGGGATCGCACCTCTCGCGCATCGCCGCCTTCGTCGCCCGTCGCGGCATCGCGGTGGCACCCGTCCACTTTCCCAATCCGGTCTCGAACGTGGTTCTGGCCGCCCATCACCGGATGGGGGGCGACGTGCAGGCGGCGCGCGATTCCAAGATGCCGAGCGATGCCGTCCTCGACGCGCTCGCGGACATCGCGACCCAGGTCACGACCGACCAGGACATCGTCCTCATGCGGGCCATCGAGCTCCTCGTCTGCGCGCCATGGCGCATCCACGAGGTGCTGGCGCTCCCGGCGGACTGCGAGGTGACGCAGGACCTGACCGAGAACGGCGAGCCGGTCCTTGATGCCGACGGAAAAAGGGTCGTCGCGTACGGCTTGCGCTACCACGGCGGCAAGGGCCATGGCTGGGACACGAAGTGGATCCCCACCGCCATGGTCGACGTGGCCAAGCGGGCCGTCGCGGACATCCGCCGGATCACCGAGCCCTCGCGCGAGACCGCCCGCTGGCTTGCGTCGCATCCCGGGCGGGCGTGGGTGCCGGCTCCCTGGACGAATGCCGACCCCGACACGGTCCTGGGCACGAACGCCGTCGCGACCATCGCCTTCGGCGAGCCGGACCCCATACGGGGGCGCGATTTCATCGTCCGGAACAAGATCTCCCACTCCCGTGCCGGACGGGGTTACGAGGTGCGGCTCGGCGACGTCGAGGCCGAGCTCCTGTCGCGGATGGGCGAGCTCCCGGAAGGCCACCACGGCATCGAGCGGGAGAAGCACCTCTTCCTCCTGCCGGCCGGCTACTTCAGCGACGCGAGGATCGCGCGGCCGACGGTGGTGCGCTTCCTGGCCTATTACGAAATCCAGAACTTCCTGTCCGGCCGCATGAATGTGCGCTCGGCGTTCGAGCGCTTTGGGCACGTGGATGCCGACGGCGTGGCGTTGCGCATGACCTCGCACCAGTTCCGGCATTGGCTGAACACGCTGGCTCAGCGCCAGGGCATGACGCAGGTCGACATCGCTCGCTGGTCGGGGCGCAAGAACGTCGACCAGAACGTGGCCTACGACCACATGACCGGCGTCGAGCTCGCAGAGCGAGCCCGTGCCATGATGGATGACGGACGGATGAGGGGCGCCATCGCGGACATGGCAGAGCGCCTGCCGCCGGTCGACCGTCGCGACTTCCTGCGGTCCCAGATCGCGACCGCCCATACGACCGACCTCGGCATGTGCGTCAACGACTGGTCTCTGGCTCCTTGCCACCATCACGGGTCCTGCGCCGATTGCTGCGACCACCTCGTGGTCAAGGGCGACGCGGCCCAGCGCGGGCGAACCGAGACCCTGCTCGCGGAGACCGAGTTCGTCCTCGACAAGGCCCGCGAGGAGATGGCCGAGGAGAGCTACGGCGCGTCGAACTGGGTGGCCCACCAAACGCGTATGAGGATCGGCTTGCTGTCGATCCTCAAGGTCCACCAGGATCCGGACCTTCCGGACGGTACCCTGGTGCAGGCGAACCCCACGGGCGCCCTGCGCGCACCGCAGCGGCCGCCCGGTGATCCGAGCACGACTGGACGCGACGCCACCGCGCCGGGCCGGGGTTGAGCGCGAAAAGTTAACCCGACGCCAACGGAGGACGGTCGATGCTGCCGAGGAAGGCGGTTGCCCCCGCGCGAACCCCGCGCGTCGCAGGCGATAAGGACCGCTCGCGGAGGCGAAGGGGCATGGCGCGCGGGAGGGCCGGTGCGGAGCGGGCGGCGCGCGTCCCTGGACGCCGGCGGATCAAGCCGGAGGAGGTCGAGCGCCTCGTGCGTGAGATACGCACCTGGAACCACGAGCACTCCGCCCTGACGTGGCAGGCCGTCATCGACCTCGCCGAGGGCCTTTTCAGACACAAGTGGACCCGGCAGGCCTTCGAGGGTCGCGCCGAGATCAAGGAGGCGTTCCAGACGCGGCAGGCCGAGAGCGCGAGAAGGGCGAGGCGCGCCCCGCGCGAGGCGGCCCTGGCCATGTACGCCAGGCAGGTCGAATCCCTGCGGGAGGAGAACAGGCTGCTCAAGGAGAAGCTGGCCGCCTACGAACAGAAGCTCGCCCGCTACATCGCGAACGCGCTCACGGTGAAGGGGATGACCGAGGCCGTGCTGGACGCAAAGTTGCCGCCCAACGACCGCGGCCAGACCGACCCGAAATTGAGGGGAGGCGTGAAATGACAGCCGGCAAGTCCGGCCGCGAGGTCGGCACGGACAACGTCGAACGGCTCAGGGAGTACCTGGCCGAGCTGGAGGGCAAGGGCATCCCGCTGCCGACGCGAGGCGGTGAGGCGAACCTGACCGCCATCGCGCTCGCGTGCGGCTTCAATCGCCAGGTTCTCTACGTGAACGAGGCGGCCAGGAGGCTGCTCGCCGAGGCGGTCGCAAAGGCAGGCCTCGGCAGGGGCGCCGCCGTTGTCGACGAGGAGACCGACGAGAAGCCCGTCACCCGCACCGACCGCCGGGACCGGCGGATCCACCAGCTGGAGCAAGAGAACGCCTCCCTGAAGGCGGAGAACGCGGGGTTGCGCGAGCGCGTGCGACGCCTGGAGCACGTCGAGTACATCATGATGAGCGGAAGGCGCGTCGCCCCCTAAGCGGAGCCAGCCCGCTGCGTGGGCCAGTGCGGCCAGGGTCATTGCTCGACGTCGATCCGATCGACCTTCTCATGGACGGGTAGCCCCTGCCTGAATTAGGCCAGGCCGACACCTCGCCCGGAGGTTATAGGTGACCATCAAGCAACACAGCCGAGCACGCCAAGTGGAGCTCGGACGCCGCATCATGGACCGCCACAAGGTCTATCTCGATGCCTGCTTCTGGATCGTGCTTCGAGACACCGAACTTGGTGCGCGCACAGGCGCGCCGGAACGGAAGCTGCTGCATTTCCTGAGGCGCGGCGTACGCGACGGCAAACTGCTCTGCCCGGTGAGCGCGGGCATGTTCTTGGAGCTCATGAAGCAGCCGTTCACGGCCACGCGCCGGCGCGCGACGGCCCAGATGATCGACGAACTGAGCCTCGGGGTGACAGCGGTCGCTCCGGAGGTCCTTTGGCGCACGGAGATCCGCCGCTTCCTGCTCAAGGCCAGGGGGGAAACGAGGCTCTACCCAATGCAGGAGCTGATCTGGACCAAGGTCGCCAACGTCCTGGGTGACCACTACCCTGAGTTCCCGGGGATGCCGCCGGAACAGCAGCTGGCTCTCCAGCAGAAGTTCTACGACCATCTATGGGAGCAGCCCCTGGTCGCCATCGTGGACAGGATCGGAAATGCCTCCCCGGCGGGTGACGGGTTTCGCCGACTGAGCGCGGAGACGAATGTCGAGAATCGGAAACATCGCGACGAGCTGAAAAGCTTCGAGGGGACGTACGACATCGAGCTGCGGGGAGCGACCGAGATGGCGGCCGAAGCCGTGGCAGACGTGCTCGTCGAGCTGGCCAGCAAGGATGCAGGGCGACCGCCCCCACGGACTCCCGAGGATCGCGCGGCCGTGGTCAAAATCGGCCAGAGCCTGCTCTACCAGGCGATGAGGAAGCCCGAGCATCGAAGCGAGCTTCGCTCCCTACACGTCGAGGCGGCGATTCATGCCAGCATGCGCTGGGACAAGGAGCGCAAGTTCAAGCCCAACGACTATTTCGACTTCCAGCATGCGGCCGTCGCGCTGAGTTATTGCGATGCCTTCCTCGCGGAGGTCCCGCTGCACGTCCTGGTGACGCGGCCACAGGTCGCCCTGCAGAAGGTCAACGGTTGCGAGGTCATCTCGGATATCGGCGTGGCGGCCGATTACGTTCGCAGGCTGGTTTCCTGAGGGGGGATCGGGCGTGCGCCGTTCGCGACTGGCCATATTCGTGCGGGGTAGCCAGATGCGGCTCCGCAAACCCCGTCGGGTGCCGACCCGCGTCTCGGGACAGGCCTTTGAAGACCGGCAGCATGGCGAAGCGGCCAGGGCATCGTACGGTTGACCCGGACAGGCACGTCCGTTCGCAAGCAACCTGGCGCCGTGGGTTCCAGGCGTCGGGTTCGGCCAACTATGATTGGGCATGCAGGACACATCGGAGCTTCTCCCGCGGGTCTTCCAGGCCAACCTCGACCGCCTCTACACGCGGGTCGTGCGGTCGGCCCTGGACCTCCTGCCGACCCACGCCGACGCGCTGATCGCCGGGCCGGGTCCTGCGGATGAGCTCCTGGCCCGGCTGGCCATGCAGGTCGACAACCACACGGCCCAGGAAGCATGCCGGGCGTTCGCCCTCGTCCTAGCCGCGACGTTCGAACGTCAGTTGCGGCTCTGGAGCCGTATGGTTCTACCCGAGCTTGGAGCTGCACGTGTAGCCCGGTGTAAGGTCGCCGGTCTCCTTGATAGGATAATGGCGGTACGAGGCCTGGAGCTGGCCCCTGACGTTCGTCCCGCCATCGAAGAGATGCTGCTCCTCGCCAACGTAGTCCGGCATGGTGACGGCCCGTCGTGCGACGCGCTCCGCAAGGTAGCACCCGATCTCTGGGGCCCGGGTGTGGGGACGTTCGATCAGGCGATGCCGGCGTCGCCACTCCACAGCGACGGCCTCGGAATCGGTCCGGCCGATCTCCACCGTTACGCCTCGGCGCTGTTCCAGTTCTGGGGAGCGGCGGACGCAATGCCGTTGGCAACGGTCGATGCCCCATATTGACGAAAGTGCATGATTGGCGCCGGAAAAGGCTTAGTTCGGAAAGAAGCCCTTCCTGTCTCCAATGCCCTTTTCGCCAGCGAAGATGGTGATGCGCGAGCCATCGCCCAAAGGGATCGGCGGAGCATCGTTTTCGATGATGACGTACTGCACGTCGATGGAGGTGCGTAGCAGGTAGTCGTAGAAGTGATGGTTGAGCTTCGTCGCGCTGACGAGCCTCTCGTCCTCGGCAAGCTCGCCATGCCTCGACGTGTGCGCATCGCGGTAGCTCAGCAGCGGGCTGTCGAGCGCGATGATCCCGGGGTGGGGAAGACCCCTCCGACGGCAGTAGACCAGCACCCCGATCTTGAAGGCGGCATGCATCAGGGCGCGGACGCCCTTCCCGTTCCCACGGCGGCTTTCGCCGCTGAGGAGGATGTCGTGACTCTTCGTGTCAAACGATATGCGCGGCGGCCCGGGGAAACGCCACTCCTCCAGAATGTCCTGCACGTCGGCGGCGAACTCGTCACCGACGCTTCCGCTGACGCCGGCGACGACGCTTCCGCGTGGCAAGGTGGTCGGCTTGAACGCCTCGATCTCCCTTTTCCTGGCCCGGAGATCCTCGATCCGTCGCTGCACCGCCAAGCCTCGACGAACCTGCTCGCGGGATTGGTCGAGACGCTCGTATGAGGCGCGTACCGAGCTCTCCAGCGGTTGCTCGTCCCTTATGGATGCCTCGATACCCTCGATCTCCTCAGTGCGGTCCTTGATGGAGGCATCCAGGCCGTCGGCCTTGACGGACAACGCCGCAATCGTTCGCCTGAGGTCCGCGAGCTCCAGCCGGATCTTCCTGGTCTCCGCCTCGACTGCCGCATAGGTCTGTTCGATCTCAGCCATGCCATGGCTGTGGCGCTGATGCTCGGGATCCGCACCGCATTGGGGACAGGGGCGCCGGGCACCGGCCAGCAGGGCGGCCCCTCCTTCGGCCAGGGCATCGAGCCGGTCGATGTCGGTGTCGTAGACCTCCCCGAGGAGCCTGAACCGATCGAGCGTCATCGCGACTTCCGTGCGGCGGTCCTCGAAGGTGGCCAGGTCCGCCAGCGCCGTCCGACGCCGCGTCCGCAGTTCGTCGAGCCTGTCCTGGCAGGCCGCTGCCTCGGCGGCCACCGCGGCGAGGGACCCCTCGATGCGTCCCTCCTGTCCCTCCAAGTCGTCGGCTTCGGGCCACCCCGCGTCCAGCTCAGCCTCCGCGGCGGAGAGGAGCTCGTCGATGAGCTCCAGCTTGCCGGCGTTGCCCCGCCGCTGCGTCTCCGAGCTCTCGACCGTTGTAGTCGCAGAGCCATCGATGCCCGTCAGGTGGAACTTGAAGACGTTCTTGTTGAAGGTATCGCCCCCTCGTACGTCGATCACGGTCGGGCTGTGATCGGCCATCATGCTGGTCTCATCCGTCAGGACGTACGGAGCAACATGGCGGAAGGTGAAGGCGGCCTTGTCGCCGTTCAGCGTGCGGTCGATCAGCTTGCCGGCGTTGCTCCGGATGCCGAGCTCGGCCAGCAGCAGCGCCGAAAGGCTGAGGGTCTTGATCGACTTGTGGTCGGCGGAAAGGGACTGGCTTGGCTGCCCCGGGGAGAGGGGGTCGACCTCGCCGTCGTATAGGTCGAAGTGGCCTCCCGCCACCGCCCTGGCGAGGGTCACCCTCCCGCGGTCAGGCAGGTCCAACGTGAGCCAGACGCGCTCGTATCCACGCAGGTACCGGATGTCGGGCAGGGGTGACCCACTGCCGAACATGAAGTCGAGCGCTGCCAGGATGAACGACTTGCCGGCATTGCTGGCGCCCCAAACGACATTGACCCGGGGAACGAAGGCGAGGTCCGCCACGGGACGATCGGGGCCCGTGATCGCTAAGCGACGCAGGATGAAGCGGTGGAGCGACATGCTCAAACTTCCCGCGCGGGTCGCTCGGCCGCGTTGAAGGCCTCAGCCCAGTCGCCGAGGCGGGCCCGCAGTCGGTCCCTGAAACCGTCCTTGGTGTGGAGTTCCACTTCCTCGCGGATCCAAGCGGAGCACCGCTTCAGCCTCTCGGAGTAGGGGGTCTCAAGAAGCTCGACGTAGGCGGCAGCCTCGTCGCTGGCACGGTAGGAGATCCCGTTCGCGTCGTGTGCCTCCGCCACCAGGTGGCACTGCCGCATCAGGCGGAGGCTCTGTTCGACCAGACGGCGCCGGACGAGAAGCTCGCCCTTGCGCTCAGGAACGGCGGTGTGGAGGCTCGGCGGTCCGCCATGGTCACCCGTGTGCACGACGACATGGTCGAACAGGACCATCTCCTGGAGGTCCACGCCCACCGGACGCAGGTGCTCCAGAACGATCACCGCGCGGATGCCCGTCTCCAGAAGCGAGTTGTAGAGGTCGCCGAATCCGTCGGGCCTCATGGCATCCACTTCATGGTTCCTTCGTTCGCGAGGTGATGGCATACGCCCTGGCGAACCGGTACCCGCACCAAGGTGCCCCCGATGGCGGTCGCCATGAGCGAGGCGTGATCCATGACCGCACGGAGGCGGTCAAACCCGTTCGGGTGGTCGCGGCGATGGATGCCTATGACACCAAAATAGACGTCCTTCTGGAAAGCGGCGAGCGCCCGGGCATCGGTGTTATCCCGATGGAAGCGCTTGAAGACCGATGCCTCGAAGAAGCGCGTCCTATGGTCACCCAGATCGGGGCCGTACTCGGCGTCGATCAGGATCGCATCCACGGATTGGAACGAGGAGCCGCGAGCCTCTCCGTAGACCCTGCGCAGCTGGTCGAGGTACCCGATTTCCTCGGCCTGGAGCGTCGCAGGCGCCTCGCCGGCGGGGGCCTCGCCCGGTGGAAGCCTCAACACGCGATTCAGGGCTGCCGCGGCAGAGGGGTGCTTCACGAGATCGGTCGTCGACAGGTAGCTCACCTGGCCGAAATCGTAGGCCTCGATGAGGGCCCTGAGCTTCGGGGTTAGGGGGACCAGGGCGCCTCCGCGCGCGGTTATGCCCGACGCGCAGTAGTCATCCCACCTCGCAAGAAGCTCGGCCCGAAGCTTCGAAGGATTGAGGATCAGATCCCGCAGCGGGCCTGTGATGCCGCGAGGGGCGACGTAGATGTACTTCGCCGGCAGCGTCAGATATGCGCCCTCGGCGTGGTGGTAGAAGACCTTGCCGAGCTCGACGAGCGCCTCCGGCGCACCGAGCGCGCTGCGATACGTCTTCCGCTTGCACTGGTAGAGGTGCCACGGCCCTTCGTGCTTCGCCGTCGTCAGGAAACCGACGACGTCGCGGCCTTTGTCGTTGGCCTGACCCATCCGATGGACCACGACGTAGCCCTCACCGATCCTATCGGCAAAGAGCTCGATGAATTCCTCCAGTTCGTCGTCGCTGGCTTCCTTGAGACGTATGGCGAGACTGGTCACGTTTGAGTCCGGGTGCTCGGCTGCGCTCAACCTGAGATGGCTCATACAGCTAAGGCTGAAACTCGGCTGGCCCGCAACCCTCGCGCGAGATCCGAGAGGTTACGCCGGCCGTCGTGTTGTGACCCCCGCACACGGTAGGTGAACGTTCAGGGGCACGACGCGGTTACGGCGAGTTGTCTGGCCAACGTTCTGTAGATGGTCGGGCGAGAGACCGAGAACAGGTCGGCCAGGTCGCCGACCGAGTGGTCGCCGGCATCGTGCATCCGGCGCACCTCCCGCTGCTGCTTGGGCGACAGCTTGGGCTGCTTGCCGCGCAGCTTGCCCCGGGAGCGGGCGATGGCCATGCCCTCACGGGTGCGCAGCCGGATGAGGTCGCTCTCGAACTCCGCGAAGGTGGCGAGGATGTTGAAGAACATCCGCCCCATGGGGTCTCCCGGATCGTAGACGGACGTCCCGAGGGCGAGGCGGACGCCACGGGCGACGAGGCCATCGGCGATGGCTCTCGCGTCGGGCACGGACCGGGCGAGGCGGTCCAGCTTGGGCACGACCAGGGTGTCGCCGGCACGGGCGGCCGCAAGGGCCTGGTCGAGCCCGGGTCGCGCACGGTTCGTGCCGCTCAACCCATAGTCGGTGTAGATGCGCTCAGGCGCGACGCCGAGCCCTTCCAGCGCGGCGCGCTGGGCAGAGAGGTCTTGCTTGTCGGTCGAGCAGCGGGCGTAGCCGATGAGGATCGTCGTCATGGCAATCAGTGTACGTTTGAGGCTCCCTCATTGAAAGGATCAGCGTACGGGTCTTGTGAGACGACCCGTCCCCTCGGGCCGGCCTGGGCGGAAGGGGTTCGGCAAGCGTGTCCGTTGGACGACCCTCATACGGACAGGCGGGAATGACCGGGTCGGGTGGTTTGCCGTCTGTCGGCTTCCGGGTGACATGGGCTTCAAACCGGACGGAGCAGTTTCCGCCTCCGCAGGTAAGACCCTTCTTGGATCAAGCCGTAGCTGATAGACCCTGAGCATGAACGACGCCCTCGACCACTTGATGATGGGCCACGCCCTCGAAGAGGCGCAACGGGCCTTGGTCAACATGCATTTCCCCGTTGGAGCCGTGTTGGCAACGGGGCAACACGTCATTGCAACCGGTCACAAGGCTATGGGGTCGAACCACCTCGATCATGCCGAAATGGTCGTATTCCGCGCAGCATTCCAAGGTGACTATGGCTTCTCGCGCGAAGATGGTCTGTGCCTCTATACGACGCTTGAACCCTGCATCATGTGTTGGGGAACGCTGCGACACCTGCCCATCATACGACTGGTCTACGCGATGGAGGACGCCTACGGCGGCTGCGCGCATGTTTCTGACGCTGCACTTCCTCCTCGGCATCAAAGCCGCCCGCTGCTCGTAAGTCGGGGGGTTCGTAGGGAAGAGGCGCGGGAACTGTTCCGGCAGTTTCTCGACACGACCCATGAGCCATTCTGGGTGACTGGCGGTGCTGCCGAGTTTGCCGAGTCGGTTCGCGCAACGTCGACCGGCCCCTAATTGCCCTGAACCCACCGTAGCTGCGGTAGTGGTATGGCTGCTTTCGGGAAATCCTGAACGGCCGCCCGCATGGCTGACATGGGTCGGGTGCGGAACGTCCGCTCGCCGATCACCCTGCGGACGTTCTGAGTCGGCCGGACCGCGGCGTTTAGGGTAAGAGACCAAGCGATGGTTCGGTGACGTTCCTGAAACTGGTGGCTGTCAGCGACAACCAGACCATTCAGGCCTTGCCGGAGGGCTTCGACCGCGCCGAGGGCGAGCGGCTACGAACCCGTCGCGACCCGCAACGTTGTCCTGTCCTGCGTCACGGAGCAGCTGAATGAGCGAGACGATCCGTTACTACTACACCTTCCTGACCGAAGCCGGACCCTTGGCGATGTTGCCCACCGGGGCACCGGGATGGCGCCTCTTTCTGGCCAAAGACGATCTCGGGACCTACGACACCCTTGAAAAGGCGTTCACCGCTGCCGTCACTGGCGAGACGAAGAACAGCCATGGGCTTGCCGACTGGAATGAGCTGGGTATCCCGGGCGACATCGACGAATGGCAGAAGAAGGTCTTCATGAGGGTCGCGCACCTGCGTCCCGCCTAAGCCCGTAATGACCTTCCAGCCTTCTGGGGCGCCCTTCCCGGTGCCCCGCTCGGCCCTGACGCCATGGGAGAGCCGGTCGTCTTCGTACCCCTCCGCCCGCCTCGTCAGAGATCGCCGTATTCCCGGAACGTCAGAACGACGAGTGCACCCCCGTCAGCCACGCCGGTCACGGCACAGGAAAGGGGATCTCGCTTGGGTGCTGGTCCCCTGAGCACGATGGTCGAGCTCTGGGACCTGCCCGTCACCGTGTAGGGTGCCGGCTCGCAGCCCGCCTTGAACGCGTAGGCCGTGCCCGTGATCGCACCATTCGCCGCGAAGGTACCGTGGAACAGGAGCGTTCCCCTGGCCGCCACCGTCCGCATCGAGGCCTTCGGGACGTCGTACCGGATCGTGCCGGCGCGCTCGTCGACGAGGACCCGGCTGCCGTTGTGGTCGTACGAGGCGCCCTCGTACCCCTCCGGCCGCGGCGCGAAGCGGCGTGATTCCGATGCCGGCGTCCCGGCTCCCGGCGTCTTCGGCCCGGCCGTTACAGCCCCCGTAGCGAGGTCGACCGCGTAGCGCTGCTTGCCGCTGAGGCAGCATCTCGCGTCGCCGGGCATCAGGGCGTTCATCACGAATGTCGCCTTGCCACCTTGAAAGGACACGATGTCCGGGCCTTCGCCGTAGACGCCGGAGAGGGTGCGGACGAGCGCCCACCCCCGCTCGCCTCGGCGGAACTGCGCGACGACGAGGGAGGTAGCGTTGCCCACCGCTGGCGAGTAGGTCGCGAAGGCCAGGGCTTGCCCCACGCCGGCATCGTACTTCACTTGCATGGCGAGCAAACGCCCAAGGTCGCAGACCGTGTCAGATCCGGTCGCATCGGTGCAGACCGGCCCCCCGCCACGACTGAACCAGCGTTCTATGGCCCCCCTGGCCGGGCCGGGGATGCCGACGCCTGCCTCCGACCGGGCTGATGAGAGCGCCGCCGTGAGGATTCCCACGGCGAGGATCGCGGCGGTGGTGAACACGCGGATCATGTAGCCCCGGCCGCTCAGTTGGTGGACATGACCAGGGTGCCGTCGGCGCCCCGGAAAAAGCGCGCGCGGTCCCGGGTCTCACCCCGGCCGCTCAGGGTGGCCGTGAACTCGCACACATGCCCAAGGCCGATTTCGACGGGCTGACAGCCCAGCTTGCGGAAGGCGGTGACGGTCGGCATCGCCGGTAGATTTCCGCGCCCCGTACCGACGACGAACGCCATCGCCGCGGCCTGCTGCTGGTACAGGGTCGACGTGAACTTGGTGACCGCCTGGAGCATTTCGGACTCGGACGGCTCGCCGGAACAGGCGGCCAGGGACAGGCCGAGGGCGGCCGTGGGTAGGGTCAGCAATCTGGGGAGCACGGAAGGTGGTTCCTGGTTGCGAGGGGCAAAGGGCGGAAGGCGCGAGCGCGTACGCCAGCGTGGCCGGGTGGCGAGCGCGTCCGAGTTGAGCGACACCCGGCGCCGCCGCGCCGGGATGCCCCGTCGAGGGGGGGCTCAGCGGAGGAGCTGGAGGACGCCCTGCTGGGCGGTGTTGGCCAGCGACAGGGCCGAGATGCCCAGCGACTGGCGGGTCGACAGCGCCTGCGAGTTCGCCGCCTCCTCGTTCATGTCCGCGTTGGTGAGGTTCGCCGCGCCGGTGTCGAGCACGTTGATGATGTTTTTGGTGAAGTCCTGGCGGGTCTGCACGACGGACAGGTTCGAGCCCAGGTTCGAGGACAGCGACTGCAGGCTCGACAGGGCGTTGGTCAGCGCGTTCGAGGCGTTGGTCAGGTCGGAATTGTTCTGGACGCCGAAGTTGCCACCGGTCTGAGCCGTCGCGCTGTCCACGAGATGCCCGATGCCGAGGCTGGACGAGGTCAGGGCGTTGCTCTGGACGTTCAGGTTGCTCTGCGCCGTGCCGGTCTTCTCGTTGAAGGCGATCGAGAGCTTGTCGCCGTTCAGGAGGTTGATGCCGTTGTAGCCGGCATCCTGCGCGGCCTGGTCGATCTGGGTCCGCAGGTTCTCGAACTGCGAGACCAGAGCCGAACGCTGCGCCGAGGTGCCGCCGCCGGTCACGCCGCTCGTGCCGCCCGTGGGCGAACCGAGCAGGGCCTGCGTGCCCGCCGAGGAGGCGGCGAACGCCGGCGGCGTGCCGCTGGTGGCGCCCAGGTTCACGGAGAGCGCGTCCGAGCCCGTGCCGACGACGGACAGCAGCCCGTTCGAGTCCACCGAGGCGGTCGCGATGCCGCTCTTGTTGATCGCGTTGACGACGTCGTTGACGGTGTCCGTCGCCTGGATCGTGTAGGTGTAGGTGTTGTTGCCGGCCGAGAGCTGCACCTGGTTGGCGGTGGCGGCGGCCACGCCGAGATTGCCGGTGTGCGTGGCGTCGGCGGCGACGACGGCGCTGCCGAGCACGGTCTTGGCCAGGGCGGTGTCGTGCTGGGACTTCCCGGTGGCGGTCGCCTCACCGCTGCTCGCCAGTGCCTGCGTCCCGACGATCTTCGGAAGGTTCTGCGCGGCATTCGACTGGGCCTGAGAGACCACCGACTGGAGCTGCTTCACCAGGTTGGTGATCGTGTCCACGCCCTTCGAGGCGGCCTGGATGGTCTGGATGCCGTTCGAGATGCCGTCGAGCAGGCTGGAAAGGGCCCCCGAGCGCGTCGAGAGACTCTGCGCCGTGAAGTAGTTCACCGGGCTGTCGAGGGCCGAGTTGACCTTCTTGCCGGTGGCGAGGCGGTTCTGGTTGGTCGCGGCGAGGGCCGCGGTGTCCTGCAGCGATAGCAGGTTCTGCCGCGTCGCAGCGGACAGGGTGATGGACGAGGACATCCGGAGGCTCCGTTCTGTGCCATGTTCCGCCGATCTGGCGACAAGCACATCCTCGGAGCTCGTGCTTTCCGGAGCGGTAAGTATTTGATCTCGCCCAAGAGAGACCGGGCACTTATCGTCCGGATCTTGGTACTTTTCGTCCGGAGCTACAGATATGCGCCTGTTTCACAGAAAAATAGGCCGGTCGACCAACACTAGGTTGGCCGCAAGCTTGGCCGTTGCTACACGGGTTGCCTACCGGCCGATCACGCGGCCGCCGTGATGCATGTGACCGCATGAGTGCCGACCATCGACCGGACATCATCACCCCGGCGCTCGCGAGGCGACGTTCTGGCCCCTCGCTGCCCCAGGCACGCGTCGTAGTGGCTCCGGAAGCAATCTGCCGGCGTCGGACCGCGAGATGATCACCGACCAAACCTTCGCCCACCTGTCCGACTTCAGAGCCAAGCGGGAGGCATGGATCGAGGCCGCCCATCCGCTGTACCGGGCCGACATCGATGCCGACTGGGGCTTCGACGACGCCGCCTTCATCCGGAACTACAACCTGGGCACGTGCATCCTTGGCGCATGCCATGCGCCGCAGATGAGTTCCGAGCGTACCCTGGAGCAGATCTCCAGGCAGGCCATCGACCACCTGTCGTTCCGCGTCTTCCTGGCCGGCGCCTCAGACCTGCACGTCGACGGCCGGGCGCTCGACATCCGCGCCGGTCACCTGCAGGTGCTGGACATGGCCCAGCCGATGCGGTCGCACTCGCGCGGCTCGAAGCCGGTGATCCACCTGATCGTGCCCCGGCGCGCCTTCGAGCGCCGCCTCGGCGACCTGGCGTCGTTCCATGGGGCCATGCTGGATCCCGCCGGCAGCCCGGTGACGCGGCTGATGCTGGACCACATGCGCAGCCTCGCGTCCTGCATCGATGCCGCCGATGAGGGCCAGCGAACCGCGCTCACGGCGGCCTCCATTTCAATGGTGAACGCGGTCCTCACACCCGCCGGCGGCGACAGCCCGTACACGCCGGCATCCGTCCAGGGCATCGCGATCCGACGCTTCATCGAGGACAACCTTTCGAACTTCGACCTCGGCGTGGACATGCTGCGTGTCCGCTTCGGCCTGTCGCGCACGACCCTGTACGAGCAGTTCGAGGCGGATGGTGGGGTGGCGAGCTACATCCGCGACCGGCGCCTCGCCCGGGCCATGCGCATCCTCGCCGGTTTGGAGGGCGAGGGACGCCGACGGATCTCCACGGTTGGCTATGCGGTCGGGTTTGGCACGGAGAAGCAGTTCAGCCGGGCGTTCAAGCGCAAGTACGGCGTGAACCCGAGCGAAGTCGATGCCGGCTACCGACCACAGGCACGTCTCGAATACGGTGCGACACTGATGTCCTGGATCAACTCACTCTGACGGAGGGCCTTGATGTCGGAGATGCGCCCTGCCGTCCGGAACACCGCAATCGACCACGCCCGGACCGCGAGCGAAGCTCGCCTGGAAATCGCCGGGCGGATCCTTCTCGCGACCGGGGAGGAGCTGCCCTGTCTCGTCCGCTGCATCGCCGGGGATTCCTTCGAGATCACGGGCGTGGGACATGTCGCGGTCCAGGGCACCCGCGTGGTTTGCCGGACGACGGCGCTTGGCACGGTGGCAGGCAGCGTCCGCGATGCGTTGGACGACGGGTTCCGAATGGAGGTCATCGGTGGCCCGCACCTTCGCGCGCGCCTCGCCTCGCGCCTCGCCTGGCACCTCAAGGCGTCCTGTGGCGATACCGACCTTCGCAGCGACGCTCGCATCATCCCGAACGCGCGTGCCGTACGGGTTCGCACCCAAGACGGCGTGGAGGCGGACGCGGAGCTGATCGACGTCTCGTCGACGGGCGCCGCGCTCCGCATGTCGCGACCGCCGCCGGCAGGCAGCCGGATCACGGTGGGTAGGCGGAGGGCGGATGTGGTGCGCCACCTCGATGGAGGCATCGCCGTCCGCCTCGTGTTGCCCCTTCGCCCGGACGACGTCACCACGGACCTCGTGCTGTAACTGGGGCCGCCTGTCGGGGTTGCCGCGACAGGTCCGCTCGGGAGCCGCGACGCCCCGCGGTCCTAGGCGCCGCGCCTGGACATCGTCCAGGCCAGGAGGCGGCCGACCTCCCACAGCAGCGGGTCGGTCAGCGCGCGGAGGCGCGACGAAGAAAGCGTGCGCGCGATCTCGCTGGCCGCGATGACGTGGTCGGCGAGCATGGTCACCTCCCGCGACAGCGCCGCGTCGGGCACCCGCGACGCGGCCACCTCGACCGCGGCCTCGGCCGCGTTGCAGGGCCGGGTGCGGGTCGCGTCGATGACGATGCCCTGGCCACGCATCGGCCTTCCGTGCCCATCAAGGGAGAAGCTGCCGTAGTCACGGACGAAGCGCACGCCATCGCCGGTCCGCACCCGATACTCCAGCGCGAAGGGCATCCCGCGCCGGCTGGCGCCCTCGACCTCGGCGCAGAACCCGCCCCGGTCCGCGGGATGGATGGCCTCGACGTACGCGGCCAGGGGATCCCCGCTGCAGGCGTCGGCTCGCACGATGCCGAACAGGGAGGCGACGTCCTTGTCCGCGACGATGCGGTCGCTGGCGACGTCATGGGTCCAGGCGCCGACGACGCCGGCGGCCGCCAGGCAGTCGGGAAGGTGGAGCCTCGCCCGTTCGGTCGTCATCCCCATAGGCGCTCCGCTCGCTGTCCGTTCCAGGAGGATCGATGCAGGAAGCCCGAGAGTGGTCGAAGTCGACCAGCCACGCAACCTAAGGGCGAGCGACCGGCAGCCGCATGCACTACGTATCCTGCAGGCGACGAGCGAGGGTGAGCACCGTCGCCCGGCCTTCCGTGTCCAGCTTCGAGTACAGCCGGATCAACTCGGGTATGTCCTCGCCGGGTGGCGGGGCATCTCCGCCTCGGCCGGTCCGGTCTGCGGAGCGGAAGAAGGCCGCGACCGGGACGTCGAGACGGCGCGCGATCCTGGCGAGTTGGCCGGACGTGCCGGCGGGCAGTCTCCAGGGTTCCTCCTCAACCGATGCACGCACGGTGCAATCTCCATGTCAGCGCGGCCATGACACGACGGCCTTGGCGCCAGCATCGACAGGACATCGGCCGAAATGGGACGGCGCGACAATCGGGCATTGCGGCCTGAGCCGAAGCCCGTGGATTGGCGCGAATCGTCAGGCTGATTCAGAATCCCCCGGCCAAGCCTTGGCGTGGGGACACGGGACGGATGTCGACGGCATTGATTTCGGATCGTACCCTCGGGCAGGTGCTTGCCCTCGCGTCGTCCGACCAGGACAGGACCCTCGCGCATCTCCTGGAATGGTGGAACCTGTCGCGCGAGAGCCGAGGCGCGTCGGCCGACCACTTGGCCATCTACATCGCGAAGGCCGGCGGATCCTGGCGGAACGCCCTGCGGGACGATCCCACGTCGTACCGTATCGCGTGGCTGGAGGCTGGGCGGTCCTGCGTGCGCTGGCAAGACGTGATCTTCGAGTTCAGGACGCTGCTCACGGTGGATGGCCGCTCGCGTTCCTACCCTGCGGCAGCTCCCGACGAGCACTACCTGCTGATCGAACCCTGCGATGCGTACGAGTGGTCCTGCAGCGCCCTCCGCGAGGCCGTGCGGCACCTCGGCCTTCCCATGGCCGGTTAAGCGGCCTGGGCGGTCAGGCAGGGCCGGTGAGGAAGCAGGCCAGGCGACCGTCATCGACATGGAACAGCGTCGCGTCGCCGGGATCCTGCGTGCCGAGGAAGAACAGGAGGATCTTCTCGCCGGCACCCTCGTCCCTCATCGCCATCTGGCGCTCCTTCGCGCGCCTGAGTTCGGCGAGGAAAGCCACGCGACGTCGGTCGGTCCACCCGTGCATGTCGAAGTGAACCCTGAACCGCCCGGCGACCGCTCTCCTGCCGTTCTCGACGTGTCGATAGGCGCTCGGCCCCAGGAGGACGTCGATCTCCATCATCGCGTCGTCGACGTCGTACCTCTGGAACGAGATGGCATCGTAGTAGACCTTTCGCTCGTACGCCTGACCGGCGTTGGCCTCCAGGAGTTCGAACAGCCCGCGGTAGGTTCCCGGGACGCATCCTGGCAAGGTTAGCGGAGGGTCCTCATCGTCGAGCAGCTCAAGGAAGCATTGCGCGATCCTGTGCAACGTTCTCGCCACGTTGTCCTGGCGTTCCGGACCGGCCTCGCCGCCAAGACCACCGACCGCGTGTCCCTGTGCGGCACCGGGATCCTCGGGCCCTACCCCCAGTCCAGCCTGGGGGTTCTCGTTGGCCAGCATGAGCCGCGTGGGCGTAAGGCCCGGCTGGTTTCGGCGGGCCTGCCCGTGCCGGCGCGCGGCGGGAGCGGCGACCGGCGTGCCGTCACCGTCGCAGTCGCCGTCGTGCAGTCCGCGGACCCGGAAATGCGGGGCCACCCAGTACGCCTCTCCCGGTGCCACGGCGACCGGCCGCATCTCCGCGGTGCAGCCGACGCAGGTGAAGGCATCCTCGCGGATGTCCTCCCGGATGTCGCGCTCGGCCGCGGAGCAGATTTCCCCCGTTCGAACGTTCCTGGCGATGTCCGTCATCAATCGCTCCGAGATATCGTCACGGCCTCCGATCACGAACCGAGGGCTGAGGCAAGCTGCGTCTGGCGAGCGGGTCTCCCGGTGGCAAGAAAGCAGGCGGAGCCCTCATGGACGATGTCCGCGGGGGACACGGCGGTCCGCGAGCGACGGCTGTCGAAGGGCCCGTACCAACCGGGCCGTTGCGACGGGACAGAGTTGGCGTCCTCACAAGGCAAGCGCGCTACGTCAGCGGCAGCCCCCAGATGTCCGTCAGGCCCCACAGGGCCCAGGCTCGGTCACGATCCCTGGCCGCCGCGGCCTCGATGCGAGCGACGGCCTCCCGGGCACGCATGGCGGCCGCTTCATAGCCGGGTCCCGGACGGAGCTTGTTCAGACGCCGGCGGAGGATAAGACGCTGGTCGGGGCCACTCGCACGCAACCGCTGCAGGGCATCGCCCGGAGCGTCGTCGCGACGTCCGCCACGGCCTCCGTCAGGTCGGCCAGCGTCTCCACTAGGTCGTCGTACCCCGTCCCCTCCGAATCTGTCGGCTCCGGCGCCAGCGCGCCGACGATGAGGTGCAGGAGCCTCTCCTGGGCGTCGAGGCGCCGCACGATTTCGCTCACGTCCATGCGTCGCCTCCTTTGATGCCAGCGCTGCGAGCCGTGCGTGGACGTCCGCCGCGAGAATTCGTTGGCCTTCGAAGCGCCGGGCGGCCGCACCCACGACCCGGGTGGCGAGATGGGCCGTCCCCCGTCCATCCACGATGACGGCCCCCACCCGCCCGGCACGAAGCTCGTACCCGCGGTCGCGCAGGGCGGTGGCGAAACCCGGGCCATCGTCGGAAGCATGCCATGCTTCCAGGGCGGCCCGCCGCATGCCGTCCAGGGACGCCCCGGTTCGTTCCTGTATCGCCCGCTCGCGTGGCGTAGAGGCGGCGATGGGCCGGGGCGCCGCCATCGTACCTGACCGCTCCAACCAGTCGGCGACCTCGACATGCCCTTCAGCGCGCAGGCGGCGCTCGACGGCCCGGGCATGCTTCGACGCGACCGGTCGCATGCCGAACTCCGCTTCGACGATGCGTGAGCACTTCTCCCTGCGCGCGTAATCCCAGGCCAGGTCGGCCACCCCGCCAGAAGGGAGGACCAGGGCGTAGACCCGGTGTTCGTGGGCTCGCCCGCGTTTCACGTGCTCGACGCCACAGTACGGCTGGCCCGACAGTCCGAATTCACCCTCGAATAGGGTCCACCACCGAGTCCGAGCCGCTGCCTCGTCGACGATGCCGGCGTCGGGATCTAGGTGGACATGGTAGATGGGCCGGTCCGTCCGGCCGCCGGCGGAGAGGGCGACGAGCTCGCGAACCTGCTCGACGAGCTCCGCACTGCCCAGACCACGCGCCGGGATAACCGTCACGGTCTCATTCTCGGCCTTGAGCAGGTGCAGCGCGAGAGCGTCGCCGACGCCCTGGCCGCGCGTGGCACCGGAGATCACTCCGGCCGGCGGACGACCAGGGGGATCAGGAGCCCCCGGGCGCGCTGCAGGGCGTCCTGTGCCGCGGACCGGTTTCCGACCGACACGGCGCCGCTCACGTCCGCGAGATGGCGAATGGCATTCGAGATCGCGACGACATCCTCGGCGGCCCGTCGGACGGGCCGGCCGCTACGCTCGTCGGATGGCGAGATCATCGCGAAGCGGTCGAGCAGCAGGCGACGGACCCAGGCCGCCGCCGTGATGCCGTCCTCCTTCGCCGCGGCCGCGATGGCGTGGTTGAGGTCGACGCTCATGCGCGTGACGAAGCGCACCGGCAGCCCGCGCGGGGCCACGCGGCGCATGCCGGGTTCCGGAGGCGGGACGCCGGCGTCCTCCCGCCTGGCTGCCATCGGCACTGGGTGTGGCTGGTTCATGGATCGCTCGTTCGACCTTAGGGTAGGGGCCCGGCGATCAGACCGGCTTGCCCGGGAATGGCGGGCGCGCCACCCCGTCGCTCGGGACTGGAGCGGGGCCGGAGCCGCCGTCGCCCGGCCGATCCCGCCTCCGCGCGGCCCGCTCCAGCGCCGCCTGCAGGCGTGCCTCGATGGCACCCTGGACGGCGACCGGCAGGACGAACGGCGGCGGGGCCGGCCTCCCGTTTCGCCGGGCCCTCTCGATGTCGGCCTGGTAGGCCGCGATGGCCCGTTCCCAGGTCCCGACGTCCTGCATCATCTCGCGGTCGCCCCTGCTACGCTCGTGCCGCTCGTCCAGGCCTGGGGCGGCCCGCCACGGGGGCTGGCCGGTCAGGCGCCTGGCATACTGCCAGGCCCAGAGGTCAGGCCCCATGGCGATGGAGAGCAGCGCCACGTCGCGCGGCCGGCGTCGGGCGAAGGTCCCGTCCGCGACGGCCCGCGCGTAATCCCGGGTCGCGGACGCGAGCGAGGGCACCGTCGTGCCGCCGCCGGCGGGACCGGGGGCAGGTGTCCGCGCCGGGCCGTTGTCGTTCGCCGGCAGCGCGGTAGGTGCCGGCGAGCCGACCGACCAAGGCACCCATCTGTACAGGCGACCGAGCATAGGAATCCCGATGCAAGCCGAATCCGCCGGCTGCGCAACGGCGATTAGAATCCCATAAAAAGTCTATTTCCAGTGGGATGCCAAGTTTTCTTGATCGGCATGCCAAGTCGATTTGTTTAGATCAAATGCAAGATAACCATATCGACCAGTCTATCTTGCAACAACCTGTGGATGATGCTTCGGATAGCGTTGCCTGCCCCGCTGCCGGCTCAAGGTCGCTCGTGAAAAAATCTTGCGATGCAGTCGAGATCGATTCGTCGTCAAACGGGGGGGGGAGGCTTGCTGGCTGCCATGGAGGGATGCCAGCCATGGCCTGTGTCGGCACCGTTTTGCGGCACGGAGTGGGCAAGGTTTGGCCGCCCGGCCTGTCGGGAGAACCATGGGGTCCGATACGAACGGGACCGGATCCATGCGTGCAGCGCTCGACTACCTCCTGAGAAAGGCCGGCATCGTCCGGCGGACGGCCCTAGCGCCGGTCAAGCCGCAGACCCAGATGCCGGCGTCCGGCCCGGCCTTCGTTGCCTCGGAGCCAGCGCCGCCCACCGGGGATGCCAACGGGGACACAGGAAAAGACGAAGAGCCAGCCATGGCCGGCATCCCGGAGGATGCCGTCCAGATGCCGACGCCGGCGGCGCCGTCACCAGGGCTGCCGCCCGTGGACCCGGTGGAGGAACGGAAGCCGTCCGTTGCCAGGACGCGGGGAGCGAAGGTGAAGGCGCCGTCATCCCGGCGCAGGAAAGGCGGCCAGTCCGATCTGGTCGGCCGCAGGGCGCCCCCAGCCGGCCTCCGCAACTGGCAGGATGCCAGGTACCGCGTCGAGGACTGAGGGGTTCGGGCGTTGGCTTGGGGCATGCTGGCCGGGGCGGCTTGCCTGCACGGGATCCCCGCCCATGCACATCGGGGGACATGCCGGCGTGGCGAAGGGGACTGGCTCGCCATCAGCCACTGGCAGCCCCTCCCGCGCATCGGAGGCCGGCGCGGCCTTGCCTCGGTCCGTGTTCGAATTCGTCGGAGCCTTCATCCGTTGCCGGCTGGGGCAAAGCCCCGGCCGGCGATGACGGCGTCCTAGCGAACGCCTGGCCGGTTCTCCGCCGGGACGGGCAGTTCGTCATCAAACGCCTCGTCGATGCCGCTGCCCAGCGAGACCTTGCGTCCGACTTCCCTGATGGCTTCCGTCGTGAAGCGGCCCAGGCGGCTCCTCACGTCCCGGATGTCGACGGCATCGCCGAACTTGTCCGCGATCAACTGGGCGACCATGTCGGCCATCGCCAAGCGGATCTTCGTGTCGGCGTGCTCGCGCACGCTCCTGATGTTGTCGAGGTCGACGTGGATGTTCATGACCTTTCCCTCTCTCTCCACGACGTCGCTGGCGCCTCTCAGTTCCGCGAGGAACAGCAGGCGCCCGTAGGCGCGCTCGACCGCATGTTGGTCCAGGCCGTCGAGCCGCGCCAGGATGCGGAGTATTCTAACGGGTGCCGTGCCATCGCGGCAGAGGATGGCGAGGATGGCATCGCCCATGGCCTCGCCGGCAAGCAGGTGATCGGCGTCGATGGAGCGGACGTCGATGGCGGCGTAGCCATGTTGTAGCGAGTGTGTCCTTATTCCGTCGGGCATGGCCAGGCGGTCGCGGCCACGTAGACGAGCGTCGAACGGATGTCCGGGGAGACCGGTGGCTCCTTCAGCCGCTTCTGCTTGACGCGTGCCCGTGCCATCTCGTCCTGCATGACGCGTTCGCCGATCTGGCCGGCGTAGATCAGCATCCGCACGCTCATGAGCGTGTCGTTCCCGACCTGGAACTCGATGTGGTAGACGATGCCCGTCCTGGCATCTCGGCCCACGTAGTCGACTTCCCGTGCGGACACCCTGGGGATCTTGATCGGAAGGGGTTTGGCGTCATGGTGTATGCCGAGCTCATCCATGAACGTGGAGCATCCCTCGTTCAGGATCGTGCGTATGGTCGTGTCGTACTTTCCCACGGGCGCCTCCGTGGTCGAGGAGACCGTTCGCGCGCGCGACGCACGAGCCTGGCCTGGATCGGCCCCGCTTCCGACCGGCCGGGCCGGGGGCCGCGGTGACGGGTGCGGCGAAGGGCGATACGCCGCTCGATGCGGTGGTCCGGTTCCTCGTCAGCGAGACCGCCTTCGTCGGCATCGGGCCGGCGAGCGCCCACCGTCTTCGCGATGGGCTGGGGGATGACCTGCCGCGTGCGCTGGCAGACGGGGACGTCGCCGCCCTTGCGACGGTCCTCGGGGAGGGACGCGCCGCCGACCTCGCGTCGGCTTGGCGGGAGCGCCAGGGGCTTGCGGACATCGTCCTCTGGCTCGCGGAGGCGGGGTTCGACCGGCGGCTTGCCGGGCGCGTGCTGGCGCTGTGGGGCGCCGGTGCCGCCCGCCGGCTGCATGGCCGTCCCTACGACCTGATGGCCCTGGCGCCCTGGGCGACAGTGGACCGGGCGGCCCGGCGGATGGGCGTGGGCCCGCGCGCTCCGGAGCGCCTGGTCGCGTCCGTGGAGGGGGTACTCTACGAGCGCTTCGAGGAGCACCACACCTGGATCCCGCGCGCCGCGCTCCTCGCCGAGGTCGCGAGGCGGCTGGGCCCGAAGACGAACGATGCTGCGCGGGCCCTGGACCTCGCCCTTTCGGAAAAGGCGGCGTTCGAGGTCGACGGGGGCTACCAGCCCGGCGGCGCGTACATGATGGAGCGCTACGTCGCCGACCGTCTCCGGAAGATGCTGTCGTCGGGGGCCGGCGGGGATCTCGTATCGAGGCCGGTCACCGACGCCGGCATCGACGCCTGGCTCGACGGTCCGGAGGCCTCGGACGTTCCCGCCCTCGATCCCGAGCAGCGACGGGCCGTGC
The DNA here is from genome assembly GCA_036946625.1 of Methylorubrum populi. NCBI lineage: Bacteria > Pseudomonadati > Pseudomonadota > Alphaproteobacteria > Hyphomicrobiales > Methylobacteriaceae > Methylorubrum > Methylorubrum populi. Next base: position 518,036 of record JAQIIU010000002.1, read on the forward strand.
TGCTCGCCCTGCGGGCGCCGGTGGGCCTGCTCGTCGGCGGCGCCGGCGTCGGGAAGACGACGGTGCTCCGCGCAGTGTGCGGGGCGGCCGCGCGCCATGGCCAGGCCGTGCACCTGATCGCGCTGGCCGGCCGCGCCGCCGTCCGCATGGCCGAGGCCACCGGGCATCCCGCCTCGACCGTCGCCGCCTTCCTCGGGCGAGTGGAATCGGGCGAGGTCACCCTGGGCGGCCAGTCCCTGGTGGTGGTCGACGAGGCCTCCATGATCGATCTCCCGACCTTCTACCGCCTGCTCAGGCGCATGCCCGGGGGATGCCGCCTCCTGCTGGTCGGAGACGACGCCCAGCTTCCGCCCATCGGCTTCGGCCTGGCCTTCCACGAGCTCGTCTCGTTCCCGGACATCCCGAAGGTCACGCTCGTCAGGGTCCATCGGCAGGCCGAGGCCACCGGCATCCCGCAGGTCGCCGCGGCGGTCCGGGCCGGGACGCTGCCGGCGATGGGGCGGACCCTGGAGGGGCCGGGCTTCGGCGTCACGTTCCTCGACGGATCCGCCGGCGGGGTCGCGACGCTGGACGACGTCGTGGATGCAGTCGCCACGTGCGGCGGATGGCGGGATGACCTGCGCATCCTCTGTCCGACCAAGGGCGGGACCGTCGGCGCCGACGCGGTCAACGCGCGCCTGCACGCCCTCCTGACCCACGGTCGCGAGCGCATGCCGGGACGCGGCTTCGCCGTGGGCGAGCCGGTGATGTTCCTGCGCAACGACTACCGCCTCGGGCTGCGCAATGGCTCGCTCGGGACCGTGACCGGGATCGCCGACGGGATCCTGGAGGCCGATTTCGACGGCGTGACGCACGGTCTCACGGGGCCGAGCCTGGACGACACCGCGCTCGCCTACGCGGTGACCGTCCACAAGGCCCAGGGCTCGGCCTTCCGCCGGGTGGTCGTGCCGGTGGCCCAGACCCGCCTGCTGGACCGGTCGCTGGTCTATACGGCCATCACCCGCGCCCGCGAGCAGGCCGTTCTCGTGGGCGACCGGAAGGCCTTCGCGAGGGCCGTCACGTCGACCGCTCACGCGCATGCCCGCATGACCGGGTTGCGGGCTGCCCTGCTGGCGTGAGGCCCGACCGTCGGCGACCGCTGGCTGCCGTGCAGGTACGGACCCCACTGGCGGCGATGGCGGCTAGCGGGGCATCGGGCCGGCGGTGAAGCCTGTTCAACGTTGTCCGTTGCATGTCGACCTGTAGGATCGACCGACATAAGGTCGTTCTGCCGGCGGGCGGATTCGACCGTGTTGAAAACGGTGCCGGTCCCGGCGCCGTCCGGCTTACTCGCGCGTTCTCCCTGGGCCAAGCATCGCCGCGAGCTCGCGGCCGCAATTCCGAACCTCACCGCGCCTGAACGATGACCTCATCCCCGAAGCCGAACTCACCAGCCGAGAGGCCCGAAGCGAGGTCCGGCGCCACGAGCGCGTCCGACGTCTCTCCGCGTTCGAAGGAACTCGTGATCGGAGTCGTCGGCTTCGCCGGCGCGGGTTGCTCCACCGCCGTCAAGAGGCTGCGCAACCTCCTGGCCAAGGCCGGTTACGAGGTTAAGGTCGTCAAGCTCAGCACCCTGATCGCCCGGCGGTTCGAGGGCGAGCCCGTCCCGGCGGTCTCGGACGACGAGAGGGAGGGCCAGTCGAAGTTCGACCGCGTGACCGTTCTCCAGGACCTCGGTGACAGGCTGCGCAAGGACTTCGGCCACCATGCCGTCGCGTCCCTGGCGGTCAGGGAGATCCTGCGCCTTCGCGAGGACGCGGCCGCCGGCGAACGGAAGATCGCCGTCGTGCTCGACTCGATCAAGCACTCGGAGGAGGTCCTCCTGCTGAGGCGGGTCTACGACCAGTCGTTCCGCCTTGTGGCCGTCCATTGCGAGCACGCCATCCGGGAGGGCCGCCTCATCGGCGACCTGACGAGCTCCAGCAAGTACAGCGGCGTCGAGCCCGCCAGGGTGCTCGCCTACATGGACCGGGACGAGAAGGACCAGGGCAGGAAGCACGGGCAGCAGGTCCGCGACGCCTTCTACCTCGCCGACTTCTTCATCGACAACAATGCCCACAGCAGCGGCGGCGAGCACCTGAACGACGACCTCGGCCGGTTCCGCGACCTGCTGCTCGGTACGGGCCTGGTCCGCCCGAACAGGCACGAGCGGGCGATCTTCCACGCGCACGCCGCCTCGATGCAGTCGGCGTGCCTGTCGCGGCAGGTGGGCGCCGCGCTGGTCAAGGACGGTACGGTCGTTGCCACCGGCACGAACGACCCTCCGCGCTTCGGCGGGGGCGTCTACGAGGAGGACCATAGGCCCGACCGCCGGTGCTTCGCCTGGGAATGGACGGACGGGAAGATCACCTTCACCGGCTGCCACAACCAGCGCAAGAAGATCGGGCTGCGCGAGGACATCGCGAGGTGGATGGCCGCGCGCCTCAGCCCGGGGCTCGCCGCCGCGGTCCATCCCGTGAAGGACGGCGACGCGGGCGAGTCGGCCCGGGCCAGGGAGGCCGCGGAGGCGGCGATCCGTGACTTCTTCGCCGGGGAATCGGCGCTCATGGAGGAGATGCCCGGGGTGAAGGACATCATCGAGTATTCCCGCTCGATCCACGCCGAGATGAACGCGCTGTTCTCCGCCGCCCGCCAGGGCGTCTCCCCGGTAGGGTCCACGCTCTACTGCACGACCTATCCCTGCCACAACTGCGCGCGTCACATGGTGACGGCCGGGGTCAAGAGCGTCCAGTACATCGAGCCCTACGTCAAAAGCCTCGCCATGGAACTCCACTCCGATGCCATGGCCACCGTGCTGCCGGGTGTCGACGCCGAGGGCAAGCCGCTTGCCCAGACCCACATGACCGTAGTGCCGTTCACGGGCGTCGGACCTAGGATGTACGAGGATTTCTTCGTTAAGCGGAAGGAAGTGAAAAAGGCGGATGGGACGTTCGACCCGCCCGTCGGGGGCGTGCCCGACTTCGCCGTACGCCTCCTCGACCTGAGTTCCGTCGAGGTCAACGCAGCCGAACTCGTGCCTGAGCAGTCCGATGCCTGAGACGAAGATCCTGCCCTTCCCGGGCACCTACGAGGGTGGTTACGGTGCCGGGATGCCCGGCGTCGACGCTGGCGTCGGCCATCTGGCATGCCGCGGCGGTCGCGGGCTCGTCGCCTACGTCGATGTCGCGACGCTGGACGAGGAGAGCCTGCTGGCCTTGGTCTCGGAGAATCAGGTCAAGGCGTTCGTGGACGCCCGTCCCTGTCCGGTCTTCGCCAAGCCGCGCTTCCGGCACAAGGAGGTCGTGTTCTACCTCTTCCACCGCCGCATCCCTTACATCGAGATGGCCATGCTCTCGATATGGCCGGCCAGCGAGCGCCGGCTGGGCACGTTCATGCAGTCCGAGACCTATTCGGCGCTTGAGGACGGCCTCGGCCGCGGCTTGACGGTCTGCGTCTACGACGACGACGCCCGGGAGGACGGCTGGCTTGAGGAGACCCGCAGGATGATCCGTCATTCCCGTGGCTACGTCGCCGAACTCCTGCCGACCGCGCTGACCGGGCAGGGCTGACCTTCGGGCGCCGGCCGTCGCCGGCACACGTGGTCCGGGCGCTTCGTGGAACCCGCCTTCGCATGCCCCGGGGCGACCGCGTCGTGCCGCGTGGCCACGCATTGCGTACGACAGCGTCCGCGGCCTCGCCTTGGAAAGGGGACGCTGGCGACCGGTCCGCGGCTCGCCTATCTGTCGGGGCCAGGCAGACGGCACGAGGGCTACCATGGACGACGACCGCAAGGCTCCGGACGCACCGAGGCCTCCTGCCGCCGCCTCAGCGGAATCGGAGGTAAGAGGGCGCGGGAAGGCCGCTCCCAAGCCCCCGTCGGGCGACTATGACCACTTCCTCCTGGGACGGCTGTACCCGGAGGCGCACAACGTCTTTCAGCCAGCGGCGGCGCTCGATCCGACCTCTGGCGACGTTCTGATCGCGCTCGACACCAACGCCCTGCTGCTGCCCTACCAGATGGGAAAGGGCGACCTCGCCGATCTGGCTGGCGTCTACTCCCGGATCGCGGGTGAAGGGCGGCTGTTCATACCGGAGCAGGTCGCCCGGGAGTTCATCAAGAACCGGGACCGCAAGCTCGCCGACATGGTCCACGCCCTCGACGAGCGCATCTCCAAGATGACCGGCTGGGACGCGCAGGTCAGCCCCTTGCTGTTGGAGGGGTTCGCGGATGGAGATGCGCTCGACAAGGCGGCCGCCGGCCACCGCGAGGCCGCGAAGGCCTACTTGGAGCAACTGCGCCGCCTGACGGGGCACATGAAGGGCTGGCGGGGCGATGATCCAGTCACGAGGCTCTACGCAGGCGTCTTCGGGAGCGGGCAAACCGTGGCGCCGGCCGAGTCCAACGAGCAGGTCATCGAGGAGCTCGAATACGGCATCCGTCATAGGGTGCCGCCAGGGTACAAGGACGCGGCCAAGGAGGACCAGGGCATCGGCGACGTGCTGATCTGGCTCTCCCTCCTCCATCTCGGGCGGACGCAGAGGAAGGATCTCATCTTCGTCACGGGCGAGGAGAAGGCCGATTGGTTCGTGCGGTCCGGTGGCAAGCGCCTCTATCCGCGGCCCGAGCTCGTCGACGCCTACCGGCGCGTCTCCGGCAGGTCCCTTCGGTTGTCGAGCCTGCACGACCTCCTGAAGGAGATGGCCGCGCCGGCAGGGCTCGTCGCCGACGTGGCGGACGCCGAGGCAACGGCCAACAGCGCGATCCAGGCGGCGGCCGTATCGGCCCCCGCCTCTTTCGCGACCACGGCGCACGCAACGGTCCGGCCGGCCCCGGTCCGGTTCGCCGGGGGCGGGACGGCCATGCCGACGGGCCGCAGGTCCTTCGACTACTCGACGCACAACGGCATGTTGCGGGTGGAGGCGGGCGGACAGGCCGTCGATATCGCCTTCTCCAAGGCCAGCGATACTTCGATCCATCTCTACAGGCGAGGGGCGACGCGTCGGATCGCCCGGGTCAAGGGCCTGGAGACGGGCATGTTCACGTCCATCGACGCCGTCGACACCACGTCGGATCACTACGTCATCCAGCTCGGGGAGGGCTTCCTCGTCGAGAACGAGGCCGGCAGCGTCCTGGCCTGCCGGATCGTCGGCATCCTGGACGACACCCGTGGGGCCGAGCGGGACGAGGTGACCTTCGAATGGGTCCTCAATCCGGCCGGCGACAGGGTCTACATGCCCTGACCATCGGCTCCGTCAGGTTTGCGCCGGAGGGGGGCGGCGACCTGCATGGATGGGGCGATTCGTAGGTTCAGGCGCTCCAGCCTGAGCCTCACGCCACGGAGGCTCCCCGCAATGTGGCCTTCCGCGGTCGCCGGGATTGTCCTTCGCCGGCATCGGTCTTCCAATCAATCCATGCGAGATCGGCCCGGGGAGGGCCGTCCAGGGACCAGTTAACGTGGCTATGAGCGTCCTCCGGAAAAAATTCTTGGGTGACAGTGGTTTCACACACACACTTGGCTTTCATGCCCAAGATAAACAGTTCTGAGATGCGGGCCCCTTCCGACAGCGCCGGAACGCGGGACTGGGCGGATTTCGCGCGCCGGTTCGTCCGAATCGGCATCGGCCTGCTCGCCGGCTATCTCGCGCTCGCCGCCCTCGTCGACCCCTACGACAGCGGTCGTTCGACGCTGCTCTCGGCCGGCGCCGTGCGCCCGCAGGGCCCGCGCACCGCCGCGGCCCTGCGCGGCCGCGATCCGGCCTTCGAGGCGGCGGTGTTCGGCAATTCGCACATCCAGTTGGTCGAGCCCCCCCGGCTCGGCGCGGCGACGGGCATCTCCTTCGTGCAGCTCTCGGTGCCGGCGACCGGACCGGGGGAGCAGCTCACCCTGCTCGCGTGGTTCCTGCGCCATCACCCGGCGCCGAAGGCCGTCGTGCTCGCGGTGGACGACCTGTGGTGCACCGACGATCCGGCGCTGCCCAACGACAAGCCGTTCCCGTTCTGGCTCTACAGCCACGATCCCCTCGCCTACCTGCGCGGCCTCCTGCGATTCTCGGTCGCCGAGGAGGTCGTCGGCCGCCTCGGCTGGTTCCTCGGCCCGCGCCGCAAGCGGTCGGCCGCGGACGGCTGGTGGGACTACGAGCCGGATTATCTCAGGCTCGGCGAGATCGACGACGAGCGCTTCCGCGCCGCCCGCGAGACGCCGGTCCCCGACGAGGCCGCGCCCGGCAAGGCGGGGCCGGACTTTCCCGCCGCCGGCCGTCTCGGTGCCGCCCTGGCCGCGCTGCCGCCGCAGACCGCCGTGGTCATGGTCTTCCCGCCGGTCTACGCCGCCGGCCTTCCCCGCCCCGGCACGCCGCGCGCCCGCGCCGAGGCCGCCTGCCGGGGGGCGATGACCGCGGCCCTGGCCCGGCACGGGCGCAGCGCCGTCATCGACGGGCGCCGCGACCGGCCGGCGCTGCACGACCCCGGGGGGTTCTTCGACCAGACCCATTACCGGCACGCCCTGGCGCGCCCGCTCGCCGATGCGATCGCCGCCGCCGTCACCCGGCTGCGCGGGACGCCCTGAGCGCCGACCGGGAGGGCCACCTGAGCGTGTCGTCTTTGCCGCATCGCGGCAGCTTTTCGCACGAGTGTGTGCAAGGCGGCATCCGCGCGTTGTAGAGCTTGCCCGGCTCGATTATAGCCTCGCGCAAGATCGCCGCTGACCGGCAGGGAGCGCGAGGACAGACAATGGCGAAGGTCACGATCGAGGACGGCTACAGGCCCTCCGACGACGAGCCCTTCATGAATGAGCGGCAGCGCGAGTATTTCCGGCGCAAGCTGCTCAGTTGGAAGGGTGAGATCTTGCGCGAGGCGCAGGATACTCTGACCGCTCTTCAGAGCGAGAACGAGAACCACCCGGACCTCGCAGACCGCGCCTCGTCCGAGACCGACCGGGCGATCGAGCTGCGGGCCCGCGATCGCCAGCGCAAGCTGACCGGCAAGATCGACGCGGCCCTGGCCCGGCTGGAGGACGGCTCCTACGGCTTCTGCGAGGAGACCGGCGAGCCGATCTCGCTCAAGCGCCTCGATGCGCGGCCGATCGCGACCCTCTCCCTGGAAGCCCAGGAGCGGCACGAGCGCCGCGAGCGTGTCTACCGCGACGACTGATCGGACTTTCTGGAGCATCGTCTTTTCAGAGCCTGTTTGACCGGCCGCCGTGTCTTCGTCAGGCCACGGCAAGGCGAGAGGAAAGCCCTGCTCCCCTCCCCACCCTCATCCTGAGGTGCCGGAGCGCAGCGGAGGCCTCGAAGGGTGCTCCAGATCCCGCGCGATTCCTGGAGCATCCTTCGAGGCCGCTCACGCGGCACCTCAGGATGAGGGTCGAGATGGGAGCACCGCAGTCAAACAGGCTCTCAGACAAGCCGGCAACCGCCTTTCGGGACGCTGCGCTAGCGCCGGCCCGCATCGATTCGGACGAAGCTGCGCACCGGCCCGACATCGGATTCGCTGCGCGTATCGACCGAGATGCGGCCCTGCACCGGCGCTGTGGCGCGGCCCGCGCCCACATCGACGCCCGCTGCGACCCGGCCCGACAGCCGCAGGCAAGTCGCCGTGCCGGGAATCCGGACGAAGCCGGCTCCCTGACTCGGGCACGGCTCCATCGCCGTCTCGGACGGCGACGGGGGGCGCTCGAACGCGCCCGCGGAGAGCGGCGCCAGCGCGATCAACGAACCGAGAATCCGTACCGCTCGCCTCATCCCGCCCTCGTTCCACCCCATGCGCCGCCGACACGCTTCGGCTCACGCGAGCATGACCCCGGTCCGGGTCAGTAATGCGGCGGAGGCGGTTCCGGTGCGCCGCCGGCCGCGCGGAACGCGTTCTCCTCGACCTGCTCCTGCACCCTCGCGAGCTGCCGGGACAGCCTGTCGATCACCGTCCACTGCGCGGTGATCGCCGCGTTGAGATCCTCGATCACCGCCTCCTGCTCCGTCAGGCGGATTTCGAGGCGGGCGATTCGGTCGGCGTCGGAGGGCGTCTCGCTCATCCCCCGACCATGCCCGGCATGCCCCGAACCTGACAACCGGCCCCGGCGCGCCGTCTTCGCGGACGGGCCCGCGATCGTGCCGGGCCGACGGCACACCGGGACGCGAACGCGATGACGCTGCTCAGGCCGTCGCAACGCGGGCGCCCAGGCTGCCCATAGCATGAACATGCGGCTGGAGGGCCATGTTCTGACCGCATCCCTCATCCGTCGATCGGCGGACATCAGTCCTCGGATCGGGTTTTCGCGGCGGCAGCCTTGAACCGACGCTGATTTTCGCCTCGGCTGAAGTAAGGATCAATGCGGAATTTTTCTCGATACTTTTTGATTTTCATAAATATCGAGCGGGACCATGGGAGCATCGCGGCCGATCGCCGAAAGCTGCCGGACATCGGGGCTGTATTCTCCGGCCTGGGCGGTGAACGCGCGAGGCCGAAATTCACCCGGCAAAATATCGAAAAATCGAGGGATTAAGTCCGGCTTCCCTTCAGGGCTGCGCCGCCAAGGTCGCGCAAAGACGATACGTGCCCTGATGACCGAGCGACGCGCACCCGACCCTCGAACCGTCTTCCTCCCGGCCCTGTGCTGGGGTCGGCATCAACCCGACTTCTATGCGGTCACGCAGGAGATCTCTCGGAACGGCATCGCTCTCCGCTCGGCGGTCGAGCCGGAGATCGATCAACTGCTGACCTGCAGCATCCGCTACATCGGCATGCTCGAAGCCCGGGTCGCCAGCACCGAGGACAACCTGTTCGTCATCCGTCTCCTCGTGTCGCCGCAGCGGGCGGCCGAGGTCGCCCAGACCATGCTGGCGCTGGCCCGGGAGCAGGGACGCACCTTCGAGGCGGCGCGGACCCATCCGCGCATCAGCCCGGCGCGCAAGGATGTTCTGGTCACCCTCGAAGACGGGCGCGTCCTGCCGGGCCGCCTGATCAACGTCTCGGCCTCCGGCGCGGCGCTGGCCCTCGACCATACGCTCGCGAGCGGAACGCCCATCACCATCGGCACCACCCCCGCGCGGGTGGTGCGCATCTTCCGCGACGGCATCGGCGCCGCCTTCGCCCTTCCCCTCGACCCGGCGCAGGTCCATGCCGGACTGAGGCTCTGAGAGCCATGCCTTTTAAGGTGTTTTCTTAGCCATTAGCTTGGCCTTTTCGAGGACCCTGGCGGTGGCGACGTGTTTTCGGGCCGTAGCCGCCGCTACATAGGGCTTGTCGACCTTGCGCTTGGGACCACGCGGGCTGGTTGCAATCCGCCCTGGGTCGACCCGCTCCGCCAAGGCGAGCAAGCGGGCCGCGACGCTCGCCGCATCCTCCTGGCCCGTCAACACAGAGCCGTGTCCGAGCGCCACCATCAGCCCCTCGTAGCCGGCACCGATCTGACGGCTCAGGTGGAACACCGAGACCCGCGGCTCGGGCCCGTGCACCTGCTCGATGCACGCGCTCAGCAGGCTCAGCACGTTGTGGGCCAGAACGGCAGCGGCAAACCCCAGCAGGGCCGCCCGCGGACGACCCAGGCGACCGGCCTCGCTGTGCAGCACCCGTTCCATCTGCAGGAACAGACCCTCGATCCGCCAGCGTCGCCGATACACCTGCGCGATCTGCGCCGCACTGACGCTCGCCGGCAGGTTGCTCCACAGCCAGATCGTCCGGTCTCCCTCCGTCGTTGGCGCCGTCAAGCTCAGCGCGATGCGCCGCCACGCATCGCCGCTCCCCTCCAGCGTAATGCTCTGCTCACACAGTGTGCCGGTCTCGCAGGAGCCGCACGCCTGCCAATCCCCCTGCGCGCCCAGGCGGGGATGGTTGCCGTGCCGACGCACCACGAAGTGGCTGCCTGCCTCAACCAGACCCTGCAGCCAGGTCCGGACACAGAAGTGCCGATCGGCGACCCAGACCTGACCGGGCGCGGCAGCGTCCAGGAGGGCCCGGGCCAGCGCCCGTTCGTCGGCATAAGCATCTTCGGCCGCCACCAGATCGACGGCCAGGCCGGTATCGGGATCGTAGACGACCAGGGTCTGCCCCGGCAGGGCGGCGCCGCGATGCGCGCGCAGAGGCTTCAGGCGCTTGTCGCTGCCGGGCAGATGGTTGCCGTCCAGCACGCGCAGTGCGTAGCCCGGCAGGCTCGGATGGCCGGTGCCCGCCGCGGTCATCACCGGGGCCAGTCGGGTCGCGCTGCCGCGCACGAGGGCGCGCAGCAGGTCGGGCTCGGTGCGGTTGACCTTGTCGTAGAGGGCGGGCAGCGAGACGGTCAGGTCTTCGGCTTCGCGCGCAGCGGCGTGCAACGACGAGCGCAGGCCGAGAGCGACGAGCATCGTCAGCCTGACGACAGTGGAGAACAGCAACTCCCGCGTGTATTGCCGCTGGCGATGCTGCTCGAACACCTCGTCGATCCAGCCGGCCGGCAGCGCGTGTTCCAAGGCCGTGCGGGCCATCAGGCTCGTCGGCGCATAGTTCTCGAACCGTTCAATGACGGCAGACCAGACTGGATCGGATCCTTGCAATGCTTCGCTCATTGCAAGGATATAGTTAATATAAACGAACCTTAAAAGGCATAGCTCTCAGAGCCTGTTTGACAGCGGTGATCCCATCTCGCCCCTCATCCTGAGGTGCCGGAGCGTAGCGGAGGCCTCGAAGGGTGTTCCAGGGATCGCGCGGGATCTGGAACACCCTTCGAGGCCGCTTCGCGGCGCCTCAGGATGAGGGTGGGGATGGGAGTTATGGCTTTCCTCTTGCCTTGCCTTGCCGTTGCCTGACGAAGACACGGCGGCCGGTCAAACAGGCTCTGAGGCATCCTCGGCCCGCGGGGCATCCCCTCGCATCCTGGCCGCCGAAGGTCTAAGTCCCGGGTGAACCCTGCCCCGTTGACGCGGCCGAAGGCCTGCCCGTGACCGACTACATCAAGAAGATCCTCTCCGCCCGCGTCTACGACGTGGCGATCGAGAGCCCGCTCGATCCGATGCCGCGCCTGACCGAGCGGCTCGGCCGTCCCGTGCTGCTGAAGCGCGAGGATCTCCAGCCGGTGTTCTCGTTCAAGCTGCGCGGCGCCTACAACAAGATGGCGTCGCTGCCGCGCGAGCAACTGGAGCGCGGCGTGATCTGCGCCTCGGCGGGCAATCACGCGCAGGGCGTGGCGCTCGGCGCGGCCAAGCTCGGGGTGCGGGCGGTGATCGTGATGCCGCGCACCACGCCCGCCATCAAGGTCGATGCCTGCCGGGCGCGGGGCGCCGAGGTGGTGCTGCACGGCGACGCCTTCGACGAGGCGCTCACCGAGGCACGGCGCCTCGAAGCGCAGTGGGGACTGACCTTCCTGCATCCCTTCGACGACCCGGAGGTGATCGCCGGCCAGGGCACGATCGGCATGGAGATCCTGCACCAGCATACCGGGCCGATCGAGGCGATCTTCGTGCCGATCGGCGGCGGCGGGCTCGCCGCCGGCATCGCCACCTTCGTCAAGTACCTGCGGCCGGAGACCAAGGTGATCGGCGTCGAGCCCGAGGACGCCGCCACCATGGCCGAGGCGATCCGGGCCGGCGACCGGGTGATGCTGGGAAGCGTCGGGCTGTTCGCCGACGGCGTCGCCGTGCGGCAGGCCGGCGAGGAAACCTTCCGCCTCTGCCGCGAGCATCTCGACGCGGTGATCACCGTCGACACCGACGCGATGTGCGCGGCGGTCAAGGACATCTTCGACGACACCCGTGCGATCTCCGAGCCGTCGGGGGCGCTGAGTCTGGCCGGCGCCAAGGCCTGGGCTGCGGAGAATCCCGGTGCGGGGCCGCTGGTGGCGATCTCGTCCGGCGCCAACCTCAACTTCGACCGCCTGCGCCACATCGCCGAGCGGGCGGAGATCGGCGAGGAGCGCGAGGTGCTCCTCGGCGTCACCATCCCCGAGCGGCCCGGCGCCTACCGTGCCTTCATCGGCGCGCTCGGCCCCCGCGCGATCACCGAGTTCAACTACCGCTACGCACAGGGCGGCGACGCGCGCATCTTCGTCGGCATCAACCTTCCCGGCGGGCGGCCCGAGAAGCGCGACCTGATCGCGGCCCTGGAGAGCGCCGGCTACCGCGTCGCCGACATGAGCGACAACGAGATGGCCAAGGTCCATGTCCGCTACATGGTGGGCGGGCGCGCGGTCGGGCTCGCCGACGAGCGGCTCTACCGCTTCCAGTTCCCGGAGCGGCCCGGCGCGCTGATGAAGTTCCTGGAGGCGCTCGGGGACGGCTTCAACATCAGCCTGTTCCACTACCGCAACCACGGTGCCGATTACGGCCGGGTGCTCGCCGGGATCGAGGTGCCGCAGGCCGAGCGCGCCCGCTTCGACGCCGCTCTCGACGCCCTCGGCTACCCGTTCGTGGACGAGACCGACAATCCGGCCTACCGCCTGTTCCTCGACAACGGCACGGGGGCCGGGTCGGGCCATCGCTAGGACGTGTTCCGGCGCGATAGCGCGTGACGACGGCATGCGGACCGCTTCCGGTCGCTCCGCGATGCGCCGGCGTCCGAAGCGCACCGTTCCGACACGGGCGATCCCCCGGGCATCGGATCGGCCGATGAGCGGGGCGCGTCAGGCCACGGTCGCGGGGTGGCTGCGGAACAGGGCGGTGCAGCCGGCATCCCGATGCATGCTCAGGATCGAGGCGCGGTCGATCTCCGAATGCTCGCCGAGAACGCGGCGCACATCCTCCACGACGCACGCGTAGCGGTGCGCGTCGTAGTTCTTCTCCAAGGGGCTGACGGCGATGTAGGTCTCGACCACGAGGACTCGCTCGGTGCGGTCCTGTGTGATGTCGACGGCGACCCAGGCGGCTTTGATCAGGCGGTTGGCTGCGAGCACGGGACGATCCTCCGATGCCGCCGCGTTGCCCGGCGGCTTTCGTCAGGCAAACATGAACCCGGCCGAAGAGGTTGCCAAGAGATAAGGCAAGAGATTCCGGCCGGTTTCCAAGAGAAGCGCCGGCAGCCTCGGCCACGAATCACATGAACGTCCGATCCGTGTCGAGCACGACTGATGAGGCGATGCGCGTTCCTTGCCGGACGCCGGCCTCGACACGGCCGACGCCGGCGCGAGCCCGGTCAGGTCTCGGACACGATCCGCAGGCCGGTGAAGCCTTTGGGCCGGGTGCGCTCGGCCGGGCCGGGCCCGCCGTCGTCCGTGTCCGTGTTCTTGGGGCCCCCCTTCATCAGGGTCGGACGCGCGATCCAACGCACCACCTTGTCGCCGCCGTAGCGGCCCGCCCGCCGCTCGTCCCTGCGTTGCACCCAGCGCGGATGAACCGCTCCGTTCCTGACCATGACTATTCCCCCCTCGATGGGGCTCACGGCCGGCATCGGCGCTTCGCTGGCGCCCCGCAGCCCGTGTCCCCGAGGGCCGAGGAGGCAACGGATTCGAGCAAATTGCATCCTCCAAATTAGGGATATTCCGCATGTTTTTATCTTAAGTAGCCGATGGAATCCTGAGCGTGCGGTCCGTTCCGGCCTCAGGTCCCGGTCGCGGCCGGAGCATCGTCCCGAAAGGTGGTTGCCGGCTTCCGGGAAAAGGCGATGCGTCAGGCAAGTCCTCCGACGATGCGACGCCTCGGCATGACCGTCCGCTCGCCCGAACGGACCCCGAAGCGGCGCGGGAGCGGAGGCCCGCATCGCACTTGACGTCGGCGCCGGCTTACGCGCACGAGGGGGCATGCTGACGCTGGTTCGCCTGATGGCGTGGATCGTGGCCCTCGGCCTCGTCGTGGTGACGCTCTCGCCGATCGAGGCCAGACCCGTCCTGGCCTCGCCCAACCTGGAGCGGGCCGGCGCCTACATGCTGTTCGGGTTCCTGCTCGCCCTCTCCTATCCGCGGCGCTGGGGACTGGCGCTCACGGTGGCGGTCGTCCTCGCGGGGACACTGGAAGCGGCGCAGGGCCTGACCGCGAGCCGGCACGGCCGGGTGTTCGACTTCCTCGTCAAGGGCGGCGGCGCCGTGATCGGCGGCATGGCCGCCCACGCTCTCCACCTCCTGCTCGCCCGGCGCGCGGCGCGCTGAAGCCGGTTCAATCGCCGCGGCGGGCCAGGTCGCCGACGCTGCGCAGGCCCTGGCGACGGGCATCGTCCGGCGCGCGGACGCTGCGCAGATCGACCAGTACCGGCGCCCGCATCACGCTCTTCAGCCGGGCGAAGCGGGCGCATTCGGATGAACCGTCAGAGCCTGTTTGACCGGCCGCCGTGTCTTCGTCAGGCAACGGCAAGGCGAGAGGAAGATCCTACTCCCATCCCCACCCTCATCCTGAGGTGCCGGAGCGTAGCGGAGGCCTCGAAGGGTGCTCCAGATCCCGCGCGGAACCTGGAGCACCCTTCGAGGCCGCTCACGCGGCACCTCAGGATGAGGGGCGAGATGGGATCACTGCAGTCAAACAGGCTCTCAGACACGAATACGATGCTGGGGGCGTGCCGCGAAAGCCAAAGGAAGCGGAGCGGTTTCAGCGCATCGTCCCGGATGCGCCGGAGCCGGCGAGGCTCACGAATTCCCGTAATATTCGAGGTACCACTTCACGAAGGCGGGGATGCCGGTCTCCAGCGGCGTCTCGGGCAGGCTGCCGACGAGGTCGCGCAGCAGGTCGGTGCTCGCATGGGTGCGGATCACGTCGCCCGGCGGCAGGGGTTTGAGCACGCGTTCGGCCCTGCGGCCGAGAGCCGTTTCGAGCGCGCCGATCATCGCGTCGAGCCGCACCGGCCGTCCGCCGCCGATATTGACGAGGCGGTAGGGCGCGACCGCGCTCAGGGTGTCGGCCTCCGAGACCGGTCCGCCCTCGGACGGGCGCGGCGGCGGGCGGTTCGACAGCGCCGCGATCGCGTCGATCAGGTCGTCGATATAGGTGAAGTCGCGTTCCGCCGCGCCCGCGCCGAACACCTCGATCGGCTCGCCCGCCAGGATCTTCCGGGTGAACAGGAACAGGGCCATGTCCGGCCGCCCCCACGGCCCGTAGACCGTGAAGAAGCGGAAGGCGGTGGTCGGCACGCCGAACAGGTGGGCGTAGGAATGCGCCATCGCCTCGTTGGCGAGCTTGGAGGCGGCGTAGAGGGTGAGTGGCGAGACCGCGCGATCGGTCTCGCGGAACGGCAGGCCGGCATTGCCGCCATAGGCCGAACTGGTCGAGGCCACCAGCAGGTGCCGGACCGGATGGGCGCGCACCGCCTCCAGCAGGTTGGCGAAGCCGACGAGGTTCGCCTCGACATAGGCGCCGGGATCGATCAGGCTGTAGCGCACGCCGGCCTGGGCGGCGAGATGGAACACGCGATCGGGCTTCGCCCGCGCCATCGCCTCGGTGAGCGCACCCGGCGTTTCGAGCCGCGCCTCCACCGCCTCGAAACCGGGATGCCGGGCGAGGTCCGCGTGCCGGGCCCGCTTCAGGGCGACGTCGTAGTAGGACGACAATCCGTCGAAACCGGTCACCTCGTGGCCCGCCGCGAGCAGACGGCGGCTCAGCGCATGGCCGATGAAACCGGCCGAGCCGGTGACGAGAGCGCGCATGCGGGGTCCGGTGCGAGGATTCCTTCGAAGAACAGCCGGATACTCTTGCCGCACCCCCGTCGCAAGGACGGCCCGTCACCGGACGGCAGGCAGGGGTCATCCACGACATCGGCGAGGCATGATCCCGACATCGAACGTCGCCCTCGCAAGAAAAACGGCATCGGCCATCCGCTCGGCGGATGCGGCAAGCCTGCTTGCAGCGCGCACCTGTCGCGCCGGCTCGGGGCTTGTTTATCAGGGAATCGGGTATACTTACGCCGGACTATCAGCCGATCTACGCCTTGTGCTTGCCCGCGCCGCCGGTTCCGTCGTCCCGTCGGGGCCGGATGTCGTCGCACCGGCGAGACATGAAGGCAAGGCCGGCCGAGACATCCATCCAGGCCCTGGGCGCCGTATCGCCCCTCGCTTGGGTCCAGCGCGTTCGAACACCGAGTGTCCGCCCGATGAACCAGCTTTTCCGCCTGCCGCAAGTCGGCGAGGCCGATGCGATTGCCGAGCCCTCCGCCGATCTTCGCGTTCCGTTCGCGCAGTCCGGCACCTTCGTCTGCAAGTTCATCATCGGCGAACCCAACGATCAGGCCGTCTGTTGCGGTGCCCCGGTGGCCGACGGCAAGAGCTGGTGCGCCTATCACCGCCGCGTCGTGTTCGAGCCGGCCCGTCCCGGCCGGATCCGCTGAACCGGCGACACACGCCGGTGTGATTCGGTGTTGCGCGAGGCGTCGGACCGGGTCGTCCTGCGATTTCGTGAAGAGCCCGGCATCGAAAGCGGTGCCGGGTTTCCTTTGCCGTCGGATTTTCTCGACTTGGACGGCACGCCTTCATTCGTCCTCGAACGCATCGGGCGGGGCCGGTTCGGCGATCGTGTATCCGAACGGCAGGATCGGTCCGCGCCAGCGCATGACGCGGGGGCCCTCCGGCTCCGCGCGGACGATGCGGTAGGTCGGTCCCATCGCCGAAGGGAGGCCGAGGCCGCCCGGCCCGCTCCCCACCGTTCCGAAGCGGCGCCGCGCGTAATAGGCGGCTGCCGGCGCTTCGGGCTCGATATAGCCGTAGACCGGGCGCCAGCCGCCCATCCGCCCACCCGCCTGTCGCGGTGGGGCGGCGACGCGCGGCGGAACCCGCGCCGCCGCGACCCGACGGGTCTTCGGCTCCGAGACCCTGGCCTGCCGAACGGCATGTGCGCGGCTCGCCGTCTTCCGGATTTCCTGGCGCCTCAGCTTGGCCGAGCGCCGGACCGATCGGTGATCCGCGCGCTTGGGTCCGGTGGGCTCATCGATCTTGGCGGGTGTCGAGACCGGTCGCGGGGCGGCGGCGTTGGTCGGTGCGGGTTCCGGCCGGACGGGCGGATCGGTCCAGTTGCCGGACGCCTTGGTCTCGGACGGTTCGCGGGGCTTGCCGCCCGGCCCGTCCTCGGCCGCGGCGGGGCCGGCGGCCAGGATCGTGCCGAGAAGGACGAGAACGGTTCGGATGCGGCTGCCGCTCGACATGGGAATTCCCCTCGGGATCGGAGAAGGATCAAGCCCGCCGTCGGCTCCGTTTTCGGGCGCATTCGAGCACCGCGCGGAAGCCGAGGGTGAGGTTAACGGCCTCGGTCCGACGCGTCCATAGATCCTTGTATCCCGGATGTGCGAAATCGAAAGCGTTCCGCCGCACGATCCGCTTCTCCTCGCACCGCACAGCGGTCCGGCCGGAGCCGCTTCAACCCCGACACGGCGCGCGCGTCACTACGAGCGCTGAAGCGGGCGGCGGCAGGCGGCCTCTGCCCGTCACTCGGCGGCGGGCGGCCTGCGCGGCAGGGTGCGATAGCGCCGGTCGGCGTAGAGCAGCCCATGGGCGTCGCTGGCTTCGGCGAGCGCCACCACGGCGCCGATCAGCACGTCGTGGGTGCCGATCGGATGGCGGTCCACGATCCGGCAATCGAAGGCGATCAGGGCGTCCGGCAGGATCGGGGCGCCGGTCCGCAGGCGGTTCCAGCTTCGGCCGCCGAAGCGTTCGGCCGGCGGCAGGCGTCCGGCGAAGTCGGCGGCGAGGTCCGCATGCGCGTCCGACAGCGTGTTGACGCACAGGACCCCGTTGCGGAGCAAGGCGGGATAGGCCGACGCGTTGCGGTTCAGACAGACCAGCAACGTCGGCGGCCCGTCGCTGACGCTGCACACCGAAGAGGCCGTCAGGCCCGCCCGGCCGCCGGGCCCGTCCGTGGTCACGAGATGCACGGCGCTCGCGAGCCGGGACATCGCCTCGCGGTAGGCCGAGGCGGAAACGGCGGCCTCGGTATCGTGTGCGGTCATGGCAGTCGCCTCTCGGGGCCGGCTCGGGTCCCGATCGTTGGGTGGAAAGTCGTCGGGCCGGGGTGAACGCTCACGAAGTCCGCACGGCCCCCGTGGAAGTCCATCGCGCGGGTGCCACGCAAAGTCCATCGAGGCCGACATCCGCCCATGGGGATGGACCGGAGGTCGTCGAACGCGGTGGGTGTTCGTGCGGCACCGGTCAAGACGCGACGGGCCGTCGATGGCTTCATCGGACGCCGGGCATGCCGACAATCGGTGCGGGATGGCACCGCAGGGCAATCGCTTTCAAGCGATTGCCCTGGTTTTTGCCGGCCTCATACGCCATCCGGTTGATGAGTTCGGCCTCTCCTGCGTCATCGCGAGGCGAAGCCGTGGCGATCCAGGGCGCGCCCTTTCCGGACAGGGCGCGCCCTGGATCGCTTCGCGGCCGCTCGCGATGACGGAGGGGGGCCAAACCCGAAGCCATCAAGCGGAAACGGCCTCAGTCGCCGGCGCCCGCCTCCGCGGACATCTCGGCCCCTTGGGCTTTCGCTCCGCTCGATGCTTCTCAGGACCAGGGTCCTGAGAAGCCCGCTCCGCGCGGCGCTCTTGGCCGTGTCCCTTGGCGCCGCGAAGCCGCTCGAGCGGCTTCGAGCGACGGCTCTGGGATGGCACCGCGCCCGCTCCCTTGCGGACCGGCCGGCCGCTGGCCGATGAAGCTCGGACGATCCATCCGAGGCCACGCCATCTCCGCCGCCGATCCGCTCCGCCTTCCCCCGTCCCGTCAGCGCTCGCACGGTGCGGTGCGCCTGCGCGTCGCCCCGGCCGGCGGCGAGGGCGGCCCGACGCGGATCGTCGATCTCGCCGAGAGCGGCCCCTTGCGCCTGCGCCTGCCCCGCCAGGGGGCCGAGCCGATGCTGGAGGGCGTCCTCGTCAACACCGGCGGCGGCATCGCCTGCGGCGACGTCTTCGAGGTCTCGGTCGTGGTCGATCCGGGCGGAGCCTGCCTGCTGACCACGACCGCGGCGGAGAAGGTCTACCGCTCGGACGGGCCGCACGCCGAGATCGTCAACCGCGTGACGGTCGCGTCCGGCGGGCGGCTCGACTGGCTGCCGCAGGAGACGATCCTGTTCGACCGCGCCCGCCTCGTCCGCCGCCTCGAGGCGGATCTCGCCCCCGGCGCCGCGCTGCTCGTGGCCGAGATCGCGGTGCTCGGCCGCGCCGCCCGCGGCGAGAGCCTGGAGGAGGCCTTGTTCGAGGATCGCTGGCGCATCCGCCGCGACGGGCGCCTCGCCTACGCCGACACGCTGCGTCTCGAAGGGGCCGTCACCGCCGTCATGGCCCGGAAGGCGATCGGCGGCGGCGCGCGGGCGCTCGCGACGATCCTCGATCTCTCGCCCGGCGCCGAAGCGCGCCTCGACGAGGCCCGGGCCCTGCTCGACCCGTTGCCGGCGGGCGTCGAGGCCGGCGCCAGCGCCTGGAACGGCCACCTCGCCGTGCGCATGCTGGCCCCGACGATCGCCCCCTTGCGCGCGGGCGCCGCCCGCTTCCTCGCCGCGTGGCGCGGGCGGCCGATGCCGCGCGTCTGGCAGGGCTGACCGGCTTGACCCGCGCCCGCGCATGATCCTTGCTCCAGCGCACCACGTTCGAGCGCAACGCCTTCGACCGACCCTCATCCCAGGACGCGTCCCTTGCTCCTCACGCCCCGCGAGAAAGACAAGCTCCTCGTCGCCATGGCGGCCCAGGTCGCCCGCAACCGGCTGGCGCGGGGGGTGAAGCTCAACCATCCGGAGGCCGTGGCCCTCATCACCGACTTCGTAGTGGAGGGCGCCCGCGACGGGCGCTCCGTCGCCGAGCTGATGCAGGCGGGCGCCGCCGTGCTCGACGCCTCCCGGGTGATGGAGGGGGTGCCCGAGATGATCCACGACATCCAGGTCGAGGCGACCTTCCCCGACGGCACCAAGCTCGTCACCGTCCACCATCCGATCCGCGGCGCGCCCTCGGCCGACGTGCCCGGCACGGTGACGACGCGGCCCGGCGAGATCGTCTTCAACGCCGACGCGCCGCGGACGGTGATCGAGGTGGCCAATACCGGCGACCGGCCGATCCAGGTCGGCTCGCACTACCACTTCTTCGAGGCGAACCCCGGCTTGCGTTTCGACCGCGAGAAGGCGCGCGGCCGGCGCCTCGACATCGCACCGGGCACGGCGATCCGCTTCGAGCCGGGCTCGACGCGGGAGGTGACGCTGGTGCCGCTCTCGGGTGACCGCACGGTGTACGGTTTCCGCGGCGACGTGATGGGTCGGCTGTGACGCTCGCGCGCCGGGATGTCCGCTTCTTCGTCAACGCGGTCGTCCCGGTCGAGACCGTCCGGGTGCTGGCCAAACCCCTTGAAAGGCGCGAGGCCGGGTTTTCCGATCACCCGATCGGCACGATCGACCGGCTGCAAAACCACGCCGACCTTCGACCGCAAGGCGATCATTCGGCGAACTTCACTGGCCTGAGCGGGAAAGCGTGAGGCACATGTCCGACACCCCCAAGCCCGCCGCCCTCCCCCGCGCCGCCTATGCCGACATGTTCGGCCCGACCACCGGCGACCGCATCCGGCTCGCCGACACCAGCCTGGAGATCGAGGTCGAGCGCGACCTCACGGTCTACGGCGAGGAGGTGAAGTTCGGCGGCGGCAAGGTGATCCGCGACGGGATGGGCCAGTCGCAGGTCACCAATGCGGAAGGCGCGGTCGATACCGTCGTCACCAACGCGGTCGTGCTCGACCACTGGGGCGTGGTGAAGTGCGATGTCGGCCTCAAGGCGGGCCGCATCCATCGGCTCGGCAAGGCCGGCAACCCGGACGTCCAGCCGAGCGTCGACATCGTCGTCGGCCCCGGCACCGAAGTCATCGCGGGCGAAGGAAAGATCCTCACCGCCGGCGGCTTCGACAGCCACATCCACTTCATCTGCCCGCAGCAGATCGAGGAGGCGCTCTGCTCCGGCGTCACGACGATGCTCGGCGGCGGCACCGGGCCGGCGCACGGCACCTTCGCCACCACCTGCACGCCGGGACCCTGGCACATCGCCCGGATGATCGAGGCGGCCGACGCCTTCCCGATGAACCTCGCCTTCGCCGGCAAGGGCAACGCCTCGGTGCCCGGCGCGCTGGAGGAGATGGTCCGGGCCGGCGCCTGCGCGCTCAAGCTCCACGAGGATTGGGGCACGACGCCGGCGGCGATCGACACCTGCCTGTCGGTGGCGGACGCCCACGACATCCAGGTCATGATCCATACCGACACGCTCAACGAGTCGGGCTTCGTCGAGGACACCATCGCGGCCTTCAGGGGGCGCACCATCCACGCCTTCCACACGGAGGGCGCCGGCGGCGGCCACGCGCCGGACATCATGAAGGTCGCCGGCCTCGCCAACGTGCTCCCGTCGTCGACGAACCCGACGCGGCCCTTCACGAAAAACACCATCGACGAGCATCTCGACATGCTGATGGTGTGCCATCACCTCGACCCGTCGATTCCCGAGGATCTGGCGTTTGCCGAGAGCCGCATCCGCAAGGAGACCATCGCGGCCGAGGACATCCTGCACGACATCGGCGCGCTCTCGATGATGTCCTCGGACAGCCAGGCGATGGGCCGGGTCGGCGAAGTGGTGATCCGCACGTGGCAGACGGCGGACAAGATGAAGCGCCAGCGCGGCGCCCTGCCGGGCGATGCCTCCGGCAACGACAACCTGCGCGCCCGGCGCTACGTGGCGAAGTACACGATCAACCCGGCCATCGCCCACGGCGTGTCGCGCCACATCGGCTCGGTGGAGCCGGGCAAGCTCGCCGACCTCGTGCTGTGGACGCCGGCCTTCTTCGGGGTGAAGCCCGACCTCGTGCTCAAGGGCGGCATGATCGCCACCGCACCGATGGGCGACCCCAACGCCTCGATCCCGACGCCGCAGCCCGTGCACTATCGCCCGATGTTCGGCACCTACGGCCGCGCCCCGTTCGCGACCGCGCTCACCTTCGTCTCGAAGGCGGCGATCGAGGACGGCCTGCGCGCGCGGCTGCGGATCTCGAAGGAACTCGTTGCGGTGGAGAACGTGCGCGGCGGCATCTCGAAGAAGAGCATGATCCTCAACGACGCCACGCCGGTCATCGAGATCGACCCCGAGACCTACGACGTGCGTGCCGACGGCGAGCTTCTGGTGTGCGAACCGGCCGAGGTCCTGCCGATGGCGCAGCGCTACTTCCTGTTCTGAGCTATGATCGGCCGCCGAAAGGAGGCGACGCGATGACCGAGGCCGCGCCGAAGCCGCCGCTGGCGGCCGATCTTCATGAGATGGATTTCCATGCCTGGGCTCGCAGGCAGGCCCAGGCCATGACGGCGCGCGAGCCGGGCGCGCTCGATGTCGCGAATCTGATCGACGAGGTCGAATCCTTGGGGCGGAGTCAGCGGGCGGCGATCGAGTCGCATCTGAGCGTGTCGATCCTCCACCTGCTCAAGTTCCGGGTCCAGCCCGGTCGAGCCACCGTGAGTGGGCACGTCACCCTGCGGAACCAGCGGCGGGATATCGGGCGTCTCACCACGCGAAGCCCGAGTCTGCGCGGATATCCGGCCGAGATCCTGGCTGAAACCTATCGCGACGCGAGGCGCCGGGCGGCTCAGGAAACCGGGATGGACGAGAGCGCTTTCCCGGACGGTCTGCCCTTCACCCTGGCCCAGATCCTCGACCCGGATTTCGTCCCCTGATGTCCCGACCCGAGTCCACGCCGTCGGACACGCTGTTTTCCGCCGATCTCGCCGCCTGGGCCGACGCGCAGGCGGAGGCGCTTCGCGCGCAGCGCCTGGATGCGCTCGATTTCGACCATCTGTCCGAGATCATGGATGAACTGGCGGTCGAATATGAGAACGAGTTGCGGGCCCGGCTCGGTGTGTTCCTCACCGGACTCCTGCGCTGGGCCGAGCAGGTGGACCTGCGCGGCCACTCCTGGGCCGCAACCATCGACATCCAACGCCTTCGCGTCGAACGCCTCCTTACGGAAAGTCCGAGCCTGCGTGCCGCCTTGCCGAGGCTGATCGCGGCGACCTATCCGGAGGCCAAGGCGCGTGCCGTCTTGGAAAGTGCCCTGTTCGACGACAGCTTTTCGGAGTCCAGCCCCTTCACGGAAGACGAGGTTCTGCGCAGCGGCTTCTTCCCGGACCCGTACGGTGACGATGCGATCCGCGGCGAGGGATGGTGGAGGCGTGCGCCATGATCCGCGCCACCCGCGTCATCCGCCGCGACCGTCTCGGCCCCGGCGAGATCGTCGACCGCGTCGTGCTCGATTCCGGCGACCGGCACCGCCGCCGGATGGCGATGCGCGGCGTCGGCGGCACCGCGTTCCTGCTCGATCTGGCCGAGGCGACCGTCCTCGACGACGGCGACGCCCTCGCCCTGGAGGACGGGCGGCTCGTCTGGGTCGAGGCGGCGCCCGAGGCCCTGCTGGAGATCCGCGCGCCCTCCCCGCTCGCGCTCAAGCGGCTGATCTGGCACATCGGCAACCGGCACATCCCCGCCGAGATCGGCGAGGCGGCGGTGTGGATCGGATACGATCACGTGCTCGCCGAGATGGTGCGGGGCTTGGGCGGCAGCGCCGAGCCGGTGACGCGCCCGTTCCGGCCGGAGGGCGGCGCCTATGCCGGCGGCCACTCTCACGATCACGCGCATGACCACGGGCACCCTCACCACCATGATTGACGCCCTGCGGCTGATGGCGTGGCTGTCGCCGACCTACCCGGTCGGCGCCTTCGCCTACTCGCACGGGCTCGAAGGGGCGGTGGAATGCGGCGACGTGCGTGACGCCGCCAGCCTCGCCGAATGGCTCGCCGACGTGCTGGAACTGGGGGCGGGCCGCAACGACATGATCCTCTGCACGTGCGCATACCGCGCCGCCGCCGCGGGCGACGCGGCGGATCTCGCCGGGATCAACGACCTCGCCCTGGCGCTCAGCCCCTCGCGCGAGCTTCATCTGGAGACGAGCCAGCAGGGTCGCAGTTTCCTCGACGCGACCCTCCATGCGTGGCCCTGCTCGACCCTCGCGGGCGCCGCGGCCCGGCTCGACGGTGCCGTGGCCTATCCCGTCGCCGTCGGCGCGGCGGCGGGCGCTCACGGCGTCGCCCGCGAGGCGACGGTGGCGGCCTACGGCCTCGCCTTCGTACAGAACCTCGTCTCGGCCGCGCTTCGCATCGCGCCGATCGGCCAGAGCGCAGGCACGACTGTGCTCGCCGGGCTCACGCCCCGGGTCGCGGCGCTGGCCGAGTCCTTGCACGGGGCCGGTCTCGATGCGCTCGGCAGCGCGACCCTGCGGCTCGACCTCGGTTCCTTCCGGCACGAGATGCAGTATTCCCGCATCTTCCGCTCCTGAGGATCGTTTCGCAGTCATGGCATCCCTGAACGGCCCCTTGCGCGTCGGCATCGGCGGACCCGTCGGTTCCGGCAAGACGGCGCTGATGGAGCAGCTCTGCCGCCGCTTCCGCGACCGTTACGAGATCTGCGCGATCACCAACGACATCTTCACCAAGGAGGATGCGCGCATCCTCACTGTGGCCGGCGCCCTGCCGGAAGAGCGCATCCTCGGCGTCGAGACCGGCGGCTGCCCGCATACTGCGATCCGCGAGGACGCTTCGATCAACCTCGCGGCGGTGGCCGAGATGCGCCGCCGCTTCCCCAGGCTCGATCTCGTGCTGATCGAATCCGGCGGCGACAACCTCGCGGCGACCTTCTCGCCGGAACTCGCCGACCTCACCCTCTACGTCATCGACGTGGCAGGCGGCGAGAAGATTCCCCGGAAGGGCGGGCCCGGCATCACCCGCTCGGACCTGCTCATCGTCAACAAGACCGACCTCGCCCCCCTCGTCGGCGCCGACCTCGCGGTGATGGAGTCCGATACGCAGCGGATGCGGGGCAGCCGGCCCTATGTCTTTGCCTCGCTGCGCGAGGGGCACGGAGCGGACACGGTTGCCCGCTTCATCGTCGAGGCGGGCGGGCTGGCGTGAGCGCCTCGTCCCCTTCCTCCCGCAAGGGGAAGGAGAGACGCGCACCCGTTCCGTCGCGGCCTTTTCTCGCGCCGCCGAGAGCATCGTCCCGAAGGGCGGCTGCCGGCTTGTCTGAAAAGACGATGCAAAGACAAGGGTCTAGAGCATCGTCCTGGATCCGGTATCCAGGACGATGCTCGAGCGGCGGAACGCGTCGCGCTCTTCCAGCGCCTCGATCAGGTCGAGGACGTGCACGACCTGCCCGGAAACATCCCACCACGACGGCAGGCGGCGCCGGGCCGGCACCGGGTGATCGAGCACGGCTGCGACGAGGAAGGTCGTCTCCGGCAGCGGCGGCGCGGCGAGCCCGGGCGATCGGAACACCGGCAGGGCCGCGCGGGCGAGGAGCGCGGCCTTGCGTCCACCGTCCACGCGCGCCCGGCGGGTGATGGAATCGAGATCGTTCGCCTCCACCGCGCGGCCGATCTCGGCGTAGATCGCGCCGGCGGCGCGGATCGCCGGGCGGCAGGCGGGGGGAAGCGCGGCGATGCCGGGTTCGGCGCGGGCGTAGAGCCCGTCGGCCGCCGCGAGCAGGCGGGCCACGACCCGTCGCAGACCCGGACCGGGCCGGGGATCGCTGAGGAAGGCGCGCGCGTCGATGCCCTCCGCCGCGAGCCACGCCCGCGGCAGGTAGAGGCGTCCGGCGCGCGCATCCTCGCCGACATCGCGGGCGATGTTGGTGAACTGCATGGCGATGCCGAGATCGCAGGCGCGGGCCAGGGCGTGGCCGTCACGCACGCCCATCGCCAGGGTCATCATCGCCCCGACCGTGCCGGCGACCCGGGCGGCGTAGGCGGCGAGATCGGAGAGCGTGTCGTAGCGTCGGCCGCGCGCGTCCCAGGCGAGCCCTTCGAGCAGCGCCCGCGGCAGCGCCTCGGGGATGGCGTGGCGGGCGAGCACCTCGGCCAGCGCCCGGTCGGCCGGGTGGTCCTCGGGGCGGCCGGCGCAGGCCGCCGTCAGCCGCCGTTCCAGCCGTGCGAGCGCCGCGGCGCGGTCGCCGCCGGCCTCGTCCACCGCGTCGTCGGAGAGGCGGCAGAAGGCGTAGAGGCCGTAGGCCGAGCGCCGCACCGAGGGCGGCAGCAGCAGCGAGGCGGCGAAGAAGCTCTTCGAGCCGGCGCGGATCGCGGCCCGGCAGGCGGCGCGATCCGCCGCCGAGGCGTGCGGCGGGTCAGGCGGGAACACGGGCATCCGGCACCACGGAATCGAGGACTCGGGCCGAGGACAGCACGCCCGGCAGGCCCGCACCGGGATGCGTGCCCGCACCGACGAGGAACAGGTTCGCCACGTCCTCCGAGCGGTTGTGCGGGCGGAACCACGCCGATTGCGTCAGCACCGGCTCCAGCCCGAAGCCGGAGCCGCGAAAGCTCAGGAAGTCGGTCTCGAAATCCTGCGGCGTCGTCACCTTCGAGGTGACGAGGGCGTCCGTGAATCCCGGCAGCACCGAGCCTTCGAGGACGCGGGCGATGCGCTGGCGGTACGGTTCGGCGAGCTGCGCCCAGTCCTGGCCGCCGGCCAGGTTCGGCACCGGGGCGAGCACGTAGAACGCGTCGCAGCCCGGCGGCGCGAGCAGCGGATCGGTCGCGGTCGGGCGGTGGAGGTAGAGGCTGCAATCCTCCGCCAGATGCTTGCGCTCGAAGATGTCCCGCAAAAGGCCGCGATAGCGCGGGCCCATCAGGATCGTGTGGTGATCGACCGCCGGGTATTTCCTGCGCGTGCCGAAATACCAGACGAACAGGCCCATGGAGGAGGCGGCCCGGGCCAGGCGCCGCGCGCTCCAGCGGCGGGTCGTGCCGCCGAGCAGCGTGCCGTAGGTGAAGGCGGAATCGGCGTTCGAGACGAGGATGTCGGCGGGAATCGTCTCACCGCCGGCCAGGATCGCGCCGGTGGCGGTTCCCCGCTCGACGCGGATGCGCGCGACCTCCGCCCCGCAGCGGATCGCGCCGCCCTGCCCGCGGATCAGCCCGACCAGCCCGTCGACCAGCCGCCCGGTGCCCCCCATGGCGAAATGGACGCCCCATTGCCGTTCGAGATGGGCGATCAGGCAGTAGATCCCGCTGGCGCGGAACGGGTTGCCGCCGATGAGCAGCGGGTGGAAGCTGAAGATGGTGCGCAGGCGCTCGTCGCGGATGAAGCGGGCGACCACGTCGTAGACGCTGCGGTGGCCGGAAAGCCGCAGCAGGTCGGGCGCGATGCGCAGCATCGCGCCGAGGCTGTCGAAGGGAACGTGGCCGAGTTCCTCGAAGCCGACCCGGCACACCGCCGCGCTGTGCGCCATGAAGCGCTCGTAGCCGGGCACGTCGTCGGGCGCGAACCGGGCGACCTCCGCCCGCATCGCGGCGCGGTCGCCGCTGTAGGCGAAGCTCCGGCCGTCCTCGAAACGGATGCGGTAGAACGGCTGCATCGGCACCAGGGCGATGTCCTCACGCATCTCCCGCCCGCACAGGCGCCACAACTCCTCGAACAGGAACGGCGCGGTGACGATGGTCGGCCCGGCATCGAAGGTGAAGCCGTCCTGCCGATGGACCCGGGCGCGTCCGCCCGGCTGGCCGAGCCGTTCCAGCACGGTGACGCGGTAGCCGCGGGCGCCGAGCCGCACGGCTGCCGCCAATCCGCCGAAGCCGGAGCCGATCACGACCGCGTGCGGCCGGCGATCCAGTTCCGGCACGTCAGTCGGCTTGACGGCGAGTGTCAACATGACTTGACACTATGGACGGGATTTCCGGCGGCGCAAGAGGCGTCCCATACGGTATGTGCTTGATCGCCTCTGTCCCTCCCCATCGTTGCGAGGCGAATGGCGAAGCGATCCGGGAGCGGGACGCAAGCCGGTTCAGGCTTTCGCGGTCCGGCACCATTCGCCGGCCGTATCGCGAAGCCGAAGCGCTCCAGGTCGCAGCCCTCTCCGGACCTGTCGCGCCGCTGGATCGCTTCGCTGACGCTCGCGATGACGGCGTGTGACACGATCCGAGGTGATCGACCGGAGCCCGATCAGGCTGGTGAAGCCTGCCCCGCCCCGGCTTCCGCGAGAATGATCTCCGCCACGCGCTCCGGCGCCTCCTCGTGGGCGAGGTGGCCGAGACCGCGCAGCAACTCGACGCGGGCGCTCGGAAGACGGTTGCGCAGGGCGAAGGCGTCGTCCGGCTTGATCGCCTTGTCGTCGCCGCCGACGATCAGCAGCGTGCGGGTCGTCAGGCGCGGCAGGTCGCGGGCCAGGGCCGGCAGGTCCCAGTTCGCCATCATGCCGAGCGCCCCCGCGACGTGTCCGGCGCGGGTGAAGAGGCGGCGGTAGAGATCGAGCCCCTGCGGGTCGAGGCGCGAGCCGGTGCCGTCGATGAGCCGGCGCACCGCGGCCCGGTCGGCCCCCCAGGCAAAGAATTTCGGCGTGACGGGGTTGAGGAACAGCATCCGGGCGATGCCGGGAAACAGGATGCTGGCCACGCCCGGAAACGGGGTCAGCGCACCGTTCAGTGCCACCAGCAGGTCGGGCGCGATCCGGCGGTCGAGGCACATCCGGGCGAGCAGGGCGGCGCCGGCCGAATGACCCACCGCGAGGCGCGGGCGCAGGCCCAGGTGGGCGGCGAGGCCGGCGACCGCCTCGGCCATGCCCGGCAGCGAGAGCCGCCGGGCGGGCAGCGGATCGGTGAAGCCGTGGCCCGGCAGATCGGGCGCCACGACCCGGAACCTTTGCCCCAGCAGCGGCGCCAGCCCGCGCCACGAGTGGGTTGCGGCTCCGGTGCCGTGCAGGAGCAGCAGGCCGGGCGCCTCGGCCTCGCCGAATTCCTGCATGTGCCAGCGCAGGCCCGCCACCTCCACGAAGCGGCTCGCGGCGTGGTGCGGCCAGTCGCGGCCGTCGCGTTCCCAGTCCGGCCGGTCTTCGTCGAGGAGGGGCACGAGCAAGGGGCCTCAGGCTGTGGCGGCGCGCACCGCCGCGCTGACGCTGCCCGCGTCCGCATGGGGCAGCGGACAGTAGCGTGCCCGCGCCGCTTCGGCGAGGCGGCGGGCGCCGTCGGGCCGCGCCCCGGTATCGATCACCAGGGCGGGCAGGCTCTGCGCCCGCAGCAGGCGCGCGGCGGCGAGCGCCTCCTCTCCGGCGAGCGCCCTGCCGCCGAGACCGGAGCGCGCCACGTTGGCGCGCCCATCCGTCAGCAGGACGATCACCGGGCTGCCGCCGGCCCGGCGCACGCCGAGGGCGAGCGCTGCGGCGGCGTCGAGGCCGGCGGCCAGCGGCGTGCCGCCCCCGCCCGGCAGGCCGGCGAGCACGCGCTTGGCCCGCACCAGCGAGCGCGTCGGCGGCAGCACGGTCTCGGCCCCCGCGCCGCGGAAAGCGACGAGGGCGATGCGGTCGCGGCGGACGTAGGCCTCGGCGAGCAGCAATTCGACCGCGCCCTTGGCTTCGGCCAGCCGCTCCAGCGCCGCCGAGCCGGAGGCGTCGACGCAGAAGATCGTCGTCGTTTCGCTGCGCCGCTTCAGCCGGCGGATCCGAAAATCCTCCGGCGCGACGCGGATGCGGCGCGTCTCGCCCCCGCCCCGGCGCAGGCCCTGCCAGGGTGCTGCGGCGCGCAGGGTCGCGATCAGGTCGAGCCGCCCCCGGCGCGGATCGCCGGGACGGCTGCCGACGGGGCGACCCGTCAGGGGCGAGGCCGAAGCCGCACCCATCCGCCCGGCCGCGCCGGCACGAAGCGGCGGACCGCCGGCAAGCAGCCGGGCCAGCAGATTGTCGGGGAGTGCGGCGCGGACCGCATCGAGCACGATCTCATCGGGCCTTCGTGAGGCGTCCGCCGGTTCGGCCGCGGCATCCGGCGCCGCGCCCGGTTCGCGCTCGGGCCGCGCCTCCGGCGGCGGGGGCTCCGCGGCGTCCGCCTCCTCCGGTTGCGGCGGTCCGGGCAGGCGTGTCGCCCGGGGCGCCAGGACGAGGCGGGCCGCCTCGATCAGGTCGGCCTCGTCCGGCTCGGCGCGCCCCGCCCCGGCCGCGATCCGCCGGGCGACCCGCAGGGCGAGGAGCGGCGCCCGCAGCGAGGCGATGCCGAGCGCTTCCGCGACGGTCGAGAGCGTGGCGGCGGGGTCGGGCGCGGGCCGGTCGGCACGAAGAGGAGCGAGACCTGCCGCATCACCACCGTTCCCCTCAGCGAAGGCAGGAGAAAAACCCCGCGCATCCCGCAGGCTCACGCCGGTCAGGTCGATGCGGAAGGCCAGCCGGTCGGCGAGCGCCGTCGGGACGGTCTCGTCCTCCTGTCCCTCGTCCTCTTGCCCCTCGTCCAGCAGCACGAGCCCGAACCGGGCGGGCAGGCGGGCGGCGAGGCCGTCGCGTTCCAGCGCCAGCGTGCCGGTATCGAGGGCGGCGGCGAGCCGGGCGACGGTGCCGCGTTCCAGCCGCTCGGCCATCGGCACCACGACGGCGCCGCCATCGGCCTCCGCGAGCAGCCCGCGCTGGATCACCGGGCGGCCGGCGCGCAGGGTCGCGGGCAGGTCGAGCCCGCCGATCAGCCGGTCGTCGGCGATGCCCGGCGGCATTCGCCTCACCGGGCCGGCGAGGTTCTCACGAAGCGCATCGAGCCAGAGGTCGCGCACCGGGCCCGCCCCGGCCCGCAGGACGAGGCCGCCGAGCCCGTGCGGATCGGCGGCGAACAGGGCGGCCGCGCGCAGGCCATCGATCCAGGCTCCGGCCGGATCGTCCCGTGCCGGGGCCATCGCGGTCGTCAGCGCCTGAACATGCCGTGCTCGACCCGGTCGCCGGCGCGGATGCCGAGCTTGGCAGCGGTGCCGGCGTTGAGTTCGAGCACCGCGAGAACCGGTTCGCCCGAGGGGATGACCTTGGTCGAGAGCGGCTCCGTATCGGCGGCGATGCGGGCGACCGTGCCGTCGGAGCGGATGAACACCATGTCGAGGGGCAGGTAGGTGTTCTTCATCCACATGGTGACCGGCATCGGCCGCTCGAAATCGAACAGCATGCCGTGATCGGCCGCCATCGAGCGGCGATACATCAGGCCGCGGGCGCGCTGCGCGTCGTCGCGCATCACCTCGACCTGGAAGGGGTGGCGGCCGTTCTTCGCGACGATGCCGAGCGGCTCGGTCGCGGCCTGGGCGGCCGGCGCCGCTCCCTGCGCCCGGACGGACGAGACCGGGCCCGCCGCCAGGACGACGAGGCAGGCGGAGAGACGCAGCAAGAGACGCAGCAGCTTGGACACGGGCACGGGGGTCACCGTCAGTGGGAGGCCGGAAGCGCCCCGTCGACGAGGCGGACCTCCGCCGCCATAGCACCCTTCGAGCCGTCGCCGTAGCGCACCAGCACCTGCTCGCCCGGCTTCAGCTCGGCGATGCCGTAGCGGCGCAACGTCTCCATGTGGACGAAGATGTCCGGCGTGCCGTCGCCGCGGCTGAGGAAGCCGAAGCCGCGCAGACGGTTGAACCACTTCACCACCGCGACCTCCAGGCCGCTCGTCGGCGTCACGCTCTCGTGGGTGCGCGCCACCGGCAGTTCGGAGGGGTGGAGGGCGGTGGACTGGTCCAGCGAGATCACCCGGAAGGCCTGCCAGCCGCGGGCGCGCTGCACCGCCAACACCACGATCCGCGCGCCCTCGCTGGCCGCTTGGTGCCCGTCGCGGCGCAGGCAGGTGATGTGCAGCAGCACGTCCGCCGCGCCGTCGTCCGGCACGATGAAGCCGAAACCTTTCGAGACGTCGAACCACTTGATGCGGCCGGCGATCTCCACGAGCTCGGCCGGTTGCTCGCTCTCGCTCTCCATCGCGCGGTCCCGCGTCCCCGCGGTGCGAAACCCGACGGGGCTCAGTTCGTAATCGTTCGACATGTAAGCAACCCGTGCCGAATCGCGCCGCGCAATTCCGGACCTACGTTAACAAAGTCCCGATTCCCGGGAAGCCCGTTTGACCGGCAATGAGACACAGCGGGGGAGCATTTTTTCAGCCGGCATGGCGTGGAAGCCGCAGGGCCGAACCGGACCCGGCCCCGCACGGATTTCCAGTGTCGCCCTTCCAGCGTCGCCCTTGCCGCGGAAGGGTGGTAGGGCGCGGCCATGCCTGCTTCCTCGCCCGTCCTGCCGCCCGCGCCGAGCCGGCGGATCGATGCCCTCGACCTCGCCCGCGGCGCGGCGCTCGCGGCGATGGCGGCCTACCACGCCCTGTGGGATCTCGGCTTCCTGCAGCTCACGCCGCAGAACCTCGCGCTGACGCCGCCGGGGCGTCTCGCGGCCCACGGCATCGCCGGTTCGTTCCTGCTGCTGGTCGGGATCGGCCTCGTGCTCGCCAACGGGAACGGCGTGCGCTGGCGCCCCTTCGGGCTTCGCCTCGCGCGGATCGGCGGGGCGGCCCTCCTCATCACGGCGGCGACCTGCGTCGCCTTTCCGCACAGCTACATCTTCTTCGGCATCCTGCACTGCATCGCCGTCTCGAGCCTGCTCGGATTGCCCTTCGTGTTCCTGCCGGTCCCGGTGACGGCACTGGCCGCGGGCGCCGTGATGCTGGCGCCACGCGTCTTCGCCCATCCCCTGCTCGACGCGCCGCAACTCTCTTTCCTGGGCCTCGGCCGAGGTCTGCCGGACACCAACGATTGGGTGCCGCTGTTTCCCTGGTTCGGGCCGGTCCTGGTCGGGATCGTCCTCGCCCGGCTCGTCCGGCCGGCGCTGGCCGGCTCGGCCCTCGCCCGCTGGAGGGCCCGGAACGCGGTCGCGCGCGGGGCGGCCTTGGCCGGGCGGCACAGCCTCGCCGTCTACCTCGTGCACCAGCCGGTGCTGCTCGCGCTGTTCACCGGCCTCGTCGCGCTCACCGGGCCGCACCCGAAGGCGGGGCTGGCGGGCTTCCGCAAGGACTACGCGGCGAACTGCACCCGCACCGGCGGCGAGGCGAACGCCTGCCGCATCGCCGCCCGCTGCACGGCCGACGCGCTTCGCCGCGAGGGCTTGTGGGGCTCGGGCAAGCCCTATTCCGGAGAGGAGCGGGTGAAGGCGCAGAACCTGTCGCAGCTCTGCTACGAGGCTGCGGAAGGCACCGCGGCTGCGCCGTGAGGCGGTGGGCGGGAGATGCGCGATCGGACGGAAAAATCTCAGTCCTTGGCGCGCTCCACGTAGGAGCCGTCGGCCGTCATGATGACGACGCGGGTGCCGGTGGTGACGTGCGGCGGCACCGAGGTCTTCAGGCCGTTCGAGAGGATCGCCGGCTTGTAGGAGGAGGAGGCCGTCTGGCCCTTGGTCACCGGCTCGGTCTCGACGATCTCCAGGGTCACGCGCTGGGGCAGCTCGATGGCCAGCGGCACGCCGTTATGGGTCGAGAGGGTCACCGCCATGCCCTCCTGGAGGTAGGGGGCGGCGTCGCCGATCACGTCCTCGGGAACCGCGATCTGCTCGTAGTTCTCGGGGTTCATGAAGTGATACCCCTCGCCGTCCTGGTAGAGGAAGGTGTGCTCGCGGTCCTCGACGAAGGCGCGCTCGACCTGCTCGGTGGTGCGGTAGCGCTCGGAGATCTTCACGCCGTCGGTGATCCGGCGCATGTCGAGCTGGGTGACCGGCGTGCCCTTGCCGGGGTGGATGTTCTCCGCGGTCAGGATGACGTAGAGCTTGCCGTCCTTCTCGACGACGTTGCCCTTGCGAAGGGTACTGGCGATCACTTTCACGAGCGTGGACCTTGGCTTGACGAGAACGGCGGCTCTTTCCCGGCGCATCGGCCGGACGAGCGGAATCATCCGCGAGGCCCTACCCTATCCGCGGCCCGGTTGCCAGCGGGAGGCTGGTTTCGCGTGAGCACCGAAACCTCGCCCTGGTGGCATCCCGGCATCCACGCGGATCGCCGGCCCCTGCTGCTCACCCGCAACCGCATCCTCGCGAGCCTGCGTGCGTGGTTCTCCCGGCACGACTTCGTGGAGGTGGAGGCCGCCGCGCTCCAGGTCTCGCCCGGCAACGAGGCGCATCTCTCGGCCTTCGCCACGGAGGCGATCCTGCCGGACGGCGGGCGCGAGCCGCTCTACCTGCACACCTCGCCGGAATTCGCCTGCAAGAAGCTTCTGGCGGCGGGCGAGCCGCGCCTCTTCAGCCTCGCCCACGTCTTCCGCAACCGCGAGCGGGGCGCGCTCCATCACCCCGAGTTCACGATGCTCGAATGGTACCGGGCGGGGGAGACCTACGACGCGCTGATGGCCGATTGCTCCGCGCTGCTGGCCCTGGCGGCGGACGCGGCGGGCGCGAGGCGGCTGACCTTCCGCGGGCGCGAGGCCGACCCGCTCGCCCCCTTCGAGCGGCTGACCCTGGCCGAGGCCTTTCGGCGCTACGCCGCGATCGATCTCCTCGCCACGATCGCGCCCGACGGCACCACCGACCGGGACGCGCTCGCCGACGCGGTGATGACCCGCGGCCTGCGGGTCGCGCCGGACGACACCTGGGCCGACCTGTTCAGCCGCGTCCTCGTCGGGCTGATCGAGCCGCATCTCGGGCAAGGGCGCCCCACCATCCTGTGCGAGTATCCGGTGAGCGAGGCGGCGCTGGCGCGGCCGAGCCCCCGCGACCCGCGGGTCGCCGAGCGCTTCGAGCTCTATGCCTGCGGCGTCGAACTCGCCAACGCCTTCGGCGAACTGACCGACCCGGCCGAGCAGCGCCGCCGCTTCGAGGCGGAGATGACGGAGAAGGTGCGCGTCTACGGCGAGCGCTATCCCGTGGACGAGGAGTTTCTCGACGCGCTCGCGGTCATGCCCGAGGCGAGCGGCATCGCGCTCGGGCTCGACCGGCTGGTGATGCTGGCGACCGGCGCGCCGCGCATCGACGACGTGATCTGGACGCCGGTGGCTCGGGGCCGGTCGCGGTGAGCGTCGCCCTGAAGAGCCCCGCGGCGCTGGCCCGTGCCGGGCTGGCGGAGGCCGCCGCCCTGCCCGCTTTGGAGCGGGTCGCGGCGCGCTACGCCGTTTCGGTGACCGCCGACATGGCCGAACTGATCGATCGGGGCGACGCCGACGATCCGATCGCCCGCCAGTTCGTGCCCCGGGCGGAAGAACTGGAGACGCAGCCGCAAGAGCGCGCCGACCCCATCGGCGACGACGTGCACGCGCCGGTGCCCGGCATCGTCCACCGCTATCCCGACCGGGTTCTGCTCAAGCCGCTGCACGTCTGCCCGGTCTATTGCCGGTTCTGCTTCCGTCGCGAGCGCGTGGGGCCGGAGGGCCAGGGCTCTCTGAGCGAGGCCGAACTGGCCGGCGCCTTCCGCTACGTCGCGGAGCATCCCGAGATCTGGGAGGTGGTGGTGACGGGCGGCGATCCCTTCGCCCTCTCGCCCCGGCGCCTGGCCGCCATCGCCGAAGCGCTCGGCGCGATCCCGCACGTGCGCGTGCTGCGCTTCCACACCCGCGTCCCGGTGGTCGAGCCCGCGCGCGCGGATGAGCGGCTCGTCGCGGCCCTGAAAAGATTTCCCGGCGCGGTGTTCGTGGCGCTCCACGCCAACCACCCGCGGGAGTTCACGCCGGCCGCGCGCGCGGCGATCGCGCGGCTCATCGATGCCGGCATCCCGATGGTGAGCCAGAGCGTGCTGCTGCGCGGCGTCAACGACGATGCCGAGACGCTCGAAGCCCTGATGCGCCGCTTCGTCGAGAACCGGATCAAGCCCTACTACCTGCACCACGGCGACCTCGCACCGGGCACCGGCCACCTGCGCACCGGCCTGCCGGAGGGACGGGCGCTGATGCGCACCTTGCGCGGCCGTCTTTCCGGCCTCGCCCAGCCGCTCTACGTGCTCGACATCCCCGGCGGTCACGGCAAGGTGCCGGTGGGGCCGGGCTATCTGGAGGAATCGGGCGGCGCGTGGCGGGTGACCGATCCGAACGGCGCGGTTCACGCCTACCCGCCCGAAACGGACCACGAGGACAAGCGATGACACGCAGGCTGTGGGGACGGGCGAGTTCCGGCAACGTCCAGAAGGCGCTCTGGGCGCTCGACGAGCTGGGCCTGCCCTACGAGCCTATCGAGGCCGGCGGCGCCCACGGCATCGTCGGCGATGCGGCCTACCGCGCGCTCAACCCGAACGGCCTCGTGCCGACGCTGGAAGAGGACGGCTTCGTGCTGTGGGAATCGAACGCGATCCTGCGCTACCTCGCCCAGACCCATGGCGGCCCCTTGGGCCTGCCGGAGGCACCGCGCGCCCGTGCGCTGGTGGATCAATGGCTCGACTGGCAGGCCACCGCCTTCACCCCGGCGATGCGCGACGCCTTCCTCCAACTCGTGCGCGTCGCCCCCGGCAAGCGCGACGCGCGGGTGATCGAGGCCTCGCGGGGCCATTCCGAGCGCTGCGCCGCCCTGCTCGATCGGCACCTCGCCGACACGCCGTACGTGGCGGGGGAGACCTTCTCCATCGCCGACATCGCCGTGGGACTCGCGGCGCATCGCTGGTTCCAGTTGCCGCTGGAGCGGGAGGAGCGGCCGAACATCCGGCGCTGGCACGATGCGCTCGCGAAACGATCGGCCGCCTCGGCCGTTCTGTCGCTGCCGCTCACCTGAGCCGTTTCCGGCGGAGGTCGGACCGTGACGGACGCCGTGCCCGCCCCCGGACGAAAGAAGACGATGTTCTTCCCGCTCTCGAAGCTGATCTTCTTCATCCTCACGCCGTCGAACTTTCTGATCCTGCTCGGGCTGCTCGGCTGCCTGCTGCTGTTCACCGAGTTCGGACGGGGCTGCGGCCGCGTTCTCACCGTCGCCGGCTTCCTCGGGCTGCTCGTCGCCGGGCTCTCGCCGCTCTCGGCCTGGATCCTGATGCCGCTGGAGAACCGCTTCCCCGCCTTCGCCGATGACGACCGGCCGGTCACCGGCATCGTCGTGCTCGGCGGGGCGGTGGAGGCGGATACATCCGTCGGCCGCGGCCAGATCACCGTCAACGACGCGGGGGAGCGGGAGATCGCGCTGGGCGACCTCGCCCGGCGCTATCCGCAGGCACGGCTGGTCTTCTCGGGCGGTGCCGGCAGCACACGGGCGGATGCGGTCTCGGAAGCCGATGTCGTCAGCCGATATGCCGATACGCTCGGCGTGCCGCGCGACCGCCTGATCCTCGAACGGCAATCGCGCAACACGCATGAGAACGCCGTGTTCTCCGGGCGCTTGGCGCAGCCGAAGCCGGGGGAGCGCTGGCTGCTCGTCACCTCCGCCTGGCACATGCCGCGGGCGATCGGCTGCTTCCGCAAGGCGGGTTTCTCGGTGGTGGCCTACCCGGTGGATTACCGCACCAACTGGCCCCGCGACGCCACCCGCTTCGCCAGCTTCGCCTCGGACGGCCTGTCGGAACTCGACATCGGCGTGAAGGAGTGGATCGGAATGATCGCCTACAGGATCGCCGGCTACACCGACGCGGTGATGGCGGCGCCCTGAGGCCGGCTCACGCCCGCGGCAGGCTCAAGCGGTAGATCCCGCGGAAATCGTCCGGGTCGGCCACCGGCTTGCCTTTCCGAAGGATCCGGACGCGGCCCGCCTTGGTCAGCTGCACCGCGACGCGGCGCACCGGCTGCATCAGCGGCCCCCAGCCGTCCGGATGCGGACCGCCGAGCGCGCGGGCGACCTCGGAGGGGCAGCAGGTTCTGTCCGCCCCGCGCTCGGTCACGAGGCGCAGCATCGTTTCTTCGATCGCGGCCTCGTCGGCCCGGTTATCGGCCATGAGAATCCTCCTCGACGAGCAGGAAGGCGCGGATCCGCGACGAGAACTGGCGCCGCCACATCACCCAGACGACGCTGGCGGTGGCGAGCATCAGCACCGGCGCACTCACGAACCAGCCGAGATAGGCCAGCGCGAACAGGAAGGCACGCTGGCCCTTCGCGAAATGCGAGCCCGCCGCGACGTTCATGGCGCCGGCCCGTTCGGCCGCGCGGAGCATCACCGCCTCGGAGGCGCCCGAGCCCTTGGGCGGCACCGCGCCGATCAGGATGGCGCCGTAGTTGAACAGCCGGTAGGCCCAGGCGAACTTGAAGAAGGCGTAGACGAACACCACCGCCAGTCCGGCGACCTTGATCTCCCAGGTCTGGCGGGTGGTGCCCGCGCCGAAGGGCAGCGCCGAGAACAGGTTCAGCACGTCGTCGCCCGAGCGCGAGAGCGTCAGCACCGAGCCGAGTGCGATCAGCGAGGTCGAGGCGAAGAAGGCGGTGCCGTTCTGGAGCGAGGCGTTGATCGTCGTATCCACGACGCGGTTGTCGCGGGCGATCATCTGGACGGCCCATTTGTGCCGCTGCCGGTTCATGATCTGGCTGAGGCTCAACCGGGCGCCGCGCCGCCGCTGGACGGCGAAGCTGTAGCCGACCCAGGACGCCACGAAGAAGACGAGGGCCGCCAGATCGAGCGGGGAGAAGGCGCGGATGTCCCACATGGTCAGGGGGTCGCCTCGCCGGTCGGTTCGAAACGCATGACCGGCGGCTACAGGCGGGAGGCCCGGCGGGCAAGCCCCGGCGGTTTCTACGCGCGGATCTCGAAACCCGCCCCCGGGGCCGGCTCGGCTTCCGTCACGTCGATGCCGTCGACCCGGGCGGCGAAGGGACCGCGCCGGCACTCGGCGAGCAGGGCGTCGACCGCCTCCGCCGGGCCGGAGAACAGGGCCTCGACGGTGCGGTCGGGCCGGTTGCGGACCCAGCCCGCGACGCCGTGGCTGTCGGCCCGCTTCTTGGTCCAGGCGCGATAGGACACGCCCTGAACGCGGCCGCGGATCACCGCGCGGATCGCTTTCGTCGGATCGGTGCTCAAGGCGGACCGGGCTCCCAGGTTCGGATCGAACCGGGAGCCCTGTCGCTCCCGGCTCTCGCGCATCGTCTTGGAAATCGGCTCCAGGACGATGCGCTCGACTCTTGTTCTTGCATCGTCTTTTTCCGAAAGCCGGAGGCCACCTTTCGGGACGATGCACTAGCGGGTGGCCATCGCGGCCGGGGCCGGCGTGGCCTCGGCGCGGCTCGCGGCAGCGGCTTTCGGCCGGTAGGTGAGGTACCACGCCAGCGAGATGAAGAGCACGCCGCCGACGAAGTTGCCGATGGGAGCCATGGCTTTCCTCTCGCCTTGCCGTGGCCTGACGAAGACATGTCGGCCGGTCAGACCGGCTCTCATACCGTTTCCGATTGATCGCTTCGGGTTTCGCCCCCCTCCGTCATCGCGAGCGGCCGCGAAGCGATCCAGGGCGCGACGGGTCCGGAAAGGGCGCGCCCCGGTTTGCCACGGCTTCGCCTCGCAAGGCCGAACGCATCAACTGGATATCGTATCAGTGCCAGGGCATTGTCGGAGCCCTGCGGCAAATGCGGGTCAGGCCGGAGCCCGGCGCTGCCATCCGCGAATCTCCTGAAGGTAGGGACCGGGCAACTGCGCCGCCTGCCCCGCCGCCAGAACGGCTTCGAGATAGCCGGGCCGCGGCAGACCGCCGGCTTGGCTGCGGCCGAGATAGATCAGCGCCCGCTTCACGCCCGCCTCCGTGACGATCGGCTGGCAGGCCTTCAGGTAGAGGCCGCCCGCGACGCCCTCGTAGCGGTCGAGCGTCGGCACGTCGGAGAGCGCCAGCTCCCACAGCACGCCCCAGACGGTGGCGCCGGGCGCACGCACTACCGAGGCCCAGCCCTCCTTCATGATGATGAAGCGGTGCCGCGGCAAGCGTCCGCGCCCGATCAGCCTGGAGGCCGGGCAGCGCAGGGCCATGGCGGCGGCGTCCATGTTGGCGCCGTAGGCGAAGTAGAGCGGCATGTTCGGAGGGGAGCGATCAGCGGAGTCTGCCAATCGTGGCAGGCTGGATTGCCTTGGCTGTCGCCGCGCGACGACGAAGAGGCAAGCTCTGTTGCCAGCCGGCGATGCGGGCCGCTCGTCGTCGGCCGGTACGATCCGTCATCGCGCGGGAGAGCCGAGACTGGCGGCGAAAGACGACGGACCGCTCGAACGTGTCCTCCGGCTCTCGTCGCGCTCCGGGTTGCTTCGCCTGACGGCTCGCAATGACGGTGTGAGACGACATCCGGTTGATGTCTTCGGCCTCTCCTGCGTCATCGCGAGGCGAAGCCGTGGCGATCCAGGGCGCGCCCTTTCCGGACCCGTCGCGCCCTGGATCGCTTCGCGGCCGCTCGCGATGACGGAGGGGGGCCAAACCCGAAGCGATCAATCGGAAACGGTGTGAGCGTCCCTCTTCGTCATTGCGAGGCTCGGCGCAAGCAATCCGGAGCGCCGTCGTCTCCGGAGAGGGTGCGCCGCCGGATCGTCTTGCGTCGGTCCGCGAAGATCGAAGCACCGCGTCGATCAGGCGAACTCCATGATCACCGCGTCGACCGCGAGGCTGTCGCCCTCCCTGGCGGCGATCTTCGAGACGGTGCCGTCGCGCTCGGCCCGCAGCACGTTCTCCATCTTCATCGCCTCGACGATGGCGAGCGGCTCGCCGTTCTTCACCTCTTGGCCCTCCGAGACCATGATCTGCTTGACCAGACCCGGCATCGGGCAGAGCAACTGCTTGCCGGAGCCGGCGCTCTCCTTGATCGGCATCAGCGCGGCGAGGTCGGCCTCGCGGCGGGTGAAGACGCGGGCTTCCGCCGCCGCGCCCGCGTGCTGCAGGAACACGCCGTTCAGCAGCGGGCGCACCTGGATCGCCACGGCGTCGGCGCCGACCGTGCCGGTCCAGACCGGCTCGCCGGGCCGCCAGCCGCTGCGCACCGGCACCACGGTGCCGTCCCCGGCCGTCACCAGCAGATCGTGGCCGACCGTGTCGACGGTGACGTCGAAGCGCTGGCCGGAGAGCACCACCACGCGCTCGCGCTGGAAGGTCAGCAGGCTCGGGTCGCGCATCTGGCCGGAGATGCCGCGCTTGCGGATGTTGAGCTTGTGGTCGATCGCCGCCGCCACCGCCGCGAGCCGCAGGGCGACCGGCCCCTCGGGCCCGGGCGCGGTGAAGCCGTCCGGGAACTCCTCCTTGATGAAGCCGGTCGAGAGCCGGCCCTCGCGCCAGCGCGGATGGGCCATCAGGGTCGCGAGGAAGGGGATGTTGTGGCGGATGCCGTCGATGGCGAAGGCGTCGAGCGCGGTCGCCTGCGCCTCGATGGCCTCCAACCGGGTCGGCGCCCAGGTCACGAGCTTGGCGATCATCGGATCGTAGTGGATCGCGATCTCGCCGCCCTCCTCCACGCCGGTATCGTTGCGCACGATCCCTGCGCCGAGCGCCCCCTCCGCCGGCGGCAGGTAGGTGGTGAGCCGGCCGATGGAGGGCAGGAAGTTGCGGGTCGGGTCCTCGGCGTAGACGCGGCTCTCCACCGCCCAGCCGTCGAGCTTCACGTCCGCCTGCGCCAGCGGCAGCGCCTCGCCGGCCGCCACCCGGATCATCAGCTCGACGAGGTCGAGCCCGGTGATCATCTCGGTGACCGGGTGCTCCACCTGCAGGCGGGTGTTCATTTCGAGGAAGTAGAACGACCTGTCCTGGCCGGCGACGAACTCGACGGTGCCGGCGGAATCGTAGTTCACCGCCCTGGCGAGGGCGACCGCCTGCTCGCCCATCCTGCGCCGGGTCTCCTCGTCGAGGAGCGGCGACGGGGCCTCCTCGATGACCTTCTGGTTGCGGCGCTGGATCGAGCACTCGCGCTCGCCGAGATAGATCACGTTGCCGTGCTTGTCGCCGATCACCTGGATCTCGATGTGGCGCGGATCGGTGATGAACTTCTCGACGAACATGCGGTCGTCGCCGAAGGAGGACGAGGCCTCGGACTTGGCGCGGGCGAAGCCCTCCGCGACCTCGTCGGCCGATTCGGCGATGCGCATGCCCTTGCCGCCGCCGCCGGCGGACGCCTTGATCATCACCGGATAGCCGATCTCGTCGGCGATCTTCACGGCGTGCTCAGGGCTCTCGATCACGCCGAGGAAGCCCGGCACCGTCGAGACCTTCGCCGCGGCCGCGGCCTTCTTCGATTCGATCTTGTCGCCCATCGCGGCGATGGCGCCGGGATTCGGGCCGATGAAGACGATGCCGGCTTCCGCCAGCGCCTTCGCGAACGCCTCGCGCTCGGACAGGAAGCCGTAGCCCGGATGGACCGCCTGCGCGCCGGTCCGCTTGCAGGCGTCGATGATCCTGTCGATCAGAAGATAGGACTGCGCGGCCGGGGCCGGGCCGATATGCACCGCCTCGTCGGCCATCGCCACGTGGACCGCATCGCGGTCGGCGTCGGAGTACACGGCCACCGTCTTGATGCCCATCTTCCGGGCCGTCTTGATGATACGGCAGGCGATTTCGCCCCGGTTGGCAATCAGGATTTTTTCGAACATCGCAGCCGCTTCTCGAGGGGACCGTTCCGGCCCGCTCCTCCCGAAGGCAAGCCTGATCGCATCCCGATAAAGCAGTTGTGCGGGCGACGGAAGCTGCGCCGCACCCGCCGAAAGGCCGGCTTCGACGAAATTCGATCGACGGCTCCTCGATTCGGATTTCGGTCCGGCCCGTGCCGTCCCCTTCCGTCGAGATCCGGCCCATGTCCGGTCTCGACACCGAATTCATCATGCAGCGCAGGGCAGGCGTCCGGTGGGAATCTCGATCGGCTGGCGGGCCGTGCTCCTGGCCCGCAGGGCGAAGGCGATCAGGGTCTCGTCGCTGGTCTCGGCCTCGCGCACGATCTCCATGGCGATGCGGCTGCCCAGCGCGGTCGGGCCCTTGCGGCCGGCGATGGAGGCGGAGAGCCAAGCGGCCATCTCGCGGGTGACGATGCCGGTGGGCCGCTCGCCGTAGACGGCGAA
Source organism: Methylorubrum populi (assembly GCA_036946625.1). NCBI lineage: Bacteria > Pseudomonadati > Pseudomonadota > Alphaproteobacteria > Hyphomicrobiales > Methylobacteriaceae > Methylorubrum > Methylorubrum populi. The sequence continues at coordinate 560,596 of JAQIIU010000002.1, forward strand.
GTTCACGACTTCCGCCGTGACGAAGGCGGAAAAGCCCTCGTGGGTGTCGGCGACCGCCCGGTCCAGCGCCAGCAGCAGGTCGGCGTCTTCCCGGCCCACGATGCCGTCGGGCAGGATGTCCCGGGCGAGTTCGCGGACATCGTCCTGGTTCAGGCAGCCGGCATCGACGATGCGGGTGCAGAACAGTTCAAGCGCAGTGTTCGTCATGGTTCGATACCTCCCCGGCCCGATGTCGCCGGTGTTTGTCCGTGTCTGTACAGACATTACGGACCGACAACGCCCAAACAGGTTAATGGCCAAATCTGAACCCGTGTTCAGGTAAACGCGTGCTCACGAATGAGCCTTTCGAAAAGCTTGCCTTCGAGACGTAAGACTCTCTTCATCGCACCAGCACCCGCGTCCCGACCGGCACGCGCTCGTAGAGGTCCATCACGTCCTCGTCGAGCTTGCGGAGGCAGCCGGCCGAGACCGCCTGTCCGATCGTCTCCGGCTCGTTGGTCCCGTGGATGCGGTCGAGCGAGGGAAACCACCGGGGGGGAACCCGGTTCGGCCAAGCTTGGGCCGTGCCTGCCGCAGCCGAGTGGGGATTCGGCCGTCTCGGGGCGTCGTCTTCGCCTGCCCCGTTGCGCGCGGGCGACAAGATCGACAAGTTCGAAAGAAGAACGTCGGTGCGTCCGGCCGCGAGCCGAGACGGGTGCACCGCCGCAGCGCGGCGTCACCGCGCCCCGCGCATCCGGGAGGAACGGCCCTGAGCACCCTGTACGTCACGCATCCGAGCGCGCTCGAACACGCGGTCCCGACCGGCCACCCGGAGCGGCCCGCCCGCATGCAGGCGGTCGAGCGTGCCCTGGAGGATGAGCGCTTCGCCGCCCTCGTCCGCTGCCACGCCCCGAAGGCGGAGGCCGCGACCGCCGAACTCGCCCACCCGGCGGCCTATGTCGAGACCATCGTCGCGGCCTCGCCCGACGAGGGCTTCTTCCAGATCGACGGCGACACGCTGATGTCGCCGGGCACGCTCGACACCTGCCTGCACGCGATCGGCGGATCGATCCACGCGGTCGATGCGGTGATGAGGGGCGAGTGCGCCAACGCCTTCGTCGCCATGCGCCCGCCCGGCCACCACGCCGAACTCACCCGCGCCATGGGCTTCTGCCTGTTCAACCACGCGGCGATCGCCGTGCGCCACGCGCAGAAGGCGTTCGGCGCCGCGCGCGTCGCGCTGGTGGATTGGGACGTCCACCACGGCAACGGCTCGCAGGACATCTTCTGGGCCGACCAGTCGGTGATGTACGCCTCGACCCATCAGATGCCGCTGTTTCCGGGCACCGGCGCGGCGGGCGAGCGGGGCGACCACGACACCATCGTCAACGCGCCGCTCGCGGCCTTCGACGGCAGCGCGGCGTTCCGCGAAGCGTTCGAGGCGCGGATCCTGCCGCGGCTCGACGCCTTCGCTCCCGACCTGATCGTGATCTCGGCCGGGTTCGACGCGCACAAGCTCGACCCGCTCGCCAACATCCAGCTCGAAGAGGCGGATTTCGGCTGGGCGACGCGCCGGCTGATGGAACGGGCCGACCGCCATGCGGGCGGGCGCGTCGTGTCGATCCTGGAGGGCGGCTACAGCCTCGACGGCCTCGGCCGCTCGGTCGCTGCGCACATGGATGCGCTGATGGGGCGGTGACGGGCACCGCCCCGCCTATCGGTGGGTCAGGATCAGGGTGACGCCGCACGGCGGCGGCGCTCGGAAACATCACGCTGCCGAGAATCGCCCCGGTCGCTGCGTTCACGGACACGTCGGCTCCGGCGACGCGGCCGAGGGCCGACGCGACACCGTGCCGGTCCGGCTGATGCGAGGGATGCCCGCAAGGCGGGCAGGCGACCGCCTTCTCGGAGATGCGGTGTTCGCAGGCAGGACAAGCAGCGAGAACCATGCGCGCTCCCTTTCCTCATACGCCATCCGGTCGATGGGTTCGGCCTGTCCTGCGTCCTTGCGAGGCGAAGCCGTGGCAAACCAGGGCGCGACCTTTCCGGACCCGTCGCGCCCTGGATCGCTTCGCGGCCGCTCGCGATGACGGAGGGTGGCCAAACCCGAAGCGATCGATCGGAAACGGTCTCAGAGCCTGTCTGACCGGCCGACGTGTCTTCGTCAGGCAGCGGCCAAGCGAGAGGAAAGCCCTGTTCCCATCCTCATCCTGAGGTGCCGGAGCGCAGCGGAGGCCTCGAAGGGTGCTCCAGGGATCGCGCGGGATCTGGAACCCCCTTCGAGGCCGCTCACGCGGCACCTCGGGATGAGGGTCGGGATGGGATCACCGCAGTCGAACAGGCTCTCAGAGGCGGCCGGGGGACCGCTTCACGAAAAAACTGGGAACGGCTGCGCTTGCCCGCAAGGGCCTCAGCCCTCCAGGGGCTCCTCGCTGACGAGTTCGATGCCGAAGCCCGACAGGCCGACATAGGCGCGCGACGAGGAGGACAGATTGCGGATCGAGACCACGCCGAGGTCGCGCAGGATCTGCGCGCCCAGCCCCACCTCGCGCCACTGGCGCACACGCTGGGCCTCGGCGCCTTCTTCCGCGTAGCGGTTGAGCGGCACCCCGGCGGTGCCGTCGCGCAGGTAGACGAGGATGCCGCGGCCCTCCTTGGCGAAGCGGCGCATCACCGCCTCGATCTGCCCCCCGCCCTCGATCACGTCGGCGACCACGTTCGAGCGGTGCAGCCGCACCGGCACGTTGCGGCCGTCGCCGATCGCGCCGTGCACGAAGGCGAATTGCTGGATCGGCTCGAACGGCGTGACGTAGGCGTAGCCCGTCATCGCGCCGAACCCGGTCTTCACCGGGAAGGAGCCGACCCGCTCGACCAGCCGGTCGCGGGCCTGCCGATAGGCGATCAGGTCGGCCACCGAAACCCGCTTGAGGCCATGCCGCTCCGAGAACGCGTCGATCTGCGGCCCCTTCATCACGGTGCCGTCATCGTTGGCGAGTTCGCAGATCACGCCGACCTGCGGCAGTCCCGCGAGCTTGCACAGATCGACCGCGGCCTCCGTGTGGCCCGAACGCATCAGCACGCCGCCGTCGCGGGCGATCAGCGGAAAGACGTGGCCGGGCCGCACGAAGTCGCCCGCCCCCATGTTGCCGTTGGCGAGCGCGCGCACCGTGTTGCAGCGCTGCTCGGCGGAGATGCCGGTGGTGAGGCCGTGGCGCACGTCCACGGTCACGGTGAAGGCGGTGCCGAGGGGGGCGTCGTTCGAGGCCACCATCGGGTCGAGATGGAGGCGGCGCGCCTCGTCCAGGGTGATCGGCGCGCAGACGATGCCGCAGGTGTTGCGGATGATGAAGGCCATCTTCTCCGGGGTGCAGAGCGAGGCGGCGACGACGAGGTCACCCTCGTTCTCGCGGTCGTCGTCGTCGGTGACGACCACGATCTCGCCGCGGGCGAAGGCCTCGATGGCTTCGGTGACAGAGCTGTTTGACACCTTCGTCTACCTGTATGCTAGTGATGCTAACTGTGATCGATAATCGGATGCAAAAGCAAAAACTGGGTCTGCATCGAAGAAGAACACTTGCGCATCGATGCCTTGCTCGTGTGTTAAGTTGCAGGCCTCAAGTACTTTCCTCATGTCATTTCTCGACATTTGCCGAGACCATCCTGGAAATCCAATTTTGCAAACCCGTTGCGAATCGCTAATTCGTACTATATCTGCATAGTTTCTATCTGGATTTGCAATTGAAAACCCGTAGTTATGCAATCTTCTATCAAGCTCTCGATATGTAATAAAATAAGTCCTTTTGTCGATCGGGCGTGTGTTTTTGCGAAAGTACTCTGCTAAAAAGTGTATAGGCCCATCATCCAAATCTTCATACTCAGCAAAACTATCAATCAGATGAAGCTTGTCATCGGCAAGGTAGACAATTATATCCTCAAGATCCGATTTATCGGCCACAACATACATACCGAAGTAATAAAAGGCATATAGTAGGACGAGGAGTGCTGTTCTTTTGTTTGCGTCATGAAATGGATGATTTTTGACTATTCCATATACGAGTGTTGCGATTTTTTCATGATTTGTAGGCCACTTGAATTGTTGACCAAGGGAAACGGACTGTCGATCAACGGCCGATACAAGTAGATCGAAACTTCTTGGACCAACTCCCCCGATACCCTCACCTATTCTTTCAGAAAGGCAAAAATCAACTACGACGTAATGAGCCCGTAAAATATCGATTGGATCGACGGCCTCAACGTTATCTGACCCCTGATAATTGATTAAGGATCTGGCATCTCGCTCATAGTCTTTGACCAGTTCGGGAGAAATGGTAGGAATTTTCAAATCCGAGTTCATTGCCCCTGTTCCTTAAAAACCGACCTGTCCGCGATGGCGGAGCGTGTGATCGGCCAGCACGCAGGCCATCATCGCCTCGGCGACCGGCACCGCGCGGATGCCGACGCAGGGGTCGTGGCGGCCCTTGGTGACGAGGTCGATGTCTTCGCCCCGACGGTTCACGCTCCGGCGCGGCGTCAGGATCGAGGAGGTCGGCTTCACGGCAAAGCGAACGACGACCGGCTCGCCCGACGAGATGCCCCCCAAGATGCCGCCGGCATGGTTGGCGAGGAAGCGCGGGCGCCCGTCGTTGCCGGCGCGCATCTCGTCGGCGTTGTCCTCGCCGCGCAGCGCCGCCGCGGCGAAGCCGTCGCCGATCTCGACGCCCTTGACCGCGTTGATCGACATCATCGCCGCGGCCAGATCCGCATCGAGCTTGCCGTAGACCGGCGCGCCGAGGCCGGGGGGCACGCCCTCGGCGATCACCTCGATCACCGCACCGACCGAGGAGCCGTCCTTTCGGATCTCGTCGAGATAGGTTTCGTAGAGCTGCGCCGCCTTCGCATCCGGGCAGAAGAACGGATTCCTTCCGACGTCTTCCCAGTCCCAGTTCGCCCGGTCGATGGCGTGCGGGCCCATCTGCACGAGGGCGGCGCGGACGGCGATGCCGGGGATGACCTTGCGCGCGACCGCGCCCGCCGCGACGCGGGCCGCGGTCTCGCGGGCCGAGGAGCGCCCGCCGCCGCGATAGTCGCGAAGCCCGTACTTGGCGTCGTAGGTGTAGTCGGCGTGGCCGGGGCGGTAGCTGTCGCGGATCTCCGAATAGTCCTTCGAGCGCTGGTCGGTGTTCTCGATCATCAGCGCGATCGGCGTGCCGGTCGTGAACGGGCGCCCGCCGGTGCGGTCGTCGGCGAAGACGCCGGAGAGGATCCTGACCTGATCCGGCTCGCGGCGCTGCGTGGTGAAGCGCGACTGGCCCGGCTTGCGCCGGTCGAGCTCGGCCTGGATCTCCTCCGCGTCCAGCGGAAGGCCGGGCGGGCAGCCGTCCACCACGCAGCCGAGCGCCACCCCGTGGCTCTCGCCGAAGGTGGTGACGCGGAACAGATGGCCGAAGCTGTTGTGGGACATGGCGCGTGTGCCTTAGCGCGGCTTGGAAGTCGGTACAAACCCGAGTGATCGTAGGCCGGCCGGAAGGTGCAACGGGGCGCTGTGCAACGACGCGGGAAGGAACGACAGGAAGGAACGGAGACATGACGGAGACCGGCCCCTACGATTCGGCCGAATTCCTCGACAGCGGAGGCCGTCGCCGCGTATCTCGCTGCGGCTATCGAGGAGAGTGACGCCCTGCTGTTTCGCCGGGCGCTCGGCGTGGCAAGCCCACACGCCGGCCGCATAACGGTTGCTTCAGCATGAGGAACGCCATGGGTGCCATGATCGGTCGATCAAACGGGCTGCAATACCCGGATTTAAGCCGAGCCATCGAGCCCGCCCCGTGCCTTCAGCGCCCGGTAGGCCGCGACGCCCGTGGCGAGGTCCGCGCGCAGGCGCCGCTCGTCGCCGAGCGCGTCGAGATCGTAGGTCACGCCGAGGATGTGGGCGGCCTCGTAGCCCTCGGGGAGTTCGCCCGCGCTGCCGAGCGTGATCGACGCCTCCGGCAGGTCATGGGCGAAATCCGAGAGGCGTTGCCGCAGGTGCGCGCCGCTCGCCCGCAGGTGCGCCCCGGCTCGGGGCCCGTGCTCGCGAATCGCGGCCACGGTCCCCTGCGCCAGCGAGAGATGCACCGCCTCCCGATGGGCCGGAAACAGGTAGACGAGGTAGAAGCCGCGCGTCGCGCTCGTCGTCACGGCGGGATCGAACACCGCGAGCCAGGGCACCGCCGCCCAGTGGCTGCCGCGGCCCGGGCTTCCCTTGACGAGGAACGGGCCGCCGAGGGGGTCGAGCGCCCGGCGCAACTCGTCCGGCGCGCCCCTGCGGATCACGTGGGCGAGCGGATGCCCGGCCGGCGGATCGAGCCGGGCGAGCGGATAGTCCTCGACGATGCGGCGCAGGGCGTGGCCAAGGCTCACAGTCGAGACTCACGGTCGAGGCTCACGGCTCGGAGACGATTCCACCCGAAACGGGTGTGCCGACCCCGGTCGTGGTCGGATAGGTCAGCGGCAGCCCTTCCAGCGAGCGGAGTGCGAGGTAGGCGAAGGCCTGCGCCTCAAGGAAATCCGAGGACCAGCCGATCGCGTCGGCGTTCATCACCTCGACCCCGAGGAGCCGCTCCAGCATCGCCATCAGCGTGCCGTTCTTCGCACCCCCGCCGCCGACGATCCAGCGGCTCGGCGGCTCGGCGGCGAAGGCGAGGCTGCGGGCGATCGCGTGGGCGGTGAAGGCGGTGAGCGTCGCCGCGCCGTCCTCCACGGTGAGATAGCCGGCGAGCCGGTGCGAGAACCAGTTGCGGTCGAGCGACTTCGGTGGCGGGCGCAGGATCAGCGGGTGGCCGAGCAGGTTTTCGAGCAGCGCCTCGTCCACCGTCCCGCGGGCGGCGGTGGCGCCGTCGGCGTCGAAATCCTGTCCGACGCGCTCCTTCATCCAATCGTTGATCGGTCCGTTGCCCGGGCCGGTGTCGAAGGCGAGCACGCCGCCCTCCGAATCGATCAGGGTGACGTTGGCGAGGCCGCCGATGTTCAGGATGGCGAGCGGCCCGAAATATCCCGCGGCCTCGGCCAGCGCCTTGTGGAACACCGGCACCAGAGGCGCGCCCTGGCCGCCCTGCGCCACGTCCGCGGCGCGCAGGTCCGACACCACGCGGATGCCGAGGCGCCGGGCCAGGGCCGCGCCGTCGCCGATCTGCACGGTGAGGCCGAGCCTGGGCCGATGGATCACCGTCTGCCCGTGGAAGCCGACCACGTCGATGTCGTCCGGCCTCAGGCCGTTCTGCGCGAGAAAGGTTTCGATCGCCTCGGCATGGGCGCGGGTGACGAACTCTTCCGCCTGCACCAGGCGTCCGGGCCGGTCGGAGCGGGCCCGGACGCCCTCGGCGTCGCGCGTCGCCTCGCGCAGCAGCGCCTTCTCGGCCTCGCCGTAGCTGCGGTAGCCCGTCGGCCCGAGCGGCGCGACGAAGCCGTTGGCGGACTTCACGACGCGCACCTGCTCGCCGTCGCTCTCGATCAGCGCCACGTCGATGCCGTCGAGCGAGGTGCCGCTCATCAGGCCGATCGCGCGCCTCATCGTCATGGCCGCCCCACTCCCCGTGCCTTTCGCGGTTCGCCCTGCTAAGAGCGCGCGAGCGCTTCCCCCGCCCGGGATAGCATCCCGGCCGCGCCCTTGTCGCGCCGCTGAAAGATCCGAGACCGAGCCCGACCATGACCGCCGAGAGCTTCGCGCCGAAATCCGATTTCATCCGGGTGCTGCGGGAGCGCGGCTACATCCATCAGGCCTCGGATCTCGCCGGCATCGACGCCTTGGCGGCCGAGGGCGGGCTGACGACCTATACCGGCTACGACTGCACGGCGGCCTCGCTCCATGTCGGCCACCTGCTCTCGATCATGATGCTGCACTGGCTGCAGAAGACCGGCGGCAAGCCGGTCGTGCTGATGGGCGGCGGCACCACCCGCGTCGGCGACCCGTCCGGCCGCGACGAGACGCGCAAGATCCTGACGCTGGAGCGGATCGAGGCCAACAAGGAGGGGATCAAGCAGACTTTCTCGCGCTTCCTCTCGTTCGGCGAGGGCGGCGACGGCGCGATCATGGTCGACAACGCCGAGTGGCTGACCCGGCTCAACTACATCGAGATGCTGCGCGACATCGGCCGCCACTTCTCCGTCAACCGGATGATGTCGATGGACAGCGTGCGGATGCGGCTGGAGCGCGATCAGGAACTCTCGTTCCTGGAGTTCAACTACATGATCCTCCAGTCCTACGACTTCGTGGAGCTGAACCGCCGCTTCGGCTGCCGCCTGCAGATGGGCGGTTCGGACCAGTGGGGCAACATCGTCAACGGCATCGATCTCGGCCGCCGCATGGGCACGCCGCAGCTCTACGCCCTGACCTGCCCGTTGCTGACGACGGCCTCGGGCGCCAAGATGGGCAAGACCGCCGCTGGGGCCGTCTGGCTCGATGCCGGGATGCTCTCGCCTTACGATTACTGGCAGTTCTGGCGGAACACCGAGGACGCCGATGTCGGCCGCTTCCTCAAGCTGTTCACGCTGCTGCCGCTGTCGGACATCGAGCGCCTGGCCGTGCTCCGGGGTGCCGAGATCAACGAGGCGAAGGCGGTGCTGGCCACGGAGGCGACCGGGCTGATGCACGGCGCGGAAGCGGCGGCGGCGGCCGCCGAGACCGCCCGGAAAACCTTCGTCGAGGGGACGCTGGCCCCGTCGCTGCCGAGCGTGTCGGTGCCGCGTTCGGTGCTGGAGGCGGGCCTCGGCGTGCTCACCGCCTTCGGGCCGGAGCACGCGGGGCTGGTGCCCTCGACCAGCGAGGCGCGGCGCCAGATCAAGGGCGGCGGCTTACGGGTCAACGACGTGCAGGTGAGCGACGAGAAGGCCGTGCTGAGCCTCTCCGACCTGACGGCGGAGGGCGTGATCAAGCTCTCGTTCGGGCGCAAGAAGCACGTTCTGCTGCGGGCGGAGTAAGCGTCCTCGGCGCGTTCTCCCGAGCCGTCACGCTTCCGGATCGCTTCGCCTGACGGCTCGCGATGACGGTATGGGTCTTCACGCACCGTCATCGCGAGCGTCAGCGAAGCGATCCAGCGGCGCAGCGTTGGCCGAAGGCCCGCCGCGCCCGAACGCGCCGAAACCCAAGGATGCCCCCTTTCGGAACGATGCTCTAACGCTCCGGCCCCTCCTGCTGGACACCGTTGGCGAGGGCGTCGCCGCCGCCCGCTCCGAACAGCTTGCGCAGGAAGCCGGGGGCGACGGCCGAGAGAGGGTTCACGTTCACCGTCGGCTTGGCGATCGGCCCCGAGACGTTGAAGTTGACCGCGAACAGGCCCTCGTTGCTGCCGCCCGCGAGCAGCGGCCCGAACAGCGGCACCTGCGCCACCACGTTGTTGAGCCCGTAGAGCGGCACGAAGGTGCCGTCGATCTGCGTGCGCTCCCTGGCCGTGTCGAGCCAGCCGCCGGCGGTGAAGCCCATCGCTGCGTTGGAGATCGCCGCGTCCGAAAAGCTCACCCGCGCGCCGTTTCGGGTAAAGTTCGCCCGCATCTTGTCGAAGCCGACATCGTTGGCGTTGGGGGCGGCCCGCCTGCCGTCCGCGGGCGGCGGCGCCTGGGCGACGATGCTCGACAGGGCCGGCTCGTTGCGCAGCGCGAAGTCCTTGATCTGGACGACGCCGGCCTGGGGGCCGTCGTTGAGATAGACGCTGAGGGCGAGCCGCCCGCCATACATCCGCTTGTAGATGTCGAGGAAGCGCAAGGTGGCGCCGGAATCGGCGGATTCGAGGGTCAGCAGCGGCTGCCCGCGCTCGCTCTTCGCCACGGCGGCGTTGAGGGGGGCGGCGCCGAACCGGCCCTTGAACTGGGCGCTGCGCAGGTCGCCGTTCTTGAAGCTCGCCTTGAGCGTCGCGTTGGTGAGCGATTCGCCGTTGAAGCCGGACAGGATGCTGGCGGCGACATCCGCCTCGATGTCCTTGCCCGGATCCTTGCCGCCCTTGTCGTCGCCGGTCATGCTCTTGAGGAACGGGCGCGCATCGACCACGGCCCCCTTCACCGCGACCTTGTAGGTCGAGCCGGCCCGGTCGAGGCTGACGCGCATGTCGTCACCCGGCGAGAGCTTGAGCGTGGTGAGGTCGGCCCGCTCCAGATTCCCCTCCGCCGAGATGGCGGCGCTGCCGCGAGCGAGCGCGGGGGCGGCGTCGAGGGCGATGTCGCGCAGCTCCATCAGGCCGCCGGCGCCCTCCATCAGGGTGAAGGCGAGGCGGCCGGCCTTGCCCGCGGGCTTGCTCCAGCCGGGGAGCAGGCCGTTGATCGAGGCGCGGGTCAGGTCGGCCTCGATCCGGGCCGGCGGCTTGCCGGCGGAGGCCGGGCGCCCGACCGGCACCACGACGCGGGCGGGAATGACCCCGCCGAGCTGCGGTGCCGTCGGCAGGCCGCGCTTGGCCCGGAAGGCATCGTCGAGGGAGAGCGTGACCACGGCCTCGCCGGGGCTGCCGGGCTTGGACTGCCTGAGGTCGATGGCGACCGGGGCGCCGAGCAGACGGCCGTCCCCCTTCAGGGCGAAGCCCGAGCGGTCGAACGAGACCGCGAAGCGGCCGCCCTCGAACCGGTCCTTGCCGACCGCCTTCTCCATCGAGAGATCGGTGATCGAGCCGGTGAGCGTCACCGGCATCTCGGCGAGGTTGGGCACGTGCTTGAGGTCGAGCGGCACGTCGAGGCGCAGGTCCGCCTTCCCCTTGATCGCGCCGGGGTCGATGTCGGCGCCCGTCAGCCCCCTGAACATCGGGGTTTCGAGCAGCGCCGCCAGCGAATCGGCCGAGCCGGCCAGGCGCAGGCCGAGCTGGGCGACGACCTTGTCGGGCTGCGGATCGCGGATCAGGAAGGAGCCGTCCGAGAGCGTCAGCGCCCGCGTGTCGGACAGGCGGATCTCCGCGGTCGCGTTCCGGATCGTGGTGCTGCGCCCGGTGATGGTGCCGGCGACGCGGGCGGCGCTCAGGGGCGGCGCGTCCTGCGAGATCGAGAGCGCCGCGTTCGACACCGCGAAGGTGGCGTTCAGTCCGCTGTCCGGCATTGGATCGCCGCGGGTCGCGGCGGCGAGTTGCGGGCCGCTCAGGTCGACCTGGATGTCGGCCCGGTCGAGCCGTCCGCCGCGCAGTTCGTCCACGAGGTAGTTGCGCACCGCCGGCGCGATGTTCTCGGGCCAGAGCCGCAGAGCCTTGCGCCCGTCCGTCTCGCCGGCCTCGATGCGGAGCGTGATGCCGTCGTCGTCGGCCCGGGTGCCGACCGTGCCGCTGAGGCGGCCGCTCAGGCCGTCGCCGGAGATCGCGATCGACTCGATGTTCACCCCGCCGGCCCGGCCGGTCACCCGCCCCTTGATCTCGCCGAGGCGGAAGGACGGATCGGTGCGGGCGGCGCCGCGCAGCAGCGCGTCCCGGCCGCCGAAATCCAGGGTCCAGGCCTCCTCGGCGCCGGGCGGACCGATGGCGAAGGCGCCGGTCAGATGCGCGGCGTTGCCGCCGCCCTTGTAGTCGATGGCCGAGATGTCGAGGGCGCGCCGACCCTCGTCCCAGCGCGCCTCGGCCCGCAGCGCGTCGACGACGACGGGGTTGAAGTCCTTCTCGTCGATCAGGAACAGGCCCTCGCCGGTCTTCACCTCCGCCTGCATCGTTTCGATGCGCCCGCCCGTCAGCGACACGTCGGCCTTGGCCGACACCTTCAGGTCGGTCTCGACCGGCAGCTTCGAGTGACCGGACAGCAGCAGCAGATCGGTGACGGGCAGGTCGTCCAGGGTGATGACGCCCGCGCGCCGCCCCTCTCCCGCCTCGTGGACGCGGCCGCCGAAGCGCCACTCGCCGTTGGGGCCGTCGATGCGCAGTTCGAACACCCGGGCGCCGTCGCTGGCGCCGCGGCGGAACAGGCCGTTCACCCGCTCGAAGGTGGCCCGATGGTCGGCGTCGTCGATCAGGGTCAGGCGCCCGCCGGTGATCCGCGCCCGGTCGAGAGCGCCGATGACGCCGGCCGGATCGAGCACGACGCCGAAGATCGAGGCGACCGCCGCCGAGACCGGCGAGACGGTGCCGCGGGCGGCATCGACGCTCGGCAGGGTGTGGGGCTTGGCCGCGTCGGCCTGGGCCGGCGCCGAGGCGGCGAAGGCGATCGAGCCGTCGCCGTGCACCAGCGCCGTCATCTGGATGTCGCGGAACTCGATCGAGCGCGGCTGCACCGAGAGGCGCAGCAGCCCCCAGGTATCGAGGCTGACCACCGCCAGCGGCGCCCGTACCACCAGGGCGCCCTCCGGATTGTAGACGTCGAGCCCGCCGACCCGTAGCGCCAGGGAGGATTCGGAATCGAGTTCGAGGGCGCTGTCGCGCAGCTCCACCCGCCAGCCCGAGCCGACGCTGCCGGCGATCGCCTCCGCGACGCGCTGCGTCAGCCCGTCGATGCGCAGCGGTCCCTGCGACAGCCGGAGAAAGACGAGGCCGCCGCCGAGCCCGAACAGGAAGACGAGGAGCATCGCGCTCCACAGCAGCGGCCGGCGGCGCCGTCGCCGCGCCTTGGGCGGCGGCGTGCTCTCGACCGCCTCCTGGAGCAGGGTCCTGGCCGTTTCCTGATCCATCACTCGTTCGCTGCTGCACCCTCGGGTTCGGGCGGAGGTCCGTTTGCCGCGGCGTCTGTCCTCAGGATTTCCGCCTCTCCGGCATGGCGTGCCCGGAGGGATGCGTGCATGGGATCAGGCACACCATCAATCGGCCGAAAGGAAGGCGAAATGCCGCTCGAACCCGGCGAACCCGCACCCCTGTTCTCGTTACCCGGAGCGGGCGGGGAGACCCTCTCCCTGGAGGATCTGCGCGGTCACAAGATCGTGCTTTATTTCTACCCCAAGGACGACACGAGCGGTTGCACCCTGGAGGCCCAGGACTTCAACGCCCAGGGCGAGGCCTTCGCCGCCGCGGGCGCGCGGGTGATCGGTGTTTCGCCCGATTCCGTGAAGAGCCACGACAAGTTCCGCGCGAAGTACGGGCTGACCTTTCCGCTCGCTTCCGACGAGACCAAGTCGATGCTGGAGGCCTACGGCGTCTGGGTCGAGAAGAGCATGTACGGCCGCACGTACATGGGCGTGGAGCGCACCACCCTGCTGATCGACGGCGAGGGCCGCATCGCCCGGATCTGGCGCAAGGTGAAGGTGCCGGGCCATGTCGAGGAGGTGCTGGAGGCCGCCCGCGCATCCGGCGGATGGCCGCCGCCCCGCGGTCGCGGGGGCAGCCGACGATGAGTGATCCTCATCGCCGGCTGGTATCAGCCTTCGTTAACCTTGATCGGCTGTGATCGTCGGACGTTACCGAGCGCCCGACGCATCATGCCGACGATTGCCAGGGCCGGCCGTGCCGCCGGCGTCCCCGCCCCCTTCGCCAGCCGGCTCGTGCTCGGCCTCGGCACCGGGCTCGCCCTGTCCACGCTCTGGGCTGCGGCGGCGAGCTACTATCTCGTCTTCCACGACGAGATGCTGGCCCGCTTCGTCTCGCGCCAGAGCGCGATGCAGTTCGCCTACGAGGAGCGGCTCGGCGTGCTCCAACTCGCCCTCGACCGGTCGGCCGCCGAGCGCAGCGCCGCCCGCGGCAGCATCGAGAGCCGGCTCGCGGCGCTCGCCGAGCGGCAGTCGCTGATCGAGACGCGACAGGGCCAGCTCTCCGGCCTCGCCGGCGCCGCGGCGCAGGTCGATTCTCCGGCGCCGCGTGTCCGGAAGCCGTTCCCGACGCCGGAATTGCGCAAGGGCGGCGAGGACCGGGCCGAGGCCGGACAGGGGGCGGCCGCCCGCATGACGCGGCTCGAAGACTCCCTCGACCGGCTCGCCGAGAACCAGTCCCGTGCGGTGGCCGGCGCGGCCCGGCAGGCCGGGCTCAGCGCCGAGCGGTTCCGGGACCTGATCGCCCGGACCGGCCTGTCGCCCGCCCGGTTCGATCCGCCGAAGGACGGCGTCGGCGGCCCGCTCGTGCCGCTCGGCGGCGATGCCTTCGACCGCGCGCTTGCCGATGCCCGGCGCCGGATCGAGGAGGAGGCGCATCTGCGCCGGGTCGCCGCCGCCCTGCCCTTCCGCCAGCCGCTGCCGGGCGAGATCGCCTTCACCAGCAGCTTCGGTGCCCGGCTCGACCCGTTCACCCGCGGCTACGCCCTGCATACCGGCGTCGACATGCGTGCCGAGACCGGCGCCCCGGTCCGCGCCGCCGCCGCCGGACGCGTGACGGCGGTCGAGTCCGCCGGCGGCTACGGCAACATGGTCGAGATCGACCACGGCCGCGGCCTCGTCACCCGCTACGCGCACCTGTCGGGCACCGCGGCCTCGGTCGGTCAGCGGGTCGAGGCGGGGGCGGTGGTCGGCTTCGCCGGCTCGACCGGCCGCTCCACCGGCACCCACCTGCACTACGAGACCCGCATCGACGGCGAGCCGATCGATCCGCAGCGGTTTCTGCGCGCGGGGGCAGAGCTCGTCTTCGCGAACTGATCGGCCGCCGAGGTTCAGGCGTCGTGCGAGGCGAAGCCGATCCTGCCGGCGAACGGAACGGCGGCGAGGTGAGCGGATCGTTCGGCTCTCGTCGCGGTCTGGATTGCTTCGGCTGAAGCCTCGCAATGACGGATGAGGCAAATTCACCCCGTCATTGCGAGCCGCCAGGCGAAGCAATCCAGGATCGCGACGCAAGCCGGACAACGCTTTCGATCGGTCCGACACCGTTCGCCGGCAGGATCGCGAAGCCGAAGCGATCCAATGCGCAACGGGGGCCGGACAGGGCTGTCGCGTCCGGCAGCCTTCCGGGATCGCGGAGGATGTCAAAAAATCAGTCGATATCCTCGACCGCCTCGCCGCCGCCGTAGACGCGTTGCGCCAGCGAGGCTTCCATGAACGGGTCGAGGTCGCCGTCGAGCACCTCGTCCGGGTCGGTCGATTGCGTGCCGGTGCGCAGGTCCTTCACCAACTGATAGGGCTGGAGCACGTAGGAACGGATCTGGTGGCCCCAGCCGATATCGGTCTTCGAGGCGGCCTCGGCGTTGGCCTTCTCCTCGCGCTTCTTCAGCTCGGCCTCGTAGAGGCGGGCGCGCAGCATGTTCCAGGCGGTGGCCCGGTTCTTGTGCTGCGAGCGCTCCTGCTGGCAGGCCACGACGATGCCGGTCGGGTTGTGCGTGATGCGCACCGCCGAATCGGTCGTATTGACGTGCTGCCCGCCCGCGCCCGACGAGCGGTAGGTGTCGATGCGGCAGTCCGATTCCTTGATCTCGATCTCGATCCGGTCGTCGATGACCGGATAGACCCAGACCGATGCGAAGCTGGTGTGCCGCCGCGCGTTCGAATCGTAGGGCGAGATCCGCACCAGCCGGTGCACGCCCGACTCGGTCTTGAGCCAGCCATAGGCGTTGTGGCCCTTGATCAGGAGCGTGGCGCCCTTGATCCCGGCCTCTTCGCCGTCGGTCATCTCGACGATGTCGACCTTGAACTTCCGCCGCTCGGCCCAACGGCCATACATGCGCTGGAGCATGTTGGCCCAGTCCTGGCTCTCGGTGCCGCCGGCGCCGGCATGGACTTCGAGATAGGTGTCGAAGCCGTCGGCCTCGCCCGAGAGCAGGGTCTCGACCTGACGGCTCGCGGCCTCCTTCTCGATCGCCTTGATCGCCGCCTCGCCCTCGGTGATGGAGGCTTGGTCGCCCTCCATCTCGCCGAGTTCGATCAGGGTCGCGGCGTCCTCGAGATCCTGTTCGAGCTTCCTGATCGCGGTGACGGCCTCGTCGAGCTCCTGGCGCTCGCGCATGACCTTCTGTGCGGCCTCCGGATCGTTCCAGAGGTCGGGGTTCTCGGAAGCCGCGTTCAGCTCCGCGAGACGTTTATCGACGGTATCCCAGTCAAAGATGCCTCCTCAGCAGCCCTATAGACTGCTTGGCGGCATCCGAGGCCTGCTCGATCTCGGCGCGCATCTGGTGTGAAACCCGTATGTCGGTGTGGCCGGGGGTGATACCGGGCGGCTCCCGCCCTGTAAACCGCCGCACCGCGATGCCGAGCCTCCGATCCCGCCGCCTCCCCCTGCTCGTATGCGGGAAGGCGGGACCATTCGGCCGGCTCGCGGGTTGGCCGGCGGCGAGGCGCGCTCCGCCGATCCGGTCTGGCTACGAGCAGGAGCCGTCTTCGCTGTCGGGCGGGCGGAGGGGCGCGACAGGCGACGGCTCCGATAAGGGGCATCAGCGCGCGGAGATCGCCTTCACCACCGCCTGATTCGGCGCGATGTAGCGCTGGAAGTAGGTTTTTCCCCGCGCCTGCGCCTCCTGGATCTGGGCCCGGTCGAGCAGGCCCGCGGCCTGGATCGCGTTGGCCATGGCGGATTCGTCCATGATCGAGGCGTGGGTGGCCGGGTAGATCCAGGCCATGCCCTCGACCGGATCGCGCGGCACGCCCTTGCCCTCGATGGTGAGGATGCCGAGTTCGTTGCCGGCCTTGTAGTGGCCGCGCTTGGCCGCCCACTCGTACCAGCGGGCGGCCTGGGTGGGGTCGGGCGCGGTGCCCTGCCCCTTGCGATAGGCTTGGCCCAAGTTGAAGGCGGCGAGCACGCTGCCGCCCTCCGCCGCCTGCCGGTAGTAGTCGAAGGCGCGGGCCGGATCAGCCGGCACGGCGCGTCCCTCCGCGTAGGCGACGCCGAGATTGTAGAGCGCCTGCGGGTCGCCCTTCGCCGCGCCCGCCTCGAAGGCGCGCATCGCCGCCGGATAGTCGCCCCGGGCATAGGCCTTGATGCCCTGCCCGACCTGCGCCGAGGCGGAACTGCCGAACAGGGCGGCGAGGATGCCGAAGATGCCTGCCGATGCCCTCATCCGACCCATGCCGCCCCACCCCATGCTCACTCAGCCGCGGCCTTGCGGTCCGTCAGGAAGGCCGCGTGCTCGGCCACCAGCGCGCCGCTCAACGCCTTCTCGATCAGTGCCCGGGTGCCGGCCACGCCGTAGAGCGCGATGAACGAGCCGAAGCGCGGTCCCTGCGCCTCGCCGAACAGCACGGTGTAGATCGAGGCGAACCACGTCTTCGACACGCCCGGCCGGCCGTCCGGGCTCTTGGCCTTGCCCGAGAGGTCGGGGAAGTGGCGCCGGCCGACCTCGTAGACCACCGCCTGCAACGCCTCCGGATCGGTCGAGCCCTCCTGATTCTTCAGCGTGTCGGCGAGGTCGCGCAGGGCCGCGGCCTCCTCCTCGGTCGGGGCGCGGTACTGCTTCTGCGGCCGTACGAAGTGGCGATAGTAGGCGAGCGCCCGCGTCACGAGGCCGGCGAGCCGCGGATGCGTGTCCGGCCCGACGCTCGGGGCGTAGCGGCGGATGAAGCCCCACAGCACCGCCTCGTCCTCGGCATTGGCCACGGCGACGAGGTTCAGGAGCATGCCGAACGACAGGGTGGTGCCGGCATCGTCGATCGTCTCGACCGCCGGCGGTGCGCCCGCGTGCAGGTGCCAGACCGGGTTGCCGAGCCGGTGCTTCGCCTCCTGGCCGGCGAAGCGGCCCAGGAAATTGTCGTACTCGTCGACGTGGCGCGGGATCACGTCGAAGAACAGGCGCTTGGCCTCGCGCGGCTTGTTGTACATGAACAGCGCGAGCGACTCGGGCGTGGCGTAGGTGAGCCACTCGTCGATGGTCAGGCCGTTGCCCTTCGACTTCGAGATCTTCTGGCCCTTCTCGTCGAGGAAGAGTTCGTAGTTGAAGCCTTCCGGCGGCTCGGCGCCGAGCGCGCGGGCGATCTGGCCCGAGAGCTTGACCGAATCGATCAGGTCCTTGCCGGCCATCTCGTAATCGACGCCGAGCGCGACCCAGCGCATCGCCCAGTCGGGCTTCCATTGCAGCTTGGCGTGGCCGCCGGTCACCGGCGTCTCGTAGGCCTCGCCCGTCGCCGGGTCGCGCCAGACGATGGTGCCGGACGAAGGCCGCACCGCGTCGATCGCCACCTGCATGACGTGGCCGGTGACGGGGTGGACGGGCAAGAACGGCGAGTAACTCGCCGAGCGCTCGGCCCGCAGCGAGGGCAGCATGATCGCCATCACCGCATCGTAGCGTTCCAGCACGAGGCGCAACGCGTCGTCGAACACGCCGGAGCGGTAGCATTCGGTGGCCGAGCGGAACTCGTAGTCGAAGCCGAAGGCGTCGAGGAAGCGGCGCAGCTCCGCGTTGTTGTGGTGGCCGAAGCTCTCATGCGTGCCGAACGGATCGGGCACCTTCGTCAGCGGCAGGTTGAGCGCGTCGCGCAGTTGCTCGCGGTTCGGCACGTTGTCCGGAACCTTGCGCAGGCCGTCCATGTCGTCCGAGAAGGCGATCAGCCGGGTCGGCACCGCGTCCCTGGTCAGCACGCGGAAGGCGTGGCGCACCATCGAGGTGCGGGCGACCTCGCCGAAGGTGCCGATATGCGGCAGGCCCGAGGGGCCGTAGCCGGTCTCGAACAGCACCTCGCCCTTCGGCTTCCTCTCCAGCCGCGCCACGAGCTTGCGCGCCTCCTCGAACGGCCAGGCGGCGGCGGAGACGGCAGCCTCCAGGATATCGGGGTCGAGACGAAGGGGCGCGGACATCGGACAAGGCTTTTCGGGGTCGAGACGGGCGCCGCGCCGGCCATCCGGGCCGGGGCGCGAGAGCGGGCAACCTATGGAGCGGGCGGGCCGGGGTCAACGCGATTGCCCCGGCCCATTGCTGCGAAGGGCTTGTCAGAGACGATCGTCCCCTCCGCCGCCCTCATCCTGAGGGCGAGGGTTGGATCGAGCGAACTCCGGAAAACTATCCCCGCCCGAGCGCCAAGAGCCATCCCACCGTGGTGGCGGCGGCAGCCAGCGTCGAGACCAGCACGGCGGCGGCGACGAGGCCCTGCTCGCTCCTGTAGCGCATGGCGAGCAGGTAGGCGTTGATGCCCACCGGCATCGCCGCGAACAGAACGGCGACACCGGCATAGGCCGGCGGCATGGTGAAGACGTGGAAGGCGAGGAGGTAGACCGCGAGCGGGTGCAGCCCGAGCTTGAGCGCCGCGACCACGCTCGCGCCGGCGAGATCGTGCAGCACCTTGTAGCGGGTCAGCCCGGCACCCAGCGCGATCAGCGCGCAGGTCGAGGCGGTGCCGCCGAGCGAGTCGACCAGCGCCTTCGGGATGCCGGAGAGCGAGAGCCCCGTCGCCTTCATCGCCATGCCGACGGCGAGCGCCAGGAAGATCGGGTTCTTGGCGAGCACGAGGCCGAGCGCCTTCAGCCGCTGGCCCAACGGGCGACCGCCCTCCGATTCGATCAGGAAGGTCGCCGCACCCATCATCAGCGGCAGGTGGACGGCGAGCAGCATGAACAGCGGGAAGGCACCCGATTCGCCGTAGGCCTGGAGAATCATCGGCACGCCGACGAAGACCGTGTTCGACTGGCTGGCGGCGAAGCCGTGCAGCACGGCGCCGCGCCGGTCCACGCCCTCGGTGCGGCGCCCGATCAGCGAACCGGCG
The DNA here is from genome assembly GCA_036946625.1 of Methylorubrum populi. Taxonomy (NCBI): domain Bacteria; kingdom Pseudomonadati; phylum Pseudomonadota; class Alphaproteobacteria; order Hyphomicrobiales; family Methylobacteriaceae; genus Methylorubrum; species Methylorubrum populi. The sequence continues at coordinate 580,028 of JAQIIU010000002.1, forward strand.
GCCCAGGCGACCGCCGCTCCGCCGAAATAGCTGACCCAGTAGCCCCAGGCGATCTCGCCGGTCAGGCCCGGCCGCGTCAGCGTCGAGACGATCAGCGCCGGCACGGCCAGGGAGAAGACGTATTCCGACAATCCCTCCCCGACCCGCTCGGAGATGATCTTCGCCAGCGAGGCCAGCCAGCCGACGAGCACGAGGCCGAAGATCGGGATGATCAGGGTGAGCGCCGTCATCGGTCGGACATGTCCTGTCGACAGGTGCCTCGTCGAACGGAAAAGGCCACCGGGCGCCCGTGCGCGACCGGTGGCCTCCCGAATTTTCCGGACGGATCGGGCTGCGACGAGCCCGGGCGCTTACGCCGCGGCGGGCGTCGCGGCCTCGGCGAGCTTCTTCTCGATGTCGCGCTTGAGCAGGCGGGCGGTCTGCGACAGCTCGATCTCGCGGGCCTTGATGAGGAAGGCGTCGAGGCCGCCGCGGTGCTCGACCGAGCGCAGGGCGTGAGCGGTCACCCGCAGGCGGACGCGGCGGTTGAGGGCCTCCGACTGCAGCGTGACGTTGCAGAGGTTCGGCAGGAACCGGCACTTGGTCTTCCGGTTCGAGTGGCTCACGAGGTGACCGACCTGAACGGCCTTGCCCGTGAGTTCGCAGCGACGCGACATCGTTACAGTCCTGTCAACGTTGGGCCGGGTCTCGGCGCTGAAGCGTTTCGGCAATGCCACACGGCTCTCGCGCCGAGGGCGTCGAACCCTCGCGACAATCGATACCGGCGGAGTCCCATGGAAGTGGCGAGCCTATAGGAGAGACCCACCGGATTCGTCAAGGTCGGAGGGCGAAGATCTTCCGCTTACCGGATCGCCGTCCGCGCAAGCTGCCGACCGGGGGGCTGGTCGAGGGGCTGGCTCGATGCCTGCGCCGTCTTCGGGCCGCTGCGCCGGGCAGCCATGGCGCGCAGTTCCGCCACGTTGGCCGCCGCTTCCGCCGGACCGAGATCCTGCGTCAGCACGCGCTCGGCCTCGTCGTAGCGGCCTTTCAGGCCGAGCACGAGGGCGAGGTTCTGGCGGACCCGGGCATCGGCCCCGGGCTGGGCGGCGGCCAGGCGCAGGGTCGTCTCCGCCGCGTCGAGATGGCGGGCGAGCGCGTAGGACAGGCCCAGATTCGACAGGACGCGCGGCTCGTTCGGGACGATCTTGAGGGCGGCGTCGTAGAGGCCCTGGGCGCGGGCGTGATCGCCGGTCTGGTCGGCCACCATGCCCTGCGCCGAGAGCACGCGCCAATCGGGCTGGGCCGGGCTGTGGGCGTTCTGGAGAACCTCGTTGGCCTCCTGATAGCGCCCGGCATCGGCGAGGCTCTTGCCGTAGGCCGCGAGCACCGCCTTGTCCTTCGGATTGCGCAGGGCGACCTGCTGCATCACCGCGGCGGCCTGGGATTTCTGGTCGGTCGCCCGCAGGGCCGCGGCGTAGCGCATGGCGTTGCGCACGTCCCCCGGCTCCGACGCGTAGCGCGCGGCCAGGGCATCGATCTCGGCGCGGGCCGAGCGCCCGGGGCGGTCCGCCCCGAGCAGGCCGAGGCCGCCGATCGAGCCCGTGGTCTCGGGCGAGCGGCTCTGGCAGCCGGCGAGGCCGAGTCCGATCAGGGCGAGCGCGAGCAGGCGCCGGGTCAGGACTGCGCCGGGCCGGCTCGGGAGCGCGCCGCAGGTGCCGGTCATCTCGATCGTCTCCGCAAACAGGCGGCGCTTGCGCCGTGCCGATGGCGGGGTGATAGAACGTTAACCCTAATGGCCGGTTAAGCTTGTTTTCCATGACGGACACTCGCGTTCAGGAGGAGCCCGCGCTCCTCGATGCCGCTGCCGACGCGGTTTCGATCCGCTGCGTGACGGCCGAGGATTGGCCGGCCGTCGAGGCGGCGCTGCCGTCGCTTCAGCGCCGCTTCGCCGCCGCCACCGGCTTCGCGCCGCAGGCCGGCAGCGTGGCGCTGCTGCCGGGCGAGACCGGCGCACTGGGACTGGTCCTGCTCGGCCTCGGCGAGGGGCAGGCGCCGGCCCGCGACCGCTTTCTCGCCGGCAAGCTGCCGGCCGCCCTCCCCTCCGGCGATTACCGCTTCGAGCCGTCCGACGGCTTCGACGCGGGCGAGGCGGCCCTGGCGTGGCTGCTCGGCAGCTACCGGTTCGAGCGCTACCGCAAGCCGGGCAAGCCGCGCCCGCGCCTCGTCGCCCCCGAGGGCGTCGATGCGGCGGCGCTCGGGCGGGTCGCGGCGGCGGTCGCATCCGGACGCGACCTCGTCAACACACCCGCGAACGACCTCGGACCGGCCGAACTCGAAGGGGCCGTCCGGGCCCTCGCCGAGCGGTTCGGCGCGGCGGTCTCCGTCACCCTGGGCGCGGACCTGGAGAAAGGATTCCCTCTCGTCCACGCCGTCGGCGCCGCCTCGCCCCGGGCGCCGCGGCTCATCGACCTGACCTGGGGCCCGGCCGAGGCGCCGCGGGTGACGCTCGTCGGCAAGGGCGTCGTGTTCGATACCGGCGGCCTCGACGTCAAGCCCGCCTCCAACATGCTCCTGATGAAGAAGGACATGGGCGGGGCGGCCGCGGCGCTCGCCGCCGCCGAGATGATCATGGGCGCCGGCTTGGCCGTCCGGCTGCGGCTGATCGTGCCGAGCGTCGAGAACGCGATCGCCGGCGACGCCTTCCGCCCCGGCGACGTGATCCGCTCCCGCGCCGGCCTCACCGTCGAGATCGGCAACACCGACGCGGAGGGCCGGCTGATCCTCGTCGATGCCCTGACCCTGGCCGACGCGGACGCACCGGACCTCCTCATCGATTTCGCGACGCTGACCGGAGCCGCCCGCGTCGCGCTCGGTCCCGACCTGCCGGCTTTCTTCACCGAGGACGCGGCGCTGGCGCAGGCGGTGGCGGCGGCGGGCGAGCGCGTCAACGATCCGGTCTGGCGCCTTCCGCTGCACGCCCCCTACGCGAGCCTGCTCGATTCGAAGGTCGCCGACCTCAACAACGCGCCCGGCGGCCCCTTCGCCGGAGCGATCACCGCCGCCCTGTTCCTGCGCCGCTTCGCCCCCCGGACCCGGGCGCACGTGCATTTCGATCTCTTCGGCTGGAACCCCGCGACCAAGCCCGGCCGCCCGGAAGGCGGCGAGGTCCAGACCGCCCGCCTCGCCTTCGCGCTGGTGTCCGAGCGACACGCCCGCAGGGGCTGACGGCACCGAGCTCGCCCCGCCGTCGAGGCGAGGTGTGGCCGGCGTTGCCGGCAGGCAGGGTTTCGGTGACGTGACGGCCTCATTCTGCACTCGGCGCGGTGCTGGATTGCTTCGGCTTCGCCTCGCAATGACGGAGGAACAGACCCGCACCGTCATTGCGAGCCGTCAGGCGAAGCCATCCAGGACCGCAACGGTTTCGGTTTCGCGCACCCGCATCGGTGGGATAACCCGAAAACCGGATCGATCGGTGAGACTCAGCGTCCGCGGGCCGATTTCGAGGGGTCCGGCAGCCGGTGCTCCTGCATCCGCGCCACGCTCGGCGGCAGGCCCTCCTCCGGTCTCGCCGAGCCGGTGAGGCCAGGCCCGGTTTCCGAAGGTGCATCGCGACCGCGCTCGAACGCCCAGCCCGCATTCACGCCAGCGTAGAAGCCGGTGAAGTCCTCTGCCGCAGCCGGAATCGCCATCGACAGGAGCAGGCCGACCGCGCTCGCCATCCGCCGCATCGCATCCCCTTCGCCATCGAAGCCTGCCACGACCGGGCCAAAAGAAAACGGCGGCCCCGAGGCCGCCGCTTCCGTCGTCCGGGATACGTCGATCAGTAATCGACGCTGATGCTCTGTGCCTCGCGGCCCTTCTGGCCCTCGACCACGCCGAGGGTGACCTGCTGGCCCTCGGCGAGGGAGTCGAGGCCGGCGCGCGACAGGGCGGAGCGGTGCACGAACACGTCCTTGCCGCCGTCGTTGACCGAGACGAAGCCGAAGCCCTTGGCCGGATCGTACCACTTCACGGTGCCGGTCATCTCGACCGACGGGCCGGACGCGAAGCGTCCGCCGCCGCCACCGCCGCCACCGAAGCGGTCACGGCCGCCGCCGAAGCGGTCGCCACCACCGAACCGGTCGCCGCCGCCGCCGCCGAAGCGGGGGCCCGCCTCGCGCCGCGGCGGAGCCGCCTCGGCCGTGGAGGTGTCGACGCTGTTCACGGCCGTGACCTGCGGGCCCTTCTGGCCCTGAGCGGTCTGGACCGTCAGGCGGGTGCCGGGCAGGAGGTCGTCGTGACCGGCGGCCTCGACCGCGCGGATGTGGAGGAAGGCATCGCCGGAGCCGTCGCCGAGCTCCACGAAGCCGAAGCCCTTCTCCTTGTTGAACCACTTCACCGTGGCGTCCCGCTCCGGGCCCGTCGGGGCCGCCGGCGCGCCGCGGGCCGGACCGCGGTCGAAACCGCCGCCGCCACCGAAACCGCCGCCACCACCGCCGAAGCGGTTGCCGCCGCCGCCGAAGCGGTCACCGCCGCCACCGTATCCACCGCTGTTCGGGGGCAGTTCGTCCGGCCACCGCGGCTCGGCACCACCCTCGTCGAAGCCGCGCTTCTGCGGCCCCCTGAAATCACGACCACGTCCCATTGAAAGCTCGCAAAAACCGTCCGCCCGCCAAGTTCTCGAATACCGCGTGCGCGCTATCTCGAGACAGCCCACGCCCCGCACTATCATCCCCCCGGCTGCGGCCACCGGGAGCAATGCCTCAGGTCTGACGCAATCCCGTCCATACCGCAAGGATCTTCTAACCGATCCGTGCTTCGGGCTCCGCATTTTCGCGGTGAAACTGCGATAAGTCCCCCCTTTGGGCCGTGCGAGAGCGGCGAATCCGGATTGTCCGCAAGCTTGACGGGCGCGTTCGATTCTCCGCGAAGGATTCCGGGGCGGCGGCAGCGCCTTAGGAAAGCGCAAACCGGCGCGTGCCTAGGATGGGATCCGAAGCGCTGCCGATGATCGCAACCCCGACCTTCCCGGATCTCTCCGCCCTCGTCGTGGACGAGAGCCTCTACATTCGCCGCATCGTGCGCGACATGCTGATGCGCGTCGGCATCAAGCGCGTGCTGGAGGCGCCCGACGGCGCGGAAGCGCTCGGCGTGCTGGCCGAGAGCAAGCCGGACCTCACCATCATCGATTGGGATCTGGCGATCCTGTCGGGGGAGGAGTTCATCCGGCTGGCCCGCACGCCGGCCACCTCGCCCTCGCCGACGGTGCCGATCATCCTGATGCTGGCCCAGCCGCGCCGCAACGTCGTCGACCGGGCGATCGCGCTCGGCGTCAACGAGATCATCGCCAAGCCGTTCTCGCCCAAGACCCTGTGGTCGCGGCTCGACGAGGTGATCAACCGGCCGCGGCCGTTCTCGCAGGTGAAGAGCCTGCTGCGCCCGTTGCCCCGCGCCAGCGGTCTCGCGAAGATGGGGCTCGGCTGAGCGGAGCGCGAATTCCTCGACCCGCACGAAGCTCAGGCACGGGGCAGGCGCGGCCGATGAACCCGACCGAAGCGGTCGGCCGGCGGCGTCTCGATGTCGAAGCCCGACAACGCACCGATGCCGCCCGCCTCGTCGAGGCCGCGCTCGGTCACGCCGATGCGGTAGGCGTTCTCACCCGGGACGATGGTGTAGAGGTAGTAGGAGGCGCGCCGGTTGGTGAGCAGGGTGCGCGCCGAGGCCGAGGGCGCGCCCACCACCGGCACCCGCCGACCCTCCGGCCCGGCGATATGGGCGACCGTGCCGACATGATTGTGCCCGTGCAGGATCAGGTCGGCACCGGCCCGGCCGATCATCGCCGCGAAATCGGCCGCGTCCTTCAGTTCCCGCCCGGAAGCCGCGCCGCCGGGATGGGGCGGGTGGTGGATCATCACCACGCGGCAGGGGCGTTCCGGCATCCCGGCGAGATCCCGCAGCAGGCGCTCGGCCGCGGCGATCTGAACCGGGCCGAGCCGCCCGCTCGCCACGAACGGCTTGGTCGGGATCGCCGAGGACAGCCCGATCAGGGCGAGCGGCCCGCGCCGGCGCAGATAGGGGAAGGTGCGGGCCTGCCCGTCGTCGGCCGCGGTCCACTCGCCGCAGGCCGTGAGCAGACCCTCCAGCGAGCCGCGGACATAGGCGTCATGGTTGCCCGGCACGAAGCTGACCCGCTCCGCCGGGCCCAGGGCTTCCAGGAAGAGGCGGGCGGTCGCCCACTCGTCCGGCAGGCCGAGATTGCACAGGTCGCCGGTGCAGGCGACGTGATCGGCCCCCTGGCCGTGCAGATCGGCGACGAGGGCGCCGAGGAGGTCCATGTCGTGGTGGCGCCCGCGGCCCCGGCGCCAGTTGACGTAGCCGGTCGCCCGCTTGCTGAGGAGCTGGCGCAGGCGAGGCCGCGGCAGCGGCCCGATATGCGGGTCGGTGAGGTGAGCGAGGCGGAACATGGGGGCCACCGCATCGCGGCAACGCGCGTCCGCGTCAACATTCGGTCACCCTGCCGCAGCGATGTGGGTGACCGGCCGCGCCGAACATGTCATAACTTAAGTTAAGCTGAGACGTCGGGTCCGTTGCCCGGCCGCAGGGCCGGGGCTAGACAGCCGCCGTCCGACCGACCCGCGCCGCATCGGCGCGGAGAACGGCCGGCCTCGGGCAACCAGTGAAGCGGGGCAGAGCGGTCCGACCCATGGGCCTGATCAAGACCATCGGCCGCAAGCCCGGCGTCCAGCGGGTGCTCGGCATCGCCGCCTCGGGCTATCTCCGGCTCGTCCGGCGCACCAACCGCTTCACCGTCGAGCCGGCGGACGCCTATGCGCGCCTCGACGCGTTCGGGCCGTTCATCGCCGCGATGTGGCACGGCCAGCACATCATGATCTCGTTCATGCGCCGGCCGCAGGACCGGGTCGCGACGATCATCTCCCGCTCGCCGGACGGCAACATCAACACCATCGCCCTGACCCGGATGGGGGTGCGGGTGATGCGCGCCTCCGGTGCCCGCGGGCGCGCGGTGCGCGACGCCCGCGCCAAGGGCGGCGCCGAGGGATTGCGCGCCATGGTGAAGGCGCTGAAGGGCGGCGAGACCGTCGCCTTCTCGGCCGACGTGCCCAAGGTCTCGCGGGTCTGCGACGCGGGCATCGTCATGCTCGCGCGCTTCTCCGGCTGCCCGATCGTGCCGGTGGCGGTGGTGACCAGCCGGCACATCCGCTTCAATTCCTGGGACCGGGCCTGCCTCGGCCTGCCCTTCGGCCGGGGCGCCATGGTGTTCGGCGAGCCGGTCTTCGTTCCGCGCGAGGTCACGCCCGAGGCCGCCGACGCCCTTCGGCAGCGCGTGCAGGCGGAACTGAACCGGGTCCACGACCGCGCCTATACCCTGGTCGGCCGGCCCGACCGGGTCGGCCATCGCCCCACCCCGCTTCCCGAATCGCAGGGCAGCCCGGCGTGAGGGTGCCGAAGCTGCCCGTTGCGCTGCGCGCCTACCGCTACGGGCTGTATCTCGGCGAACCGGCGATTGCCGGCCTGCTGGCGTGGCGCTCGCGCCGGGGCAAGGAGGATCCCGGCCGGCTGCGCGAGCGCCGCGGCCTGCCGGGCCGGGCCCGGCCGGTGGGGCATCTCGTCTGGATGCACGGGGCGAGCATCGGCGAGGCGCTCTCCCTCGTCGGGCTGGTCGAGGGCATGATCGCCCGCGGCTGCTCGGTGCTCGTCACCACGGGCACGCGCAGCGCCGCCGACCTCCTGAGCAAGCGCCTGCCGGCCGGTGCCGTGCACCAGTACATGCCCCTCGACGCGCCGCGCTGGATCGAGCGCTTCCTCGGGCACTGGCAGCCCGATCTCGCCATCGTCGCCGAATCCGAGATCTGGCCCAACACCATCGTCTCGCTGCACCGCCGCGGCATCCCGCTGGTGCTCGTCAACGGCCGGATGTCCGAGCGCTCGTTCAGGGCCTGGACCCGCTCGCCCGGCACCGCCCGGGCGCTCCTGTCGCGCATCGCCGTCTGCCTCGTGCAGACCCGTCAGGACGGCGAGCGCTTCGCCCGGCTCGGCGCGCCGCGCATCAGCGTGGTCGGCAACCTCAAATACGATTCGGCCGTGCCGCCGGCGGATGCCCAGCAACTCGCCTATCTCGGCGACATGATCGGCGACCGGCCGGTCTGGGTCGCGGCGAGCACCCATGCCGGCGAGGACGAGATCGTCGCCCGCGTCCATGCCCGGCTGAAGCCGCGCTTTCCCCGCCTGCTGACGGTGATCGTGCCGCGCCATCCCCGCCGCGGCGAGGAGGTGGCCCAGGTCGCCGCCGACGCCGGGCTGCGGGTGAGCCGGCGCGCCAAGGGCGGGCGCCCGCTGCCGTCGATCGACATCTACGTCGCCGATACGCTGGGCGAACTCGGCCTGTTCTACCGCCTCTGCCCGCTCGTCTTCCTCGGCGGCTCGCTGGTGCCGCATGGCGGCCAGAACCCGATCGAGCCGGTGCGCCTGGAAAGCGCGATCCTGCACGGGCCGCACGTTCACAATTTCCACGAACCCTACGGCGCCCTCGACACCGGGGGCGGGGCCCGTCCGGTCACCGACGAGGAGACGATGGTCGCGAGCGTGGCCGAACTGGTCGCCGACCCGCATCGCCTCGCGGCGATGGCCGCCCGGGGTCAGGCCGCGCTCCTGCCGTTCGAGGGGGCCGTGGGGCGCACCTTCGCCGTCCTCGAACCCTACGTCGCGCAGATGAAGCTGTCGGCGCGCGAGCGCGGCTGAGGCTCGCGGATGCGCCCGCCCGGCTTCTGGTCCCGGCCGCCGAGCCATCCCCTCGCCCGGCTGCTGGCGCCGGCCGGGCACCTCTACGGCGGCCTCGCCGCCAACCGGATGGACCGCCCCGGCAAGGCGGGCCCCTGCCCGATCCTGTGCGTCGGAAACTTCACCCTCGGCGGGGCCGGCAAGACGCCGACCGCGCTGGCGCTCGCCCGGTTCCTGCAAGATCTCGGGCGCCGGCCCGCCTTCCTCAGCCGCGGCTACGGCGGACGGCTCGCCGGGCCGCTCGTCGTCGATCCGGCGCGGCACGGCGCGGAGGAGACCGGGGACGAGCCGCTTCTGCTCGCGGCCGCCGCCGCCGCCATCGTCGCCCGCGACCGCCCGGCCGGCGCCCGGCTCTGCGCGGACGCCGGCGCCGACGTCATCGTCATGGACGACGGGTTGCAGAATCCGAGCCTGACCAAGACGCTCTCGCTCGCCGTCGTCGACGGCGGCGCGGGCCTCGGCAACGGCCTGCCCTTCCCCGCCGGACCGTTGCGGGCGCCGCTCGCGCGGCAATGGCCGCACGTCGCCGGGCTCGTGCTGATCGGCGACGGCGCCCCCGGCGCGGCCCTGGCCGCGGAGGCGGAACGCCGCGGCCTGCCCGTGCACCGGGCCCGTCTCGTCCCCGAGGGTGTCGAGGGCTGGGCCGGGCGCCGGGTCGTCGCCTTCGCCGGGATCGGGCGCCCGGAAAAGTTCTTCGACACCCTGCGCGGGCTCGGCGCCGAGATCGTGGCCGAACGGGCCTTCGCCGATCACCATCCCTTCCGGCCAAGCGAGCTGGCGGCGCTGGCGGCGCTCGCCGCGCGCGAGGAGGCCGGCCTCGTCACCACGGCGAAGGATGCGGTGCGTCTGCCGGCCGAGGCGCGTGCCGGGGTGCAGGTGCTGCGGGTCGCCCTCGCCTTCGACGACGAGGCGGACATCCGCCGACAGCTCGCCGCGGCGTTTCCGCCGCCCGCCTGACGGCTTTGCTCACCGGCGGGGACCGGGCGCGATCCGATACCAGCGAGAGACGACGTTGCCGGCCACCGACACCGGTGTCGCATTGCAGGTCGCCGTGCGCGCGCAGCACGGCCCGTCCCGCGAGCAGGTACGGGATCGTCAGCGGAACGCAGGTCGGCGCTGCCGCCATGAGCCGGGCGTCGCCCCGCGGCGTCCCGTTCCGTCGCAGCCGGCGCGTGGCTCGACGGGTCGATGGGCTCGGTGCCGGCCCGGAGGCCGACGCGCCGTCAACGGGCCGCACCGGCCTCCTTGAGCCGCTGCATCGCCGCCTCGGGGGTGGCGTAGGCCTCCTGCCGGTCGACGTCCCAGTAGCGCAGGGCGTCGAGGGCGATCGGCTCGCCGGTCACCGCGCAGCGCACGTAGGAGCCGGGCTTGGTCACCCGCATGGTGCCGTCGCCGTACTCGACCTTGGCCTCGCCGCCGGCCGATCCCCGATCGTAGCGTCCGAGCATGAGTTTCGCGCTCCCGGTGCCGCGCCCCTGCGCGTCCCGCCTGCCTTAGAAGGCGCGTGCCGCGCTGTCGACCATCTGCCCTCTCGACAGGCATGGGCACATCGGGCCAAACGAGGATCATGCCTCGCTCCCTGCCCCACGGTCCGCGCCCGTGACCGAGCCCGATCTCGACGGCCTGTTCCAGGCGGCCGCGGCGGTGCGGGGCCGGGCCCACGCGCCCTATTCCGGCTTCGCCGTCGGCGCGGCGCTGTCGGACGAGGCCGGGCGCATCCATGCCGGCTGCAACGTGGAGAACGCCGCCTACCCGGTCGGCACCTGCGCCGAGGCCGGCGCCGTCGCCGCGATGGTCGCGGCCGGCGGCAGGACGATCCGCGCGATCCTCGTGCTGGCCGACGGCCCCGCCCCGGTCACGCCCTGCGGCGCCTGCCGCCAGCGCATCCGCGAGTTCGCCGGCCCGGAGACGCCGATCCTCGCCGCCGGGCCCGAGGGCCTTCGCGCCCGGTTCACGCTGGAGGCGTTGCTGCCGGCCTCCTTCGGCCCGGAGCATCTCGCGCCATGACGGCCGAGGCGTCCGCCGTCGCGCATCTGCGGGCCGAGGGCTTCGCCGGGCCCTACGCCTGCGCCCTCGTCACGGGAACCGGGCTCGGCGCCCTGGTCGAGGCGGTCGAGGATCGCTTCGGCCTCGCCTACGAAGAGATCCCCGGCTTTCCCGCGCCCGGCGTCAGCGGGCATGGCGGGCGGCTGCATCGCGGGCGCCTCGCGGGGCGGCCGGTGCTGGTGTTCGAGGGCCGCGCCCACGCCTACGAGCGGGGCGATGCGGCGGCGATGCGCGTGCCGCTCGCCGCCGCGCGGGCTCTCGGTGCGGGCGCGCTCCTGCTCACCAATGCCTCGGGTTCGCTGCGGCCGGAAGCCGGCCCCGGCAGCCTCGTGATGCTGGCCGATCACATCAACCTGTCGGGCCTGCACCCGCTGATCGGCGAGCCGAGCGACGCCCGCTTCGTGCCGATGACGGACGCCTACGATCCCCGCCTGCGCGCCCATCTCCGGGCGGCGGCGGACGCGATCGGCCTGCCGCTGCCCGCCGGCGTCTACGCGTGGTTTTCCGGCCCGAGCTTCGAGACGCCCGCCGAGGTGCGGATGGCCGGCATCCTCGGCGCCGACCTCGTCGGCATGTCGACGGTGCCGGAAACGATCCTGGCCCGCTTCCTCGGCCTGCCCGTGGCCGCCGTCTCCGTGGTGACCAACCTCGCGGCGGGGATCGCGGGCGGCACGCCGCACCACGCCGAGACCAAGGCGGTGGCGGCCCGCGCCGGGGCGGATCTCGCCCGGCTCGCCGCCGCCTTCGTCGCCCGCCTGCCCGCCCCCCGAGGACACGGATGACCGCACCCGCTTCCCTCCCCCCGCAGGAGGCGGCCCGCGTGGCCCGCCGCGCCCTGCCGCTCCTCGATCTCACCGATCTGCGCGAGACCTGCACCGCCACTGCGGTCGCGGAACTCTGCGACAAGGCCCGTGCCGGCGGCGTCGCCTCGGTCTGCGTGTGGCCCCGCTTCGTCGCCGACGCGGTACGGGCGCTCGCCGGCAGCGACGTGCGTGTCGCCACGGTGGTCAACTTTCCCGATGGCGGCGAGGATCGTGCGAGCGCCGTCGCGGAGACGCGGGAGACGCTCGGGGCGGGCGCCGACGAGATCGATCTCGTCCTGCCCTACCGCGCCCTGATGCGCGGCGAGGCGGAGACCGCCCGCGCGATGGTCCGCGCCGTGCACGGGGCCTGCGGCGGACGGCTCCTCAAGGTCATCCTCGAGACCGGCGTCCTGGACGATCCCGACACCATCGCGGCGGCGAGCCGCCTCGCCCTCGAAGCCGGGGCCGACTTCATCAAGACCTCCACCGGCAAGACCCCGGTCTCGGCCACGCTCCCCGCCGCCGGGATCATGCTTTGCACGATCCGCGAACAGGGCGCTGCCCGGCCGGCCGGGCTCAAGGTGTCGGGCGGCCTGCGCCGGGTCGAGGACGCCGCCGCCTACCTCGCCCTCGCCGACCGGGTCATGGGGCCGGACTGGGTGAGCCCGGACACCTTTCGCATCGGTGCGAGCGCGCTGCACGCCGACCTCGTGCGCGCCGGGGAGGCCGCGCCGTGAGGCTCCCTCAGGAAATCATCCGCGACAAGCGCGACGGGCGCAGCCTGTCGCCGGACGACATCGCCGGCTTCATCGAAGGCCTCGCGCGGGAGCAGGTCACCGAGGGGCAGGCGGCGGCCTTCGCCATGGCGGTGTTCTTTCTCGGCCTCTCGCGCGACGAGCGCGTCGCCCTGACCCGCGCCATGACGCATTCGGGCACGGTGCTCGACTGGGATCTGCCCGGCCCGGTGCTCGACAAGCACTCCACCGGCGGCATCGGCGATACGGTGAGCCTCGCCCTGGCGCCGATGGTGGCGGCCTGCGGCGGCTACGTGCCGATGATCTCGGGGCGCGGGCTGGGGCATACCGGCGGCACCCTCGACAAGCTCGCGAGCATCCCCGGCTACGACGTGGCGCCCGGGCTCGATCGCTTTCGCACCGTCACCGCCGAGACCGGCTGCGCCATCATCGGCCAGACCGCCGATCTGGCGCCGGCCGACCGGCGCCTCTACGCCATCCGCGACGTGACCGGGACGGTGGAATCGCTCGATCTCATCACCGCCTCGATCCTCTCGAAGAAACTCGCGGCGGGGCTTCAGGGCCTCGTCATGGACGTGAAGACCGGTTCCGGCGCCTTCATGGCGCGGCCGGAGGAGGCGCGGGCGCTGGCCGAGAGCATCGTGACGGTGGCCAACGCCGCGGGGCTCACCACCCGCGCCCTCGTCACCGACATGGACGCGCCGCTGGCCTCGGCCGCCGGCAACGCGGTCGAGGTCGCCTACGCGGTCGATTACCTCACCGGACGCGCCCGCGAGCCGCGCTTCCACGCGGTGACGCTGGCGCTCGCCGCCGAGATGCTGGTGATCGGCGGCCTCGCCGGGGATGTCGCGGAGGCGGAAGGGCGCCTGACCGCGGCGCTCGATTCGGGGCGGGCCTGCGCGGCGTTCGCGCGGATGGTCGCGGCGCTCGGCGGTCCGGCCGACTTCGTGGAGGCGGCCGACCGCCACCTGCCGTCCGCGCCCGTGGTGCGGCCGGTGCGGGCCGGGGCGGCGGGCGTGGTCGAGCGCGTGGACACCCGCGCCATCGGCCTCGCGGTGATCGCTCTCGGCGGCGGCCGAACCCGGCCCCAGGACCCGATCGACGCCCGCGTCGGCTTCACCGCCCTCGCACGGCCCGGGGACCGGCTGGCCCCGGGCGACCCGCTCGCCACGGTGCACGCGGCCGACGAGGCGGCGGCGGATCGGGCGGAAGCGGGGCTGCGCGCGGCCTACCGGATCGGCGGGACGCCGCCGACGGTCCCTGCGGCGGTGATGGAGCGTCTCGGCTGAGCGCGCCGGCTTCGGCAGACGATGCCTCCGGGGAGGCGCCGGGCCGGCCTGCGCCCGGAGGGCGAGGCGTCATGCGAATGCTGTTTCCCGCGACGGAACGGTCTCATTCGGCTCGCGTCGCGATCTGGATCGCTTCGGCTCCGCCTCGCGATGACGGACAGGGTTCACCCACACCGTCATTGCGAGCCGTCAGGCGAAGCGATCCAGAAAGCGCGGCGGTCGCCGGCGTCTCGTCCTCCGCCTTCGCCAAGCACCGTGCCGTGGCACGATCGAAACCATGCCTACCAGTGACGGTGGTGGCCCCGGTGGCCGTGGTGATGGTGCCGGTGGCCCCAGTGGCGGCGGTGGTGGCCCCAATGACCGTGGTGGTGATGGCGGTGGCCCCAGTGGCGGGGATGGCGGCGGTGACCGAAATGGTGACGGTCCCACTGCACGGTTTCGACCGTCGCGTCCGAGGCGAGCGCCGCGGCGGGCGCGAGCGGGGCGGCCTCGGCGGCTCCGCCGAGCAGGCCGCCGGCCATCAGGGCGAGCGCGGCGAGCGCGAAGCGAGAGCGACCGGTCGAGGGGGTGTTCGACATGGTGTTGCCTCCTTTCAGACCGTTTCCGACGGCCTTGGAGGCGAAGCTAGAACGCGCCGTATGAACAACCACTGAGCATGCCGGGCACAACCGGACACACGCCGGCTCGGGCGCGCAAGGCTCTTGTTTTTGCATCGCCTTTTTCCGAAAGCCGGCAGCCACCTTTCGGGACGATGCTCTAGACGCTGCGAAGCTCCGGCCGCCGATAGACCCAGACGCGGGCCGGCGGCAGGTTGAGCCAGACCCGGTTGGAACGGCTCGCCGTGTAGCTGCCCGCCTCGCACTTGGCCGGGATCGGCGGCACCACCGCGTAGGTGAACTGCACGAAGGGCGCACCCGGATGCATCAGGTCGTGCGCCCCCTGAAGCAGGTCGAGGCGCTGCTCCAGCGGCTTGGTGAACAGCGGCAGGCTGGAGATCGTCGCGGCGCAGAGGCTGCCGAGCCGGTCGCGCAGCGTGTCGCGGATGCGGTAGGCGTCGCCGCAGATCACGGTCGCACCGGGAAAGCGGCGGCGCAGCAGCGTGCAGAAATCGGGGTTGAACTCGACGAGGACGAGCCGCTCCTGATCGAAGCCCCGGCGGACCAGCGCCTCGGTCACCGGTCCGGTGCCCGGTCCCAGCTCGATCACCGGGCCAGCCATCGCCGGGTCGGCATAGGCCGCCATGGTGCGGGCCAGCATCCGGCCCGAGGGTGTCACGGCACCGGTCACGAGCGGGCGCTCGAACCATGAACGCAGGAAGCGCGCCTCGTCCTCCAGGGGGTCTTTCCGCTCACGGATGACGCGTGTCGCGGCGACGGCTCGGGCGCTGGATCGGCGAAGCGGCGGCACGTCCGATGGTCCTCGGGTCATCATGGAAGGGACAGGCTAGACGACGAAAACCCGCGCTCAGTCAAGCTTCGCTGCACGGCGCGGCAGGCATACCCGCGGGCCATGAACCGTGGACCATGAACCGCGGGCATAACCGGCCGGGACACCGGTTCGATCCCAAGTCGACGATCGAGGTCCACGATCAAGCCCGGGTCGAACCGCTCACGAAGAAGTCACGCACCTTCGAGAAGAAGCCGGCGCTCTCCGGATGGTTCTCGTCGGAGGCCGACTGGTCGAATTCCTGCAGCAGTTCGCGCTGGCGCTTGGTCAGGTTCTGCGGCGTCTCGACCGAGACCTGGATGTAGAGGTCGCCGACTTCGCGCGAGCGCAGCACCGGCATGCCCTTGCCCTTGATGCGGAACTGCTTGGCGGTCTGCGTCCCGGCCGGGATGCGCACCTGGGTCTGCGAGCCGTCGATCACCGGCACCGTGATCTCGCCGGCGAGCGCCGCCGTCACCATCGAGATCGGCACGCGGCAGAACAGGTCCGCCCCATCGCGCTGGAAGAACGGGTGCGGCTTGATCGAGAGGAAGACGTAGAGGTCGCCCGGCGGGCCGCCGCGCAACCCGCTCTCGCCCTCGCCCGCGAGCCGGATGCGCAGGCCGTCATCGACGCCCGCCGGCACGTTGATCGAGAGCGTGCGCTCGCGGTTGACCCGGCCGGCGCCGGAGCAGGCCGTGCAGGGATCGTCCACCACCTCGCCGCGGCCGTGGCAGTTCGGACAGGTCCGCTCGATGGCGAAGAACCCCTGCGCCGCCCGCACACGGCCGTAGCCGCCGCAGGTCGAGCAGGTCCGCGGCTTCGAGCCGGCCTTGGCGCCCGTGCCCGAGCAGGCCTCGCAGGCGATCGAGGTCGGGATGCGGATCGTCTCGGCCTTGCCCGCGAACGCCTCTTCGAGGCTGATTTCGAGGTTGTAGCGCAGGTCGGCCCCGCGCTCGCGGCCCGGAGCGCCGCCCCGTCCGCGACCGGCGCCCGCCGCCCCCCGGCCGTCCCCGAAGAAATTCTCGAAGATGTCCGACATGAAGTCGCCGAACTCGTTGCCGAATCCGGGGCCGCCCGCCCCTCCCTGGCTGAAGGCGGCGTGGCCGAAGCGGTCGTAGGCCGCGCGCTTCTGGCCATCGGAGAGGCACTGATAGGCCTCGTTGACTTCCTTGAACTTGATCTCGGCTTCCTTGTCGCCGGGATTGCGGTCCGGGTGATGGACCATGGCGAGCTTGCGGAAGGCGATCTTCAGCTCGCTCTCGGTCACGGTCTTCGTGACGCCCAAGACCTCGTAGTAGTCCCGCTTCGACATTCCGGCCTCTGGAGCCTCTCGTTCGGGTCGGCGGCCGCTCGTCGGCGCCATGATCCGCTCTCCCGACTCGAACGGGACGGACCGGATCGATCAACCGCGCGCACCGTGTGCCCGGCAGCGGTGTTCCCCGAGCCTTGCCCGAGGATCAAGCCGTCCGCATCGGCACGGAGCGAAAAAAATCAAGGGAGCGGCGCTCGGGCACCGCTCCCGACGTCCGGCGAGACCTTACGCGCGCTTCTTGCGCTCGTTCTCGTCCACTTCCTGGAAGTCGGCGTCGATGACGTCGTCCTTCTTCTCGCCCGAAGCCGCGGCTCCCTCGGCGCCCGGCGCGCCCTCGGCCTGGGAGGCCGCGTACATCGCCTCGCCGAGCTTCATCGAGGCCTGCATCAGGTCGTTGGTCCTGGCCTTGATGCCCTCGGCGTCCTCGCCCTCCAGCGCCGTGCGCAGCGCGGCGACGGCGGACTCGATGGCGCCCTTGTCGGCGGCCGAGACCTTGTCGCCGTATTCCGACACCGACTTTTCGGTGGCGTGGATCAGGCTCTCGCCCTGGTTCTTCACCTCGACCAGTTCGCGGCGCTTCTTGTCGGCCTCGGCGTTCGCCTCGGCGTCCTTGACCATCTTTTCGATGTCGGCGTCCGACAGGCCGCCCGAGGCCTGGATGCGGATCTGGTGCTCCTTGTTCGTCGCCTTGTCCTTGGCCGTGACGTTGACGATGCCGTTGGCGTCGATGTCGAAGGTCACCTCGATCTGCGGCATGCCGCGGGGCGCCGGCGGGATGCCGACGAGGTCGAACTGACCGAGCAGCTTGTTGTCCGCCGCCATCTCGCGCTCACCTTGGAAGACCCGGATGGTGACCGCGTTCTGGTTGTCCTCGGCCGTCGAGAAGACCTGGGACTTCTTGGTCGGGATCGTGGTGTTGCGGTCGATGAGCCGCGTGAACACGCCGCCGAGCGTCTCGATGCCGAGCGAGAGCGGGGTCACGTCGAGCAGCAGCACGTCCTTCACGTCGCCCTGGAGCACGCCCGCCTGGACCGCGGCGCCGATGGCGACGACCTCGTCCGGGTTGACGCCCTTGTGGGGCTCCTTGCCGAAGAACGACTTCACGACCTCCTGCACCTTGGGCATGCGGGTCTGGCCGCCGACGAGCACGACCTCGTCGATCTCGGCAGGAGACACGCCGGCATCCTTGAGCGCCTTGCGGCACGGCTCGATCGTGCGCTGCACGAGGTCGTCGACCAGCGACTCGAACTTGGCGCGGCTGAGCTTGAGCGCGAGGTGCTTCGGGCCCGAGGCGTCGGCGGTGATGTAGGGCAGGTTGATCTCGGTCTGGGTCGCCGAGGACAGCTCGATCTTGGCCTTCTCGGCGGCCTCCTTGAGGCGCTGGAGGGCGAGCTTGTCCTTGGTCAGGTCGATGCCCTGCTCCTTCCTGAACTCGGCGGTCAGGTACTCGACCACGCGGTTGTCGAAGTCCTCGCCGCCGAGGAAGGTGTCGCCGTTCGTGGACTTCACCTCGAACACGCCGTCGCCGATTTCGAGGATCGACACGTCGAAGGTGCCGCCCCCGAGGTCGTAGACCGCGATGGTGCCGGACTTCTTCTTGTCGAGGCCGTAGGCGAGCGCGGCGGCCGTCGGCTCGTTGATGATGCGCAGGACTTCGAGGCCGGCGATCTTGCCGGCATCCTTGGTGGCCTGGCGCTGGGCATCGTTGAAGTAGGCGGGTACGGTGATGACGGCCTGCGTCACCGGCCCTCCCAGATGCGACTCGGCGGTCTCCTTCATCTTCTGAAGGGTGAAGGCCGAGATCTGCGAGGGCGAGTACTTCTTGCCGTCGGCCTCGACCCAGGCGTCGCCGTTGTCGCCGCGGGCGATCTTGTAGGGCACGAGGCCCTTGTCCTTCTGGGTCAGCGGATCGTCGTAGGTCCGGCCGATGAGGCGCTTGATGGCGAAGAAAGTGCGTTCCGGGTTGGTCACGGCCTGCCGCTTGGCGGGCTGGCCGACGAGGCGCTCCCCGTCGTCGGTGAAGGCGACGATGGAGGGCGTGGTGCGGGCGCCTTCCGCATTCTCGATGACCCGCGGCTGCGTGCCTTCCATGACGGCCACGCAGGAATTGGTGGTGCCGAGGTCGATACCGATCACTTTACCCATGGTGGGATCCCTCTGTTGGATTTTTTCAAGCAGACCGCCGAGCCCCGAAGCAGCTCGACCCATGGCGGTTCAAAACGTCAGGTTTGAGAACGGGATGGATCCGAAGCGCGTGGCCCTCGCGGGCTGTGCTTCCCAGGCCTCGTCCCGTGTCCCGCCGCATATAAGAAGACGGCTACGCCGCCGCAAGAACGCGAATCCGACGGTTGGGCGGCCGCCGTCGTCCTGCGCGCCGGAGCGGCCTTTTTTCCGGCGTCGGCAACCTGGGGACGGCCGGCTTGTTGCCAGGCTGCCACGTCCGCGCCACGGGTCGCGTGCTAGGACGGCGGGATACGGCCCGTGACGGGGCGCCGAACCGGGATCACGACCGCCTGATGTTTCCGCCCGACTCCGACAGGACTTCCGCCGAGGGGGCTTCCGCGATGGCTTCGGCCGTGCAGGCCCGCCGGCCGCGCGCCGCGGCGGGGGCATTCCTTTCCCTCGCCTGCCTGCTGGCGGTCCCCGCCACGCCCGCGCGGGCCCAGTCGTTCTTCGAGGAACTGTTCGGCATCGGGCGGGCGGCGCGGCCGCCGCGCAACGTACCGGTTCAACCGCCGCCTGCGCCCGCCGACCCCGGTGCGCCGGGCGCAGGGCTCCCCGGCGAGGGCGCCGAGACGCGGCCGAGCGTGCCGGCCCAGCCGCGCCAGCCGGTGGTGCTGCGGGTGCCGGCCGAGGACAACGTGGCGGGCCAGGATCTCTTGTTGAACGGACTCAACGGCTCGCTGAAGATCGAGCGCGCGGGGGCGGGCTACACCGCGTCGATGACCCTTCCGGGCACCAGGATCTCGCAGCCGACCGAGAGCTGCACGGTCAAGCTCGACGGCGGCAAGCCGGTGCCGCTGAGCGCGGAGGGACGCGCGCAGGGCGTTTCCCGCTTCTCGGCGGCGAGCGCCGAATGCCCGCTGCGCTTCGAGATCCTCGACGGCAGCGTGCTCGCCACCCCGCTCGGCTCCGGCCCGGCCTGTACCTTCGCCGCGGCCGATTGCGAGACCACGCCCGCCGGCCTGTGGGGACCGGGCGCCGCGAGCCTGATCCCGCAGGCGGGCGAGTTCGACGGCGCCCGCGGCGTCGCCGACAGGGCGGTGCGCGACAACTACAAGATCATGACCCAGCGGGCGCGGGGCGGCGACGTCCGGCCGATCGTGCAGGAGCAGGCCGCCTTCTCCTCGGACCGGGAGCAGGCCTGCCGCACCTATGCCCGGGAGGGCGCGCACGGCTATTGCCACCTGCGCTTCACCGAGGCGCGGGCGATCGCCCTCGCGGCACGCCTCGGCGCCGGCACCGCGACGCCGACCGCGGCCAACGCGCCGCCGCGGCCCCGCCGCAGCCGCGGTCCGGTCGAGGGGATGAATCCCGACGGGCCCGGGGCGGAGCCCTTCGCCGACCAGTAGGCATCGTCGCACGGGCGGAACCGCGCATTTCACGCCGATGTTGGGCCGAGGTTCACGCAGAAGCGAGCCCGGCATGCCCGACCAGAAGATCGAAGCCTACACCGACCCGGCCGGCGGCTGGGGGTCGGCCCGGTCGCTGGTCGACATCCTGACCCGCGAGGAGATTCCGGCCTCCGGCGCGGCCATGCTGATGAAGCAGAACAAGCCGGGCGGCTACATGTGCGTGTCCTGCGCGTGGTCGAAGCCGGCCAAGCCCTCGACCTTCGAATATTGCGAGAACGGCGCCAAGGCGACCGCCTGGGAACAGACCCGCAAGCGGATCGGCCCCGACTTCTTCGAGCGCTACCCGGTCACCGAACTCCTGACCTGGGCCGACTACGATCTGGAGGAGAAGGGCCGCCTGACCCATCCGCTGCGCTACGATCCGCAGTGCGACCGCTACCTTCCCGTCTCCTGGGAACAGGCCTTCGAGGAGATCGGCCGCGAGCTGAAGGCGCTGCGGCAGACGGACCCGAGGGCGGCGGTGTTCTATGCCTCGGGCCGGGCCTCGCTGGAGACGAGCTACATGTACGCGCTGTTCGCGCGGATGTACGGCAACAACAACCTGCCCGACTCCTCCAACATGTGCCACGAATCGACCTCGAAGGCGCTGCCGCAATCGATCGGCGTGCCGGTCGGGACCACGGTGCTGGAGGATTTCGAGTCGACCGACCTGATCCTGTTCTTCGGCCAGAACGTCGGCTCGAACGCGCCGCGGATGCTCCACCCGCTGCAGGGCGCCCGGCGCCGGGGCGTTCCGATCGTCACCTTCAATCCGCTGCGGGAGCGCGGGCTGGAGCGGTTCACCAACCCGCAATCGCCGATCGAGATGCTGACGCGCGCCTCGACGCGGATCTCGACGCAGTACCATCAGGTGAAAGCGGGCGGCGACATCGCCGCGCTCGGTGGCATCTGCAAGGCGCTGTTCGCCGCCGACCGGCAGGCGCAGGAGGAGGGGCGCCCGCGCATCCTCGACGTCGATTTCCTCAGTGAACACACGCACGGCTTCGAAAAGTTCGAAAAATTCTGCGACCGGCTCGACTGGCCGGCGCTCGAAGCCAAGTCCGGCCTCAAGCGCGAGGGGATGGAGGCCGCCGCCGCCGTCTACGCCCGCTCGCGGGCGGTGATCGGCATCTACGGCATGGGCCTGACCCAGCACCGCCGCGGCACCGAGACGGTGCAGATGCTGGTCAACCTCCTGCTCCTGCGCGGCAATATCGGCCGTCCCGGTGCCGGGATCTGCCCGGTGCGCGGCCACTCCAACGTCCAGGGCCAGCGCACCGTCGGCATCGCCGACGAGCCCTCCCTGGTGCCGCTCGACCGGCTGAAGGCGCTCTACGGCTTCGAGCCGCCGGCCGAGAAGGGGATGAACACCGTCGAGACCTGCGAGGGCGTCCTGTCCGGCAAGGTGAAGGCGTTCGTCGGCCTCGGCGGCAACTTCGTGCGGGCGATCCCCGACACGCAGCGGATGGAGGAGGCGTGGCGCGCGCTGCGGCTCACCGTCCAGGTCTCGACCAAGCTCAACCGCTCGCATCTCGTTCACGGCGCGATCGCCTACATCCTGCCCTGCCTCGGCCGCATCGAGATCGACGAGCAGGCAAGCGGGCCGCAGGCTGTCTCGATGGAGGATTCGACCTCGTGCTTCCACGGCTCGCGGGGCGTGGCCCGACCGGTCAGCGAGCACGTGCGCTCCGAGCCGTGGATCGTGGCGCACTTGGCCAAGGCGACGCTGCCGGCCAACCCCAGGGTCGATTGGGACGCCTGGGTCGGCGACTATGCGAGGGTGCGCGACGCCATCGAGGCGACCTATCCCGAAAAATTCAAGGACTTCAACGCGCGCCTGTTCGAACCCGGCGGCCTGCACAAGCCGCTCGCCGCCCGCGAGCGCAAATGGGAGACGGATACGGGCCGGGCGAACTTCGTCGTGCCGCCGGATGGGCTCGACATGGACCCGGACATGAAGAGCGACCGACGCGACGTGCTCGACCTGATCACCCTGCGCTCGAACGATCAGTTCAACACCACCGTCTACGGCTACCACGACCGCTTCCGCGGCGTGAAAGGCACGCGGCAGGTGCTGTTCATGAACGGGAACGACATGGAGCGCCTGCAACTCGCCGACGGCGAGAGCGTCGATGTGGCGACGGAGGCCGCCGACGCGTTCGCCCGCGAGGTGAAGGGCCTGCGGATCGTCAAATACGACATCCCGGAAGGCAATTGCGCCGGCTACTACCCGGAGCTGAACGTGCTGATCCCGCTCTGGCACCACGACGCCCAGGCCAAGGTTCCCGCGGCCAAGGCGATCCCGGTCCGCATCGCCAAGGCGGTGGAACGGGCGGTGCGGGACTGATACGATATCCGGTTGATGAGTTCGGCCTCTCCCCTGTCCTTGCGAGGCGAAGCCGTGGCGATCCAGGGCGCGCCCTTTCCGGACCTGTCGTGCCCTGGATTGCTTCGCGGCCGCTCGCGATGACGGAGGGGGGCCAAACCCGAGGCGATCAATCGGAAACGGTATGAGATCCGTCTGTTCATCGACTCGATCGAGGCCTCTGCCGCGGGCATGGAGATCCTCACGATGCGAAGATCGCATCCTGCATCCGCCGCGCTTCCGGATGGCCTCGCCTGACGGCTCGCAAGGACGGCGTGAGCTTTTCCTCTCCGTCGTTGCGAGGCTTCAGCCGAAGCCATCCAGACCGCGGCGGTTGCCGATTTCGCACGAGCCTTCGTATCCGCCAGCAACCTGCGAGCATCGCTGCAAACGGCGACCCTGCCGCGCCCGATGCCAAAGACTCGACGCGCGCCCGCGCCGGTCCATATTCCGCTTCATGGACAGCCAGGATGGAGCCCACGCGCGACGGCAGGCGATCATCGATCGTCTGCTCAGCGACGCCCTGCGCCCGTCGGGCGGGGTCGTGCTTCCGAGCCACGATGCCCTGCCGGCCGACATCCGCATGACCGTCGACCGGCTGCTCGCCAAGGCGGATGCGGAGCGGCGGCGCTCGCTCACCTACGACGACCTGGAAGAGGCGCTGCCGCCGCGCGACGTGACGGCCGACGACCTGGAGGCGATCTTCTGGGTGCTGGCCGAGTACGGGATCGAGCTGGACGAGGGGGAGTAGCCCCGCATCGGCGCGCCCGCCGGGGGCGGATGCATCAGCCGTCCGCCCCCAGGAGCAGCCGCGCCGCGGCGGCCCGCGCTTCGTCGGTGACGGTGGCCCCGGCCAGCATCCGGGCGATCTCTTCCCGGCGCGCGTCCGCCGCGAGGCCGACCACCCGGGTCGTCACCCGCTCCCCGTTCCCGACCGCCTTGCCGCCCTTCACGCTGTCCTTGGCGATGCGGAAATGGGTCGAGGCGCGGGCCGCCACCTGCGGCGCGTGCGTCACCGCCACGACCTGAACCTGCTCCGAGAGCCGGCCGAGCCGCGCGCCGATGGCGTCGGCCACCGCTCCGCCGAGACCGGTGTCGATCTCGTCGAAGATCAGGGTCGGGGCCGAGCCCTTGCCGGCGAGCACCACCTTCAGGGCGAGCATGAAGCGGGACAACTCGCCGCCGGAGGCGACCTTCATCATCGGGCCGGCGCGGGTGCCGGGATTGGTCTGCGCCCAGAACTCGACCCGCTCGGTGCCGGCGGCGTCGCGCGAGGCCTCGTCCACGCCGATCCGGGTGATGAAGCGGGCGCCCTCCAGCTTCAGCGGCGGCAATTCCGCCTGCACCGCCGCGTCGAGCGCCTTGGCCGCCTTGCGCCGTCCATCGCCGAGCCGCTTCGCGGCCTGGCCGTAGGCTGCCTCCGCCGCCGCCTGCTCGGCCTCCAGGCCGGCGAGGGCCTGCTCGCCGGCATCGAGTGCGGCGACGTCCGAATCGTAGCGGGCGCGCAGGTCGGCGAGATCGTCGGCCGGAACGGAATACTTGCGGGAGGCGGCGCGCAGCGCGAACAGCCGCTCCTCGACCCGTTCCAGTTCGCGCGGATCGAACTCGGCGGCGAGCACCGCGGCGTCGAGGACGGCCCGGGCCTCGTCCAGGGCGACGAGGGCGGCGTCGAGCGCGGCGATGCCGGGATCGACCAGGGCCGGGACCGTGGCGCCGCGCCGCTCCAGGCGGCGCAGCGCCGAGGACAGGTGCGGCACCAGCGAGCCGGAGCCGCCGACGATGTCGAGCGCCTCGTTCAGCTCGCGGGCGACCTTCTCGCCCTGCTGCATCACCGTGCGGCGCTCGGCCAGCGCCGCCTCCTCGCCCGCCTGCGGATCGAGGAGGCCGAGTTCCTCCACCGCATGGCGCAGGAAGTCCGCCTCCTTCCGCGCGGCCTCGACCCGCTCGCGCTGCCCGGTGAGGGCCGAGCGGGCGGCGCGCACGCGCTTGGCTGCGGAGGCGACCGCGGCGAGCGGACCCTGGAGCCCGCCGAAGGCATCGAGGATGGTGCGGTGCGCGGTGGGGTCGGCCAGCGCCCGGTCGTCGTGCTGGCCGTGGATCTCGACCAGGGCCGTGCCGATCGCCCGCATGGTCTGCACGCCGACCGGCTGGTCGTTGACGAAGGCGCGGGTGCGCCCGTCGGCGAACTGCGTGCGCCGCAGGATCAGGTCGCCGTCGGTGTCGATCTCGGCCGCCGCCGCCACGGCGCGGGCGGGATGATCGAGGGGCACGTCGAACACCGCGGTGACGCCGCCCTGCGCCTCGCCCTGGCGCACGAGGCCGCCGTCGCCGCGTCCGCCGAGCGTGAGGGCGAAGGCGTCGAGCAGGATCGACTTGCCCGCGCCGGTCTCGCCGGTGAGGACGGTCAGTCCCCCGGAGAAGGTCAGCTCAAGCCTGTCGATCAGAACGATGTCGCGGATCGCGAGCTGGACGAGCATGAAGCGGCGCCGGAGCCCCTCGTTGGATTGCGCGCCGGTTTAGCCGCAAGCCACGGGGACTTCACCCGGAAAGTGCGGGGTCGTGGCCGAGGATGGCACAGAGCCGCCGGTACTCGACCTCGAAGGCTGCGTCGAAGGCGCGGATGGCGTGATCCTCGGTCTCGTTGCGATCGAGCGCCTCGAATCGCGCGAGCGTATCGTCGCGCAAGCGGCCGGGATGGTCGTTGGGATAGTTCGCATCGCCGCGCCGCATCCGCGCCTGGAACTCCGGCAGCGTCTTGCACTGGTAGTGGTTGACCTGCACGCCGTCGTAGACGACCCGGTCCGACGTCCCCTCCGAGGTGTCGGCGAAGACCCCTCCGTCCGACAGGACCCGCCGGCCGCGATCGTGGCGCACATCGTGGATCCGCACGGCGGTGATGCCTCGGGCCCGCGCCAGCGTCTTGAAATGGTAGTGGTTGCTCCAGCCGTGCGGGGCGCAGCGGGTGAAGGCGCGCGTGATCCGCCCGTAGCCCGGCCCGGCATGGCCGGAGGAGCCGAAGCCGCGCCAGTTCACGTGCAGGCTCGACACGTCGTCGGGCAGGGAGCCGATCAGGCCGGCCATGTCGGCATGGCCGAAGGGCACGAGGAACTCGTCGAGGTCGAGATACATCACCCAGGGCGTGGCGAGACCCGCCAGGGCGTGGTGATAGGCCAGCACCTGCGCCGAATCGTCGAGCGGAGACGGCCAGGGGACGCGCCGCAGCCGCAGGTCGCGGGGGCTGAGCGCCTTGAACAGGGCGCGGGTGTCGTCGGTGCTCTCGTTGTCGTAGAGCACGATCCGATCGAACCCGACCGCGAGATGATGGGCGAGCCACTCGACGAGGTAGGGGCCCTCGTTGCGGGCGATCGCCACCAGGGTCGCCGCGTGGGGCTTTTTTCGCAGCGCACGGTCGGCGAGGGCTCTGCGCCAGCGCAGAAGGGCCTTCATGGTGAGCGGCGTATTCTGGAGCCTGCCGACGGGTCGAGGCTGGAAGCGGGTGGGACGGCTTCACCGTCATCCCGCGAGCCCCCCTCCCCTCCACGTGACGGTGGAAGAGCCTTCGACGCGGCTCCGCGGCAACTCGTACGGTTTCCGGTCGATCGCCTCGGGTCTTGCCGCACTCCGTCATCGCGAGCGTCGGCGAAGCGATCCAGCGGCGCGACTTTTCCGGAAAGGGCACGCACTGGATTGCTTGCGCCGAGCCTCGCAATGACGGATGGAGGGACCGAAGCGATCAAGCGGATGTCGTCTCGACAGAGGCGAAGGGTGAGGCGGCCCGCCGTAGGATCGGGCCGAGCGCATCGTCTTTTCAGACAAGCCGGAGGCCACCTTTCGGGACGATGCTCCAGCGCCGTCACTCCGCGGCGGCGGTCCGTCCGATCACGCCGCGGTAGATCTTGCTGAGCCACGAGGACTTCTCCTCGCGCGGCTCGAGGCCGCCGGTCTGCAGGAGCGCGTAGGCGTCCTTGTACCAGGGGCTGTCGGGGAAGTTGTGGCCGAGCACGGCCGCCGCGGTCTGCGCCTCGGAGGTGAGGCCGAGCGCCATGTAGGCCTCGACCAGACGCTCCAGGGCCTCCTCGGCGTGACGGGTCGTCTGGTACTTGCTGACCACGTCGCGGAAGCGGTTGATCGCCGCCGGGAAGGCGCGCTTCTCCAGGTAGAAGCGGCCGACCTCCATCTCCTTGCCGGCGAGCTGGTCGCGGGTGATCTGGATCTTGGCCTTGGCGTCGGCGGCGTATTCCGAGGTCGGGTACTTCTGGACGAGTTCCTGAAGGGCGACGAGGGCACGCTCGGAGCGCTCCTGATCGCGGGTCACGTCCGGGATCTGCTTGTACTGCGACATCGCCATCAGGTACTGGGCGTAGGCTGCATCCTTGCTCGCCGGGTGGCGCTGGAGGTAGCGCTTCGAGGCGGTGATCGCGTCGTCGTACTTCTGGCCCTCGTAGTTCGCGTAGGCCGTCATCAGCAGGCCTTTCCGCGACCAGTCGGAATAGGTGTACTGCTTTTCGAGCTTGTCGAAGCTCTTGGCGGCGTTCTCGTAGTCCTTGTCCTCCATCTTCGCCAAGCCCTCGCTGTAGAGCTTGTCCGCCGGCGTGTCGGGGATCGCTTCCGGCTTGTACTTCTCGGCGAAGAGGTTGGTCGGGTCGAGGGCATCGCAGCCGCCGAGCCCGACGCCGAGGCTGAGGAGCACGGCCGCCATCGCGCCACGGGTCGGGAAGGTCAGAGGCATCGCGGTCAAATCCCTGTCAGGCCCCGCCGCCTTGCGTGCGACGCGCGACCTACGCGCAGGCTTTCACGGGTGGCGGTCGATTCGGGCGTGAAAACGGCAGCGCGCACGGAACCGTTAACGTCATCCGTCCGCCGTGCGGATCGCCCGCGGATGTGGCGCGCCGGTTACAGTTCGGCGGCGAAGGCGGCGAGGCCGAGGCCGAACTCGGCGCGGGCGGACTCGCGGCGGGTGCCCTGGCCCTCGACGATGGCGTAGTTCGCGCGGTCGGCGAACAGGGCTTCGAGGATGCCGACATTCATGCGGTGGCCGCCGCAATAGGAGCGGTAGGCGCCCTGGATCGGCAGGCCGGCCAGCGCGAGATCGCCGACCGCGTCGAGGAACTTGTGGCGGACGAACTCGTCCGCGAAGCGCAGGCCTTCCGGGTTGACGATCGCCGTCTCGCCGACGGCGACCGTGTTGTCGAGGGAGGCGCCCAGCGCGAAGCCCGCCTTCCAGTAGCGCTCCACGTCCTTCATCATGCCGAAGGTGCGGGCGGGAGCGATCTCGCGGCGGTAGGCGGCCGGGGTCAGGTCCATGGCCTTGCGCGAGCGGCCGATCACCGGGGATTCGAAGTCGATCTCCACGTCGAGGCGGAAGCCGCGGTCGATCGGGCGGAGTTCGGCGAAGGCGCGGCCGGCCTCGATGCGGACCGGCTGGAGAACCTTGATCCAGCGCCGCGCCGCGCCGCAGGGGACGATCCCGACGCCGTCGACGGCTTCGACGAAGGGGCGTGCGCTGCCGTCGAGGATCGGCATCTCGGGGCCGTCGATCTCGACCAGCGCGTTGTCGACACCCAGCCCGTAGAGGGCCGACATCAGGTGCTCGATGGTGGCGACGGCGCCGGTCTCGGCATCACCGATGACGGTGCAGAGTTCGGTGGCGGAGACGCAGGCGACGTGGGCCTTGATGAGCCGGTCGTTGCCGGTGGCGGTGCCCGTTCGGAGGAAGGCGATGCCGTGGTTGGCTTTGGCGGGGTGGAGCGTGATCTCCGCCGGGTTTCCGGAGTGGACTCCGAGACCGGTGAGGGTCACGGACGTTTTGAGCGTTGTCTGTTGGTTCGTCCGCATACCTTAGCCCTCGGCCAGGATCCTTCCCGCGCAAGCCCCGGATCGGGGCGCGGTGTGGAAAGTCCGTCCGCTGCTCGAAGCCTCTGCGAGCGCTGCCGGCCTGAGGGCCATCCGCGCCTTCTGTCGTTCCGGCAGTGTGTATAGCTGCGGCAAAACGGGGGGCCAAATCACGGATTCTTACGATCTGTTACAGCCACGGTTTCGCCACGATCTTTGAAAAGCATTTTTTGCTCAATGTCTTAACAAGCAACGAAACCCGGGACCTCACGGTCCCGGGTCTGTGGCCGAAATCACGCAGTGCGGGGCGATGGAGGCCGGTTCGCCCCCATCGATCCACAGCCGGTCCGCTGCTCAGTTGGCCTGACGGCGGAGGAAGGCGGGGATTTCGAGCTGGTCGTCTTCCATCATCCGCGGCGGCAGGGCGCGTCCCTGCGCGTCGAGGTTGCCTTGCGCCGGGCGGTACTGCGGCACCTGGGGCGCCGGAGCCCGCAGGGCCGGCTCGACGCGGGGTGCGGCGGCCGGCGTCGGCGCGGCGGCCCGGGGGGCCGGCGGCGGGGCGGCCGCCTCGGCCTCCTCGCGGCGACCGCCGAAGCCGACGGTGGCGAGCCGGCGCAGCAGGGTCATGCGCTTGGAGTCCTGGCTCGGCTCCGAGGGGGCTTCCTCGCCGCGGCTCCTGAGGATCTGCGCCTGGGTGTGGGGCGGCAGGTCCGAGATCTGCGGCATGCGCGGCGGGCGGGCGAGCTGCGGGCGCGGCGGCACGTAGGGGCCGTTCGCGACCGGGGCCGGCTCGTGGGCCGGGGCCGGCGGCTCGTAGGCCGGAGCCGCGGCGCGGGCGGGCGCCTGGGTCAGCACCACGTCGTGGTGGTGCATGGCCGGGGCGGGCTCGGCGCGCATCGGCTCCGGGGCGAGCGGCTCGGACAGCACGGCCCGCGGCGCCGCGTTCGGGGCGAGCAGCGGCTCGGGAGCGGCGGCGCGGGGGGCCGGCTGGTGCAGGGGCTGGCTGACCGGCTGATGCGTCGCGGCGGGGCTGAGCGCGGCGGAAGCGCGGGCCCGGGCCTCGGAGCGCAGGCGCTCGGCGACCTCGGCGATGCGCTGCTCGGTCTGGGCGATCTCCGGGTTGTTCGGGGAATCGGCCGAGATCAGCGCCGGCTCGATGCCGGTGGCGACCACGGAGACGCGGATGATGCCGTCGAGGCTCTCGTCGAAGGTGGCGCCCAGGATGATGTTGGCGTCCTGATCGACCTCTTCACGAATCCGCGTCGCGGCTTCGTCGAGCTCGTAGAGGGTGAGATCCGAGCCGCCGGTGATCGAGATCAGCAGACCGCGGGCGCCCTTCATCGACACGTCGTCGAGGAGCGGGTTGGCGATGGCCGCTTCCGCCGCGCGGTTGGCGCGGTTCTCGCCCGACGCCTCGCCGGTGCCCATCATCGCCTTGCCCATGCCGCGCATGATCGCGCGCACGTCGGCGAAGTCGAGGTTGATGAGACCTTCCTTGACCATCAGGTCGGTGATGCAGGCCACGCCCGAGTAGAGCACTTGGTCGGCCATCGCGAAGGCGTCGGCGAAGGTGGTCTTTTCGTTCGCAACGCGGAAGAGATTCTGGTTCGGGATGACGATCAGGGTGTCGACCGCCGCCTGAAGCTCCTGGATGCCGGTCTCGGCCGTGCGCATCCGGCGCATGCCCTCGAACTGGAACGGCTTCGTCACGACGCCGACCGTGAGGATGCCCATGTCGCGCGCCGCGCGGGCGATGACCGGGGCCGCGCCGGTGCCGGTGCCGCCGCCCATGCCGGCGGTGATGAAGGCCATGTGGGCGCCCGAGAGCTGGTCGCGGATCTCGTCGATCACCTCCTCGGCCGCGGCCGAGCCGACCTCGGGGTGCGAGCCGGCGCCGAGACCCTGCGTCACGCCGATGCCCATCTGGATCACCCGCTCGGCCTTCGAGGAGGTGAGCGCCTGGGCGTCGGTGTTGGCCACGACGAACTCGCAGCCGAGCAGCCCCGACTCGATCATGTTGTTGACGGCGTTGCCGCCCGCGCCGCCGACGCCGAAGACGGTGATGCGGGGCTTGAGTTCCCGGATGTCCGGAGCCTGAAGAGAGATGGCCATGTGGTCGAACCCTTCGTGACTTTCGATTGCCTGATCGACGCCTCGCGACGCCTGCCCTGTCTTGCTTGCCCCGCGCTGGCCTCGCTCCGGCGCGGGATCGTTGATCAGAAACTTTCCCGGATCCAGCGACCGACCCGCGAGAAGTATCCGTCCGTTCCCGTGCCGGCGAAGACGCCCTGTCCCCGCGGCTCGAAATGCTCCGCATGCGCCACCTGCGGGTAGACCAGCAGGCCGACCGCGGCCGAGAAGGCCGGCCCCTTGGCGGCCTCCGGAAGGCCGCGGATGCCGAGCGGGCGCCCGATCCGGACCTGTCCCTGGAGGATGCGGCGGGCCGTCTCCGGCAGGCCGACGAGCTGGCTGGCGCCGCCCGTGAGCACCACCCGCCGCCCGGCCTGGGCGCCGAACCCGGCGTTGTGCAGGCGGTCGCGCACCAGTTCGAGCACCTCCTCGACCCGCGGCTTGACGATGCGCACGAGCTGCGAGCGCGGCACGTGGCCCGGCGCCTCGCCCTCGTCCTCGCCGACACCGTGCACGGCGATCATGTCCCGCTCGTCGGAGGCCGTGGCGATGGCCGATCCGTAGAGGGTCTTCAGCCGCTCGGCGACGGAGACCCGGGTGGAGAGGCCGCGGGCGATGTCCATGGTGACGTGGTGGCCGCCGACCGCGACCGCGTCGCAATGGACGAGATGGCCGCCCATGAACACGCCGACGCTGGTGGTGCCGCCGCCCATGTCGACCACGGCGCATCCGAGTTCCGCCTCGTCGTCCACCAGCGCCGAGAGGCCGGCGGCGTAGGGCGTGGCGATCACCGCGTCGACGCCGAGATGGCAATGCTCCACCGCCAGCATCAGGTTGCGGGCGGCGGCCGCTTCCGCGGTGACGACGTGCAGGTCGACGCCGAGCGCGCTGCCGATCATGCCCGAAGGATCGATCACCGCGCCCTGGCCGTCGAGCGCGTAGCCGGTCGGCAGGGCATGCAGCACCGCCCGGCCGGGGCTGACGCCGTGGGCGCTCGCGGTCTCCAGCACCCGCTCGACGTCGGAGCCGGTGACGGTGCCGGAGCGGACGTTCACCCGCGCCTCGAAATGCTGCGAGGCGATGCGCCCGCCCGAGATGTTGACGATGACCGACTGGACCTCGGCCCTGGCCATCCGCTCGGCGGCGTGGACCGCCTGACGGATCGCGCCCTCGGCGGCTTCGAGGTCGACGATCGCACCCCCCTTGAGGCCGAGCGAGCGCTGGTGGCCGATGCCGATGATGCGGGCGAGATGGGTGCGCCCGCGCAGGGTCGAGAGCGCCTCGGCCGGCTGAAGCTCGGCGATGAGGCAGACGACCTTGCTGGTGCCGATGTCGAGCACCGACAGCGTCGCGCTCCGGCGGGCGGAGAGCGGCTTCAGGCGGGGCGTGAGGCCGTGATGGGTCTGCATCGGACGCTACTCGGCGGATACGCGACGGGACACGGAGGAGAGTGCGGCGGGACGGTGCGCGCTCATGTCGCCGTCCCCTTCTTCGTCTTCTTGCGGCTCTCGGCCCGGGCGGCCGCGGCCTCCTCGGTCAGGCGCACCACGACGCGGTCGGCCATGCGCAGGTCGACCGCGATGATGTCCTTTTCCAGAAGCCTGCTCTCCCGCTCCAGCCGGACGAGACGGGCGAGCGCCTCGGCGGGCTCGGTCTCGGGCAGGCGGATGTCGACGCCGTCGAGCTTGAGCGTCCAGCGCCGGCCGGAGACGTAGGTGCCGGCACGGATGCGGGAGCCGAGCGGGCCGGCCGCCTCGATCAGTCCGAGATATTCCTGGAGCCGCTCGTTGGCGCCGGCGCCGACGACGAGGGGCAGGTTGACGTAGCGCTCGTCGCGCAGGTCGTCGACGACCTTGCCGTCG
This sequence comes from Methylorubrum populi, assembly GCA_036946625.1. Taxonomy (NCBI): domain Bacteria; kingdom Pseudomonadati; phylum Pseudomonadota; class Alphaproteobacteria; order Hyphomicrobiales; family Methylobacteriaceae; genus Methylorubrum; species Methylorubrum populi. The sequence goes on from JAQIIU010000002.1 coordinate 612,221, forward strand.
GCGGCGATGACCTGGATCTCGCCGTTCTGCTGCCAGAGGGCGGCGGGCTCGCGCTCGACCTGACTGATGACGATCTCGTTGGGGTAGAGCTTGCGCACCGAGGCGCCGGCGATCAGCTTCTCGGCGAGCAGGCGCTCGCGCGCCGCATCGACGTCGAGGAACGGCACGGAGGAGCGCCAGTCGATCCCGGCGGCGCTCAGAACCTCGCGCTCGTACATCCGCGACAGGCCGGTGATGGTGACCCGCTCGACCCCGAAGCCGGCGAGCCGGGCCAGGATGTCGAGGGGACGGCCGTTCTCGGCGACGAAGGCGTCGTAGCGCCCGCTCACGACGAAGCCGGTGAGCGCGACGCCGCCGGCGAGCCCGGCGACCAGAGCCGTGCCCGCGAGCCGCGGCAGCCGTGCCTCGATCGGCACCGCCGGCCGGAGGCGGCGCGCCGACGAGAACCGCCTCAGGAACCTCGGGAGCCGCAAGCCCGCGAGGAACCCGCCGCCGCCGGGGGGACCGGCGGCGTTCAGCGGTCGAGAGAAGCGTCCTCCACCATCCATCGGACGAGTTCACCGAAACTCAGGCCTGCGTGGGCCGCGATCTCCGGCACAAGGCTCGTCTGGGTCATCCCTGGCTGCGTGTTGACCTCCAGGACGACGAGGGCGCCGGTTCCACCCGGCGTGTCGTCGTAACGAAGGTCGGCACGGCTGACGCCACGGCATCCCAGTGCTTGATGCGCCGTTAACGCCAACTCTTGGACACGCTGGTAAACATTTAGTTTAAGATCCGCCGGAAGGACGTGGATCGACCCCCCGCCCGCGTACTTCGCGTCGAAGTCGTACCACTCCCCCGAGACGGGCTTGATCTCGGTCACCCCGAGCGCCCGGTCGCCCAGTACGGCGCAGGTCAGCTCGCGGCCCGCAACGTAAGTCTCCGCAAGGACTTCCTCGCCGTAGACCCATTCGTCGGAGGCCAGGATCTGGGGCGGATGGGAGCGCCCGTCCCGCACGATGACGACCCCCATGGAGGAACCCTCGGCGATCGGCTTCACGACGTAGGGAGGGGTTAACGGGTGTGACTTCGCCGCATCATGACGGTTAACGACCCGGCCCTCCGGAACGCTCACGCCGGCCGCGCGCATGACCGTTTTGGCACGCTCCTTGTGCATGGCGAGCGCCGAAGCCAGCACGCCGGAATGGGTGTAGGGGATCTTCAGGATCTCCAGGAGGCCCTGGATCGTGCCGTCCTCGCCCGCCGGCCCGTGCAGCGCGTTGAGCGCCGCGTCGGGCCGCAGATCGGTCAGCACGGAAGCGATGTCGGGGCCGACATCGACGCGGGTGACGCGATACCCCTCCCCTTCGAGCGCCCCGGCGCAGGCATGGCCGGAGCGGAGCGAGATCTCCCGCTCGGAGGACCAGCCGCCCATCAGGACGGCGACGTGCTTGGACATCGGCTGGAGCCTTTCAGGGCTGGTTCGGCGCCTCGGGCGCCCGGTGATGCGCGAGAGACGATCAATCAGGCGTCCTCGCCGAGGAGCCGGCTGCCGCGCATCGCGACGCCGTCCTCGACGGTGATGCCGTGCCGCCGCAGCCCGGCGAAGAAGCGCGCGAAGTCCGGGCGGCGGAAGGTGATGCTGCCGGGTCGGTCCTGCGACGTCGCGTCGAACAGCACCACCGACGGTTCGGGAGCCTGCCGAGATGGTCGGCGAGGATTGAGGGGGCGGTCGGGGCCATGGGCGATCCTTCCTCCGGTCTCGACGGGTTCGATCCGTCAGGCGGGCGACGCCTCGACGCCGATCCGCTTGATCTCCCAGTGCAGCGCGACGCCGGAGGTCTCGCGCACCCGGCGGCGGACCTCCTCGCCGAGCCCCTCGATATCCGCGGCGGTGGCGCCGCCGCGGTTGATCAGGAAGTTGCAGTGCATCTCCGAGACCTGGGCGCCCCCCCGGGTCAGCCCGCGGCAGCCGGCGGCGTCGATGAGTTGCCACGCCTTGCCGCCGTCCGGATTCCTGAAGGTCGAGCCGCCGGTGCGCTCGCGGATCGGCTGCGCCGCCTCGCGGGCCGCGGTGACCCGCTCCATCTCCGCCTCGATCGTTTCGCGATCTCCGGTGTGGCCACGGAAGGTGGCGCCCGTGAAGATCACGTCGTCCGGCGCCGAGGCGTGGCGATAACGAAAGCCCATCTCGGCGTGGCTGAAGCTGCGGACGTTCCCCTTCCGGTCGATGCCGCGGGCCTGCGTCAGGACGTCGGTGGTCTCGCCGCCATGGGCCCCGGCATTCATGCGCAGGGCGCCGCCGACCGAGCCCGGAATGCCGCGGAAGAAGGCGAGCCCGTCGAGGGCGGCCTCCGCCGCCGCCTTGGCGAGCCGCATGTCCGGCACGGCGGTGCCGGCGCTGATGGTCTCGCCGTCGATCCCAACCGAGCCGAACGCCTTGCCGCCGAGCCGGATCGTCACGCCGGGAATCCCGCCGTCGCGCACGATCAGGTTCGAGCCGAGGCCGATCACGGTGACCGGCACGGACGGGTCGAGGGCCGCGAGGAAGCTTGCAAGGTCCTCCTCGTCGGCGGGGCTGAACAGCACCTGCGCCGGCCCGCCGACGCGGAACCACGTGAGGTCGGCGAGCGACTGGTTTTCGAGCAGCCGGCCGCGGAGGTGAGGCGCGGCGGCGCGGATGTCGTCGATGAGGGAATGTGCGGTCATATCCGTTTCCCCCCTCTCCCCGCACGCGGGGAGAGGGCTTTGCCGACCTCGTCGTCGGCAAAGCGAGGCGGCAGCCGAGGGTGAGGGGGCGGATCAGGAGAAGGCTCCGCATGAGAAGCCCCCTCACCATCGCCCTGCGGGCTTGTCGCGCCGACGACGAGGTCGTCGCGACCCTCTCCCCGCGTGCGGGGAGAGGGGGGAAGCGCGGCGAGAATCGTATTGAGCACGCCAATGGTGTTGGTCATGACCTCGGCATTCCAGAAGCGCAAGACGCGGTAGCCACGTTCGGTCAGCCAAGCGTCCCGAACCAGATCGTACGCGTTCTCCGCATGCTGGCTGCCATCGAGTTCGACGATCAGCCTCGCCTCGCGGCAGCAGAAATCCGCCACGTAGGGGCCAACGCTCTCCTGGCGCACGAACTTGAACCCACCCAGACGCCGGTCGCGCAGGCGATACCAGAGGCGGCGTTCCGCCTCCGTCTGGCCGTGCCGCAGCCGTTTTCGAAAGTGCTTCCGCTCGTCGTCTGCGGACACGCACGCCTCACCCCTTCAAAGCCGCCAGTTCCCCCGGCAGGGCGTAGGCCCACTGGGTGATGGTGCCGGCGCCCAGGCACACCACGTAATCGCCGGCCTGCGCCCGCCCCCCGACGAGGCGGGCCAGATCCTCCGGGCGGTCCAGGGCGACCGCGTCGCGGTGGCCGCGGGACTTCAGGCCGGCGATCAGGGAATCCCGGTCGATCCCCTCGATGGGCGCCTCGCCCGCCGCGTAGACGGGGGCGACGATCACCGTGTCGGCGTCGTTGAAGCAGGTGCAGAAATCCTCGAACAGCGATTGCAGGCGCGAGTAGCGGTGCGGCTGCACCACGGCGATGACGTTGCCGTCGGTGGAGGAGCGGGCCGCGCGCAGCACCGCTTGGATCTCCACCGGGTGGTGGCCGTAATCGTCGAAGATCGCCGCGCCGTTCCACTCGCCCGTGCGGGTGAAGCGGCGCTTGACGCCGCCGAAGTCGGCCAGCGCCTTGCGGATCGCGTCCGCCGGGACGCCGAGCTCGTGCGCGACGGCGAGGGCCGCGGTGGCGTTGAGCGCGTTGTGACGGCCGGGCATCGGCAGGACGAGATCCTCGATCTCCATGCGGAAGCCGGGGCGGCGGTCGCGGATCATGACCCGGAAGCGGCTCTGGCCCCCCTTCAGGTCGATGTCGATCAGGCGCACGTCGGCCTGCGGGTTCTCGCCGTAGGTGACGATGCGGCGATCCTCGATATGGCCGACCAGATCCTGCACGATCGGGTGGTCGATGCACATCACCGCGAAGCCGTAGAAGGGGATGTTGTCGATGAAGCGCCGGAAGGCGTCCTTGATCGCCTCGAACGAGCCGAAATGGTCGAGATGCTCGGGATCGATGTTGGTGACGATGGCGACATCCGCCGGCAGCTTGAGGAAGGTGCCGTCCGACTCGTCGGCCTCCACCACCATCCAGTCGCCCGCGCCCATCCGGGCGTTGGTGCCGTAGGCGTTGATGATGCCGCCGTTGATCACCGTCGGGTCGAGGTTGCCGGCGTCGAGCAGGGTGGCGACGAGCGAGGTCGTCGTGGTCTTGCCGTGGGTGCCGGCCACCGCGACGCAGGACTTGAAGCGCATCAGCTCGGCCAGCATCTCGGCGCGGCGCACCACCGGCAGGCGGCGCTCGCGCGCCTCGACCAGTTCCGGGTTGTCGCGGCGGATCGCGGTCGAGACCACGACGAGGGCGGCGTTCGCGACGTTCTCGGCCCGGTGGCCGACGAAGGTGCGGATGCCGTTCTCGGCGAGGCGACGGACGTTGGCGTTGTCGTTCGCGTCCGAGCCCTGCACGGTGTAGCCGAGATTGGCCATCACCTCGGCGATGCCGGACATGCCGATGCCGCCGATGCCGATGAAGTGGATGGGGCCGAGCTTTTCGGGCAGCTTCATGTCGAAAACCTTTCGAGTCCGGGGCGCTGACGAGCCCCGGCCGTCTCGTTCCGGACTTCGCCGATCGTCAATCGTCGAAGTCCGCCCCCGCGGCTGCGGGGCGGCGGTCGGCCGCCGGACGCGGCAGGCCCTTCGGGCTTGCCGCACATGTCATGTCATGTCGCGGCCGCCGTCTCGGCGACGAGCGCGGCGAGGCGGTCGGCCGCGTCGAGGATGCGGGCGGTTCTGGCGGCAGCGGCGGCTTCGGTCAATTTTCGCGGCGCCTCGAACAGGTCCACCAGTTCGGCGGCGAGCCGGTCGGGGGTGAAGGCGCTCTGCGGGATCGAGAGCGCGGCGCCGATCTGCGCCAGCGTCGCGGCGTTGGCGGCCTGATCCTGATCGAGGGCGCCGGGCAGCGGCACGAGGATCGCGGGCCGGCCGATGGCGGCGAGTTCCGAGACCGTCGAGGCGCCCGAGCGCGCCACCACGAGATGGGCGGCGGCCATGCGGCCGGGCAGATCCTTGAAGAAGGGCGCGGCCTCGATCCCGCCGAGCCCCATGGCGAGATACCGGTTCTGCACCGCCGTGAGATCCTCGGGACGGGCCTGCTGGACGAGATGGAGCCGGGCGCGCAGATCCGCGGGCAGCTTTTCCAGCGCCGCCGGCACGACCTCGCTCATCACGCGGGCGCCCTGGCTGCCGCCGAAGACGAGAAGGCGCAGGGGCGAGCCCGCGTCGAGCGCCGGATAGGGCGTCTCGGCGACCGCGAGAACCGCCGGGCGGATCGGGTTTCCGGTGTGGACGCGTCGCGCGGTGGCCTTCTCGGGGACGCCGCGCACCTCCTCGAAGCCGGTGGCGATGACCCGCGCGCCCCTGGCGAGGAAGCCGTTGGCCCGGCCCATCACCGCGTTCTGCTCGTGCAGGACGGTCGGCACGCGCAGCAACTGCGCGGCCAGCATCGGCGGCACGGTCGGATAGCCGCCGAAGCCGACCACCGCCGCCGGGTTGAGGCGCCGCACGGCGCGGGCCGCCTGCCCGAAGCCGCGCCCGAGCGTCATCGCGGCGCCGGCCCGGCGCAGCATCGAGCGGCCGGAGGGCGTCGCCGAGGCGATGGTGACGATCTCCTCGGCCGGGAAATCGCCGGCGATCGCGTCGACGCGGGCGTCGGTGGCGAGCGCGACGCGGATGCCGCGCGCCTTCAGGGCGTAGGCGAGGCTCTGGGCGGGGAACAGGTGGCCGCCGGTTCCGCCGGCACAGACCAGGACGAGGGGCGTGAAGACGGTCACTGCATCAGCCCCGGAACGGTCGAGGGCATGGTGCCGGGCGGGCGCTGGCCGGTCGCCGTGGTGCGCGGGCGCTTGCGGGTGAGCGCCACGAGGAAACCCATGCCCAGCGCCAGCGAGATCAGCGAGGAGCCGCCGTAGGAGACGAACGGCAGGGTCATGCCCTTGGCCGGCATGAGCTGCGTGTTCACCGCCATGTTGATGCAGGCCTGGAGGCCGAAGAGCGTGGTCAGACCGGTGATGGCGAGCCTCGTGAAGGTGTCGTCGGTGCGTCGCGCGAGCTTCAGCCCGCGGATGACGATGTAGGCGAACAGGGCGACGAGGCCCAGGCAGACCAGCACGCCGAATTCCTCCCCCGTCACCGAGAAGATGAAGTCGGTATGCGCGTCGGGCAGGTGGCGCTTGGCCACGCCCTCGCCGGGACCGGTGCCGAACCAGCCGCCCGAATTGAACGACTCGCGCGACCAGAACTCCTGGAAGCTGTCGCCCGAATCGCGATCCATGAAGCGGTTGATGCGCTCGCGCACGTGGTGGAGGAAGGTGTAGGCGGCGAACACCCCGGCGAGGCCGCTGACGCCGAGGCCCGCCACCCAGAACCAGTGCAGGCCCGCGACGAAGAACAGGGCGCACCACACCATGGTGATCAGCATGGTCTGGCCGAAATCGGGCTGCAGGATCAGCGGCACGATCGTCACCGGCAGGAGCAGGATCGCCAGCAGGCCGCCGGGCATGTCGCGGCGCTGGGCCCCTTCCGAGAAGGCCCAGGCGGCGACCACCACGAAGGCGGGCTTCACGAATTCCGAGGGCTGGAGGCCGAAGGAGCCGAACTGGATCCAGCGGTGCGCGCCCTTGATCTCTGGGCCGAACTTGCCGGCCAGGACGCAGAGCGTCACGCCGAGCAGCCACGTGACCAGCGCGAAGCGGCGGATGTGGCGCACCGACAGGAACGACACGGCGACGATGAGCAGAATCGTCGGGGCGAGGTACATCGCCTGCCGGTTCAGGAAGTAGAAGGTCGGCAGGCCGATGCGCTCGGCCACCGGCGGGCCGCCGCCCATCAGGAAGACGAGGCCGGCCACCATCAGGCAGCCGAGGCCCGCGAGCAGGCCGCGATCGACGGTCCACCACCAGTCCGCCAGGGGGCTGCGTTCGGCGCGCGACATCATGGCGAGGGCTCGTCTCCAGCCGATCCGGTCCCGCACCAGGACGCGGGCGGTCCGCTCGGATCGTGGATCGTAAGGGTTAACGGTGCGTTGCTCCGAGCATCGCTCCGTCCGCCGAAGCCTGCCGCCGAAGCCTGCGCGGAGGCGGATTTGCCGGTCAGCCATGCACCGCGAAGACCCGCGGCGCCTTTGCGTGCGCCGGGCGCCCGTGATACTGGCCCCTGCCAACCCGATCCCGCTGCCGGTCCGTTCCGTACCGTTGCTGCCCCTGTCTCCGGAGTTGGTTTCCATGGCCCGTATCAGCGCTGACTCGATCATCGAGGGCCTGACCTTCGACGACGTGCTGCTGCGCCCCGCCGCCTCCTCGGTGATGCCCACCGAGGTCGATGTCGCGACCCGCCTCACCCGCACGATCCGGCTCAACCTGCCGATCATCGCCTCCGCCATGGACACCGTCACCGAGGCGCCGATGGCGATCGCCATGGCGCAGAACGGCGGGCTCGGCGTGATCCACCGCAACCTGGAGCCGGCCGAGCAGGCCGAGCAGGTCCGCCTCGTCAAGAAGTACGAGTCGGGCATGGTGCTCAACCCCATCACCATCCACCCCGACGAGACGCTCGCCGACGCCTTCGAGGTGATGAAGAAGAACCGGATCTCCGGCATTCCGGTGGTCGAGCGCGGCCCCAACGGCTCGCGCGGAAAGCTCGTCGGCATCCTGACGAACCGCGACGTGCGCTTCGCCACCGATACCGGCCAGCCCGTGGCCGGGCTGATGACCCGCGACCGGCTCATCACCGTGCGCGAGGGCGTGACGCAGGACGAGGCCAAGCGCCTGCTGCACCAGTTCCGCATCGAGAAGCTGCTCGTCGTCGACGACCACTACCGCTGCATCGGCCTGATCACGGTCAAGGACATCGAGAAGCAGGTCGCCTACCCGAACGCGGTCAAGGACGAGCAGGGCCGCCTGCGCGTGGCGGCGGCGACCACCACGGGCGATTCCGGCTTCGAGCGGGCCGAGCGCCTGATCGATGCGGGCTGCGACGTGGTCGTGGTCGATACCGCCCACGGCCATTCCCGCAAGGTGCTCGACAGCGTGGCGCGGGTGAAGCAGCTCTCCAACGCGGTTCAGATCATCGCCGGCAACGTCGCCACCGCCGAGGGCGCCCGCGCCCTGATCGATGCCGGCGCCGACGCGATCAAGGTCGGCATCGGCCCGGGCTCGATCTGCACCACCCGCATCGTCGCGGGCGTCGGCGTGCCCCAGCTCACGGCGCTGATGGAGGCGGTCGAGGCGGCGCAAGGCGCGGACGTGCCGGTGATCGCCGACGGCGGCATCAAGTTCTCCGGCGATCTCGCCAAGGCGATCGCGGCCGGCGCCTCGGTGGCGATGCTGGGCTCGCTGCTCGCGGGCACCGACGAGGCGCCGGGCGAGGTGTTCCTCTACCAGGGCCGCTCCTACAAGAGCTATCGCGGCATGGGCTCGGTGGGCGCCATGGCCCGCGGCTCGGCCGACCGCTACTTCCAGGCCGAGGTCAACGACACCCACAAGCTGGTGCCGGAGGGCATCGAGGGGCAGGTGCCCTACAAGGGGCCGGTCGCGGCGGTGCTGCACCAGCTCGCCGGCGGCCTGCGTGCCGCCATGGGCTACGTGGGCGCCGCGACGGTGCCGGACTTCCAGGAGCGGGCGCAGTTCGTGCGCATCACCAATGCGGGCCTGCGCGAGAGCCACGTCCACGACGTGACCATCACCCGCGAGAGCCCGAACTACCCGAGCCGCGCCTGACGCGCCGCGGGGCTCCTCCGATCCGGAGCCCCCCGCAGGCGGGAGCATCTCCCGAAAGGCGACCTCCGCCTGTCGGGAAGAAGACGACGCGGAAGCGGAAGGCTCTCAGAGCCTGTTCGACTGCGGTGATCCCATCTCGCCCCTCATCCTGAGGTGCCGCGTGAGCGGCCTCGAAGGGTGTTCCAGGTTCCGCGCGATTCCTGGAGCCCCCTTCGAGGCCTCCGCTGCGCTCCGGCACCTCAGGATGAGGGTTCAGGATGGGAGCAGGGCTTTTCCTCTCGCCTTGCCGTGGCCTGACGAAGACACGTCGGCCCGTCAAACAGGCTCTCATACCGTTTCCGATTGATCGCTTCGGGTTTGGCCCCCCTCCGTCATCGCGAGCGACCGCGAAGCGATCCAGGGCGCGACCTGTCCGGAAAGGTCGCGCCCTGGATCGCCACGGCTTCGCCTCGCGATGACGCAGGAGAGGCCGAGGTCATCAACCGGATGTCGTATCAGGGCCAGATCCGGCCGACCAGCAGGGAGAGAATGCGCGTCGAAACAAAGACCGAGAGACGCCGGCCTGATGCCATCAGATCGGATACGGCGCTATAGCTTGGGCCCGTCGACCTCGCCAGCCCGGGGACGCATCCCTCACGGCGTTTTTCAGGCGCGGACGGAGGAGCTCGTTCCGGTCATCCCCACCCCCATTTCGCACGCCGTTCATTCGCAGACACTGATCCGGCGGCGTTCGCGCTTCGACCGCGGACGCCGCCGCGAGGATTCAAGCAAAACTTCAGAGCTTCGGATCGCCCGAAGCGGCGGCGCCCTGCCCCGCGGCGGGTCCCTTCTCCAGAGCGGTCGTCAGTTCCTCGGGGCTCAGGTCGATGAACTTGCGCAGCACCTCTTGGAAATCCCCCTGCCTTTCCGGCCCGGGGCAATGTGTGCCGCTTCGCTGCAACTCGCTCTTCAACTGCGCTTCCAGCGGCGCCATTTCCGGCTGGAGGGCCGCCATTCGCGCATCGACCGCGGCGCGCTGCCGACCGGTCGAAGGCATGTCGCATTCCTTCAGGACGCGCTGGACGGAGAGGCCGATCACGTAGGCCGCGATGCGGGCTTGCGACGGCTGGGCGGACGGTGCCGGGACGGGCGGAGGCCCCCCCTGCGGTGCCGACGCCTGGGGCGCCACGGTCCTGGCCGGCGCGGCATCGCAGCGCCGCAGGGCCTCGTAACCCGCGGCGAAGTTCGGAATCCTGAAGTCCGCGTCGCTGTCCTCGAAGCGCAGGATCACGGTCTTGGCCGCGAGCAGGTCCGGCACGATGCTGTCGGGCAGGAGGGTGCGCAGCGTCTTGCCGTCGCCGGTCCAGGTGGTCTTCACCTTGATCGGCTTCTTGTCGAGGAAGAGCGGCACCTTGACCGGCTCGTCCTTCCCGAAATCCCAGCCCTGATAGACCAGCACCAGCGCAACCGAGGAGCCCTTAAGAGCGAAGACGACGGCATTGGCGGCGTTGTTGTCGTCCTTGTCCTCGTAGGAATACGACATCAGGCAAGGATTGGCGCTGGTATCTCCGACCGTGCGCTCGACCTCCCACTCCTTCACGACTTCGAATGGCTGTCGTTCCGCTGAGATAGCCGATTGCGAGACTGGGCCGGACAGACATCCGGCCGCCAGAACGGTGAGAAGAGGCAGCGCGCGCATGGGCGAAATCCAGGAAATCCAGCAATCGCCGATGCGGGATGCAGGGGCCGTCTGGTCGAGCAAAGCTTAGCCGTTGGCGGGACCGGTTTCCAGTGCGGCCGGTTACGCATCGCATCATCGGGCATACGGCAGCCCGCCATCCGGCATCGGCAGGATGCGGGGCGCGAGGCTTCGCGGTATGTGGAGACGGAAAAGGAAGGGGAGGACGATGCGGATCCTGGTGGTCGGAGCCGGCGCGACCGGCGGTTACTTCGGTGCGCGGCTGGCGGAGGCCGGGCGGGACGTGACCTTCCTGGTGCGTCCGGCCCGTGCGGAGAAATTGGCGGCGGCGGGCCTCCGCGTGCTCAGCCCGGTCGGCGATACGTGGATCGCGGCACCGAAGACGGTGACCGCCGATCGGCTCGCCGCGGCCGGACCGTTCGACCTCGTGCTCCTCTCGGCCAAGGCCTACGATCTCGACGGCGCGGTCGCCGATGCCGCCTCCGCGGTCGGTGCCGACACGGCGGTGCTGCCGATCCTCAACGGGATGCGCCATCTCGACGTGCTGGACCGGGCCTTCGGTGCCGACAGGGTGCTCGGCGGAAGCTGCGCCATCGTCGCGACGCTGACGGGTGACGGCGCGATCCGACAGATGACCGAGTTGCACAGCCTCACCTATGGCGAGCGCGACGGCGCGCGCTCGGAGCGGGTGTCACGGATCGCGGCGCAGATGGAGGGCGTGCGCTTCCAGGCTCGCGCCAGCGACGGGATCCTGCTCGAAATGTGGGAGAAATGGGTGTTCCTCGCTTCCCTGGCGGGAGCGACCACGCTGATGCGGGCGGCGCTCGGCGACATCGTCGCGGCCCCGGGCGGCAAAGCCTTCGTCGAAGCGCTGCACGACGAGTGCCAGGCGGTCGCCGTCGCCAATGGAAACGGCGCGCGCGAGAAGGTGTTCGCCGGCGCCCGCAAGATGCTGACGACGGAAGGCTCCGCCATGACCGCCTCGATGCTGCGCGACATCGAGGGCGGCGCCCGGATCGAGGCCGATCACATCGTCGGCGACCTGATCGAGCGCGGGCGCACCCGCGGCGTAAAGACGCCAGTGCTCGAGCGGGTGCTGACGCATCTCAAGGCCTACGAGAACCGGCGCGCCCGCGCGACGGCCTGAGCCGTCCCTGCCCGCCGGATTCGCCGGGATCATCCTGGCGTTCGCGCCGCCGTTCGTCCGCCGCTCGCGGCGGCATGCGCGAGTGCTCCCGATCGGCGCGATCCCGTGTCCCGGGTCGGCGCATGGTGGCGAGCGTGCTGCGGATCGCGGGGCGGAGCGGGGACTGGCGCCGCGTCAGCCTGTCCGGGATCCTCGCCGATCCACACCACCCTCTGGCTTTGTGACTCGGCGGCTTCCCGTCGGTACGGTCAAGGACCCGATACGCGGGCCCCTTGATTTTGCATCGTCTTCGCCCGAAAGCCGGTGACCGCCTTCCGGGACACCGTTTTCTATGGCGGCGGCGAGGCGGCGGGCGTCTCGGGAGCCGGGGACGGCGCTGCCGGAGCTCCGGGCGCCGCTGCCGTGTCCGTGGCGACCGTGGCCAGTTCGGGATAGCTCTCGATGACGTGCGCGCCCGCGAGCGGCTTGGTCTGGCCGTTGTGGCAGGTGGCGCAGTTCAGCTTCGGCGCGTCGCCTGTGGGACCGAGGCGGTTGGCCGGGAAGGTCGGGGTCAGCGGCTCGATGTAATCGCCGTTGAGATCGCGCACCATCCGGATCGCGTGCCAAGCCAGCGTGCGCTGCGGCGTGCTCTGTGACCAGTTCGAGATCGCCCGGGTGTTGTGGCAGTAGGTGCAGTTGACGCCGAGCGAGGACGACATGTGGATCATCAGGCCGTAGGTCCGCTCGGCGGCCTGGATCGATTTCCCCTTGCTCTCGGGCAGGGCCGTCGTCGCGTTCACGCGGATCAGGTTCTCGTCGGCGTCCTTCTTGGCGAAGAACGCGCTCAGGGTATCGTAGGGGAGCGAGGAGAGGCCGACCGAGGGCGAGGCGAGATTCTGCCCGTTGTTGCGGGGGATGAAGCCGGTCCGGTAGGTCGGGCCCGGATTCTGGAACCAGACATGCGTCGGCACCGGCTGGCCGCGGTGGCAGGTGTAGCAGGTCACGCCCGCCTCGCCGACATGCTTCTCCTTCCAGGAGGTGTTGATGTGCTGCACCATCTGGATCATCCGCCGGGCGACCCGCTTCTGGTAGAGGCTGTCGTCGGCCATGTTCTCGGTGTTGTGGCAGTAGGTGCAGCCCTGCTCCGGGCTCACCCACTCCGTCATCGAGGTCATCAGGCGGTTGAATTCCTCGACGCTGAGATCCTTCAGCACCTTGACGTTCTCGTAGACCGCGCCGGCCTTCTCGGTTCCGGCCTCGACCGGATCGGCGGGCGTCGGCGGAACGTTGGCGGCCTTCAGGGCCGCCGCCCCGGCCCTGGTCTGGATCTGGTCCATGCCGGTGCCGCGGAAGCCGTGCTGCTGGGCCAGGATCGGCGGCCGGGTCCAGCCCGCCGTGCCGAACTGGGCGATGGTGAGGAACAGGGCGACGACCGCGCCCGCGACGACGAGCAGCGTCTTCATTGTGCCCCCCCTGATGCCGCGAGCGGGTCGGTGATCGGGCCGTAGATCTGCGGATAGGCCGGTGCGACGCCGTGCTTGACCGCCCAGAGATACCAGTTGTCGACCACCGTGCCGGTGAGCAGGATGCCGATGCCGCCGGTCAGCGTCGTCAGCACCGCGAACCACCACGCCCAGCGGTGGATCGATTCCATCGTGGCGTTGAAGCCCATGGTCCAGCGCCAGAACAGGGCGGCGCGCTCGGTGGCGGTGCCGCGATCCACGATCTGGTCGATCTCGCGCTCCGAACCGTAGCGGCTGGTGGCGAGGATGGTGCCCCCGTGCATGGCGAACAGCAGCGTCGACCCGTACAGGAAGACGATCGAGAGCATGTGGAACGGGTTGTAGAACAGGTTGCCGTAGCGCAGCGAGAAGGCGGCGGTCCAATCGAGATGCGGGAAGATGCCGAAGGGCACCGCCTCGCTCCACGAACCCATCAGCAGCGGGCGGATGAAGCCGAGAACGAGGTAGAGCCAGATCGCGGAAGCGAAGGCCCAGGGCACGTGCGTGCCCATGCCGAGCGCCCGGGCGCGGCGGTACATCCGCACCCACCACAGCAGGATCGAGGCGGTGAGGAAGAAGCCCGCGATCAGCCACCAGCCGCCCTCGTTCAGGGGCGGCAGCACCTTGAGGCCGTATTTCGGCAGCGGCGGCTCCAGCGCGAGCCAGGGAAGCTGGCGCACGAACTGGATCGGATCCCAGTTCACGCTGGCCCACATGTTGAGGCCGATGATCTCGAAGGCGATCAGCCCGCAGGCGAAGGACAGGGCCCCGAGATAGCCGCCGTAGATCGGACCGACCTGACTGTTGCCGATCAGCCCGAACAGGTAGCTGTTGAAGGGCTTGCCGATGCGCGCATCCGACGGGATCGGAATCCCGCGCTCCGGCTCGACCGGGCGCACCTGCACCTGCGTGAAGATGTTCTGGTAGTAGGCCACGGCGTCTTCCTCCATGGACCCGCGGTCGTTCGAGGAATTCGCGCCGTCGGCGGAAATCCTCGCGCCCGTAGATCGCCCCTGCCCGTCAGGCCGCCCGGCGCGAATGCCGGCCGGCGTCCCGCTTCATCGCCACACCGGCAGGTTGAGCCACCAGCCCCACCATTCCGGCCAGCCTTGCGTCCAGAACGGACCGGAGATGATGATGCAGACCGCGCTCCAGAAGCCCGCCGAGAGGGCCAGGAACAGGCCGAGCCGGTGGATGCCGAGCGTTCCGATCGAGTAGCCGATCGTGTCGCGGAAATAGGTGTCCTCATGCTCGGGCGTCTTCACCGTCTCGCCCTTGCCCGGGTTGGTCGAGGACAGGATCAGCGAGCCGTGCAGTGCCAGCGCGAAGGTCGTCGTGAAGAAGAACGACACCGCCAGCATGTGCGCCGGATTGTAGTGGAAGTGCAGGTACTGGTAGCCGGTGTTCGACACCCAATCGAGGTGGGAGAGGATGCCGTAGGGGAAGCCGTAGCCCCAGGCGCCCATCAGGAACGGCCGGATCACCACCAGCGAGACGTAGGCGAAGATCGCCACGGCGAAGGCGAACGGCACGTGGTAGCCGATGCCGAGCTTGCGGCAGATCTCGACCTCGCGCAGCGCCCAGGACGAGAACGCCCCGATCGCGCAGAAGGTGATGATCTGCCACAGGCCCCCTTCCTTCAGGGGGGCGAGCGCCAGCCCGTATTTCAGGTCGGGGGGCGCGATGTTGATCTGCCAGACGTTCCAGGTCGGCCCGATCGCCGCGCCGTAGAGGATCAGCGCGGTGCCGAGCACCGAGAAGAAGATCGTCGTGACGCCGAAGAAGCCGACGTAGAACGGTCCGACCCAGAAATCGAACAGGTCTCCGCCCAGCAGCGTGCCGCCGCGGACCCGGTATTTGCGCTCGAAGCTCAGCATCGCCATGGCGAAGGCTCCCGCGAGGAGGACGAAAACTGCCGGGGCAGGCGTGCGCCGCCCGCCCGCGGCAGAGGCCGGTCGGAAGACCGGCCTCGGTGGCAGATCAGCCGGGCATCGTCGGAAGGACGAGGCTGTGGGCGGCGGCGGCCTTCGCGTCCTTCGGGCCTTCGAGCCAGTTGAACCGGTCGGTGCTGAGCAGGATGAAGTGGATCAGCAGCGCCAGGACGAACAGGAAGGTGAAGAGCGCGACGAGGGTGCGCCGCGGATCGAACAGAAGCCAGATCTTGTGCATCGCGTGCCTCCTTCAGCCGATCATCGACACGAGGCCGGCGGCGGCGTGGCTCACGCCGTCGAGCAGGGCGTAGCCCTTCGGCCCGGGCAACCAGGGCCGCCACAGCCAGACGAGGATGTGGGCGACCACGGCGATCGCCGTGAAGATGATGAAGCTCGTCAGGAAGATCGCGTGGAATTCCTTGGCTTCGGGTTCCGTCAGCCCGGACAGGCTGCTCGGTCTTTCAGTGACTCCGTTGGCCATCGAACGAACCTCCGCTGGTTGTGCCGCGCGCTGACAGGCGCGGCGGGTGCCGCCGTGACTCGATGACATCACGGCGCAGGGTCCCCCGTGTCACCACACGGAAGTTTTGATGCGTGTCAGCCCATGAAGGCGAAGGGGATGGCCGAGACCGCCATGGCCTTGGCCTCGCCGAACACCGAGCGGCGCACCGGCGGCAGGCCGCGCCGCGTGGCCCGTCCCGGCACGAGCCGCTGAACCAGGGCGGCGGCGAGGAAGAACGGGTAGGTCGCGGCCAGGATGACCCGGAACTCGATCGCCTCGCTGTGCAGGCGCGACGCGGCGGGCATCGATCGTTGCATGACGAGTCCCATGGCAAGTCTCTCCGCAGGCTGTCCGGCCCCGCGCGGCGCCGGAGGGTGAAGGGGGATGAGGAGGCCCGTGCTCATGCGGCGGCCCCCACGGCGAGCTCGCTCTGCGCCCGCTCGACATGGGCGGGCGCCACGCGCTCCGCGGCGGCCCGGCGCGCGGCGCGCTCGGCCGCATCGCGCAGGCGCTTGGCGGCGGAGATGCGGGTGAGGACCGGATGCCGCTCGACCCACGCGTCGAGCCGGGCGCGGGCGGCCTCGTCCCAGGGCAGTTCGCGATGCGCGCGGGCGGGCGTGGCCTCCACCGCATCCATGTCGCGGGCGAGCGGCAGGATGTGGAAGAGCGTGTCGAACAGCGCGTTGCAGACCTCCTGAACGAGGTAGGTCGCGCCGGAGAAGCCCATGAACGGCGTGCCGGTGTGCCGCCGCACGATCGCACCCGGGAAGGAGGCCGGCATGTAGGCCGCACGGCCGCCGCTCTCGGCGAGGTACATGCGCTCGTTGTAGGAGCCGAACAGGACGAGGGGCGGGTTGGTCCTGATCGCCTCGCGCACCGCCGCGTTGTCGGGCTTGGCCCCGGCGCTGCGGCCGAAGGCGAAATGGCAGGGCAGCCCCATCTCGTCTTCGAGGAAGTGGCGCACGCCGCGCGCATAGGTCTCGGTCGCGACGATGCCGAAGCTCGCGGTGCCGAAGAAGTCCTGCGTCACCGAGCGCCACAGGTCCCAGACCGGCTTGATCGTGGTGTGGCGCTCGCGTTCGATGAACGGCTCCGGATCGAGCTCCAGAATCTCGCCCAGCGAGCGCAGGAACCTGGTGGTCGAGAGGATGCCGATCGGCGCCTGGAGGTAGGGCCGTTCCAGGCTCTCGCAGAGCAGGCGGCCGAACTCGCGGTAGAGGCAGATGTTGGCATCCGCGTCGACGAGCTTCGGCACGTCGGCGAGATGCGCGCCGAGCGGGAAGGTGAGGTTGACCTCGGCGCCGATGCCCTCGACCAAGCGGCGGATCTCGGCCAGATCCGAGGCCATGTTGAAGCTGCCGTAGGCCGGGCCGATGATGTTGACCCGCGGTTTCTCCCCGGCCTTGCGCTCGGGCCGGGCCGGGATGCCCTTCCTGGCGAAGCGCCGGGCGCCGTATTCCTGCCAGAGCCAGCTCATCGCCCGGTCGGCGGATTGCCACTGGTCCTCGTCGATGGTGCGCGGCAGGAAGCGTTGAAGGCCGGTCCCCTCCGGGGTGACGCCGCCGCCGATCATCTCGGCGATGGAGCCCGTCACCACCACGCTGGGCTGGCCGGGATCGAGCGTGCCGTGCGCCCGCTTCATCGCCCCTTCGGTGCCGTGGCGGCCGAGTTCCTCTTCGCCCAAGCCGGTGACGACGATCGGCAGTTCGTGCGGCGGCAGCGCGTCGGTGTAGTGCAGGACCGAGGTGACCGGCAGGTTCTCGCAGCCGACCGGCCCGTCGATGACGACCTGCAGCCCCTTGATCGCCGTGAAGACGTAGACCGCCCCCCAGTAGCCGCCGGCCCGGTCGTGATCGAGGATCAGCATCACGCCATCTCCCCGACCGGTTTTTGGGGAGCTTCCGCCTTCGGCGGGGCCTTGAGCTTCGGCACCTCCTGCCAGATGCCGGCGGCGTGCCCGGTGCCGACGCCCTCGAAGAAGGCGCGCATCGCGTCGAAGCGCGGCCTGTTGGCGAGCGCGGCGTTGACGACGCGTGCCAGCGAGCCGGCACCCGCCGCGCCCATCAGGGGGCGGGCCGAGATCAGGTTGGTGAAGTACAAGGCCGGTGTTCCGGCTTCCTTCGCCTTCTGCACCACCGGCGTCGTGCCGATGGCGAGATCCGGCCGGAATTCCTTGAACGCGGCGAGGTCGTCCTCCAGCGAGGCGCGGTAGCGGACGCTGACGCCGCGCTCCTCCAGCCACGCCCGGTCGGGCTCGGACCAGGGCGTGCGCGGGCAGGCCGTGCCGACATAGGCCACCTCGGCGCCGCTCTCGACGAGAAGGCGCGCGACCAGCAGTTCCGAACCCTCGTAGCCCGAGAGCGTGATGCGCCCGCGCACCGGCGCGGCGGCGAGCGCGCCGCGGATCGCCGGCAAGAGCCGATTCTGCGCCGCCGCGATTTTTTCGCGCGGCACGTCGCAGGCGTTGCCGATGGCGTCGAGCCAATCGGCGGTGCCGTCGTGGCCGACGGGCGCCGATCCCACCACCGCCCGCCCGGCCGCCTCGAACTCGCGCACGCTCGCGGTGTAGAACGGGTGGATCGCCGCCACCGCCGCGGCGTCGAGGGCGCCGTAGAGTTCGCGCCATTCCCGCGTCGGCACCACGGGGCCCGCGCTCAGCCCGAGCGGTTCGAGCAGCGCGCCGATCACGACGGGATCGGCGGGAAACATCTCGCCGAGCAGGGCGACGGCCGGACGCTCCGAGCGCCCGCCGCGGGGCGCCTGGACCGGGCCGCGCTCGGCCTCGCTCCGCGCGAACTTCAGCATGGCGCCGGCCAGCACGTCCTTGGCCTCGGCATGGGTCGGCACGCCGAAGCCCGGCACGTCGATGCCGATGACCCGCACGCCGTCGATCTGCTTCGGCAGCAGCCGCAGCGGCACGCCGGAGGCGGTGGGGACGCAGAGGTTGATCACGACGACGGCGTCGCAGTCTTCGGGCTTGGCCGAGGCATGGACCGCCTCGCGGATGTCCTCGAACAGCTTTCCGGTGACCAGGGTCTCGGAATTGAACGGCACGTAGCCGACGCTGCGGCGCGCGCCGTAGAAGTGCGAGGTGAAGGTGAGCCCGTAGACGCAGCAGGCCGAGCCGGAGAGGATCGTCGCCGTGCGCCGCATCCGCAGGCCGACCCGCAGGGAGCCGAAGGCCGGACACATGCTCTGCGGCTGGTCGTGCGGGCCGGCCGGGTAGTCTTTCCGCAGTTGCGCCAGCATCTCGGACATGCCCGCGGCCTCCGCCGCGCCCCGCATGGCGTCCTTCCCGGCGTGGCAGCCGAGGCCGTCGCCCTTCGTGGCGTCGAGGTCGACGCCCTCAGCCGGGCGGCGGGCACGCAGGTCCGAGATGTCGAGGCTGACCGCCATGGCTCAGACCTCGTCGTAGACGACTTCGAGGGAGGGCTTGGCGAGCGTGGTGCGCCCGCACATGTCCTCCATCGTGGCCGATTCGAGCACCACGCCGCGGCCGACCGCCTCGCCCTTGAACAGGCCGAGCAGCGCGTCCTGGCTCAGCGGCGTCGGCTGATGCGGCGCGGCCTCCGCCACGTTCTGCGCCAGATCGGCGAAGAGCGGGCCCCAGCGCCCGTCCGGCCGGCCGATGATCTCGTAGTTCGCGCTCTTGCGGCGGATGTCCTCGTGGGCGGGGATCGAGGCCAGCACCGGTATGCCGGCCGCTTCCGCAAAGGCTTGCGCCTCGCCGGTGCCGTCGTCCTTGTTGATGACGAGGCCGCCGACGCCGACATTGCCGCCGAGCTTGCGGAAATACTCCACCGCCGAGCAGACGTTGTTGGCGACGTAGAGCGATTGCAGGTCGTTCGAGCCGACGACGATGACCTTCTGGCACATGTCCCGGGCGATCGGCAGGCCGAAGCCGCCGCAGACCACGTCGCCGAGGAAGTCGAGCAGGACGTAGTCGAAGCCCCATTCGTGAAAGCCGAGCTTCTCCAGCAATTCGAAGCCGTGGATGATGCCGCGCCCGCCGCAGCCGCGCCCGACCTCCGGCCCGCCGAGTTCCATCGCGTAGACGCCGTCGCGCTTGAAGCAGACGTCGCCGATGGCGACCGCTTCCCCCGCGAGCTTCTTCCGGGTCGAGGTCTCGATGATGGTCGGGCAGGCGCGCCCCCCGAACAGGAGCGAGGTGGTGTCGCTCTTCGGATCGCAGCCGATCAGCAGGACCTTGCGGCCCTGCTGGGCCAGCATGTAGCTGAGATTCGCCAGGGTGAACGACTTGCCGATGCCGCCCTTGCCGTAGATCGCGATGATCTGCGTCTCGCGCCTCACCGCCCCGGTCGCGACCGGAGCGGGCTCGACGGCGGCCTCCGCCCGCAGCGCCTCGGCGGCGTTCAGCGTCGCCTTGTTGAGCTGAAGGTTCATGAGCAGTTCCTCCAATCGAGGATCATCTTCAGGCAGGCCGGGTCGGTGAACGCCGTGCGGTAGGCGTCCTCCGCCCGCGCCGCGGGCACCCGGTGGGTGATGAGCCCGTCGAGGGACAGGCTTTCGGCCTCGACGAGCGCCCGGACCGCGGCGAGGTCGCCCGGCCGCCATTCGGCCGCGACCCGGATGCGGGCCTCGCGCTGGAAGGCGGGCGGAAAGGCGAAGGCGAGCGGTGCCTCGTAGAAGCCGGCGAGCACGATCTCGCCGCCGGGCGCGAGGCGGCCGATCAGGGTGTCGAGCAGGCTCGCATCGCCGCTGACATCGGTGATGGTGGCGTAGTCGCGCACCGGATCGTCGGCCGGGTGAAGCACGGGATAGCCGAAGCGGCCCTCGCTCCGAACCGGCTCGCGCTCCCACACCACCGGCGCGCCGCCGGCGAGCAGGCTGAGCCGCGCCAGCAGGCGGCCGAGGACGCCGTGCCCGACGATCAGGCTGCGCTCGCCGGGAACGGTGCCCGACAGGGCATGGTAGGCGGTGGCCGCGAGCGCGATCAGGCAGGCGCGGTCGCCGAGGGCGGCATCGACCGGCACGAGACGGGAGGCCGGGGCGACCAGGTGCGAGGCCGCACCGCCGAACAGCCCGCGCACCTCGCCGAAGCAGCGGGCGCCGGGCACGAACACGGTCTGGCCGGCGCGCAGGCCGGTGCCGGGATCGACCGCGACGATCGTGCCGACCGACTCGTAGCCCGGCACCAGGGGATAGCCCATGCCGGGGAAGGAGGGCATGCGGCCGGACCACAGCAGCCGCTCGGTCCCGGTGCTGATGCCGCTCCAAGAGACGGCGACGACGGCGTCGCCGTCCGCGGCAGGGGTCAGCGCGAGGCGGTTCAGCGCCAAGTGCTCCGGTCGCTCAAGGACGACGGCTAAAGCCTCCATGTCCCTGCCTCCACCCTGATGCGTGCGACTCCGCCGTTGTGCGGATCGCGGTGTGTCATCCTAGATTGACACAAACTTACGTCAAGCACCTATTACGGCCGCATCATCGCTTTGCGGTGAGCAACCGGGTCAGCAGCGGACGGCGCGTGGCCGCCTCGCGGATTTCGGTGAAGCCGGCTCGCGCCAGCATTTCGGTCAGTTCCTCGACCGTGCGCGGACGGCCGCTGCCCATGGCCAGCAGGTAGAAGCCGAAATAGGCGTCGCCGACCGGCTCCGCACCGGGCGTCCCGGCCATCGGCTCGGCGATGGCCAGGAGGCCGCCAGGCGGCAGTGCCGCGTATGCGGACCGCAGGAGGTCGAACGCCACGGCATCGTCGTGGTCGTGGACGACCCGCACCAGCGCGATGGCGTCCGCCCCCGTCGGCAGCGGCGCGCCGAGGAAGGTGCGGCCGAGGCAGGTCACACGGCTCGCGAGCCCGTCCGCGGCGAGGCGCGTCGCGGCCCGCTCCGCGACGGGCGGCAGGTCGAGCAGGCGCAGGGCCAGGCCCGGATGGCGGCGGGCGGCGGCAGCCAGGAACACGCCCTCGCCGCCGCCGACATCCATCAGGCAGGTGCGGCCGGCGAGCGGCAGGGCATCGAGCACGTCCTCGGCGATCAGCGCCTGGGACGCGGCCATCAGCCCGCTATAGGCGGTGACCGAATCCGAATCGACGCGCCCCGCTCCGCCGGCATCGGCGTAGGGCCAGTAGCGCGAAAGGCGTGTCGGTTCGCTCGCGCCGCGCAACAGGGCGACGGGATCGGCGAGATCGGCGTAGAGCATCGCGTGATGCTCGATCATCAGGGCGACCGACGGGTTGCCGATCAGCGCCGCGCCGAGATCGGCGAGCGCGAAGCGTCCGTCGGGCAGGCGCGCGACGAGGTCCAGCGAGGCGGCGGCCTTCAGGAGCGTCGATGCCCGTTCCGGCGGCAGGTCGAGACGGCGGGCGACGGCCTCGGGGGCGAGCGGTCCGGCCCGCAGCAGCCCGAACAGGTCGAGACGGACGCAGGCGAACAGCACCTGCGCGTAGACGAAGCCGGCGCACAGATCGAACAGCGCCCGCGTGTTGCGCCGGGCGATCCGGCGGGTGAGCGGGAAGCCGGCCGCCCAGCGCTGGAAGCCGGGGCTCGCCACGAGGCCGTTGCGGAAGGCGAGCCAGCGCGCCCGCAGGCCCGCGCGCCGCGAGGGGGCGGGGCCGGCCTCGGTCATCGCGGCGGGCACCGGGCGCTCCTCAGGCGGCCTCGCGCAGGGAGGCAGGCAGGAACAGGCGCGTCTGAGCCCGGATCTCCGTGCGCAGCGACTCCTGGCCGGGACAGACCGGGATGACCTCGACCGCCTCCTCCGTCAGCCGCCTCAGCCGCGCCAGGGCGCCGCCCATTCCGAGCAGGGCCGCCGCGTTCGGACGCCCGAGGGTCGCGTCGCGGCCGGCGGGCTTGCCGATCTCCTCCTGGCGGCAGGCCACGTCGCGCAGGTCGTCGGCGACCTGATAGGCCTCGCCGAGACATTCGCCGAGGAGCCGCCAGGGCAGCGCCGCCGCGCCGGCCGCCGCGGCCCCCGCCACGGTGGCGGCGGCGAACAGCGCACCGGTCTTGGCCTGCTGATACTCGGCGAGATCGACGTAGGGCTCGGATTCCCAGGCCTGTCCGGCGACGATGCCGGCGGGCGAGCCGGCCGCGCGGGCGATCAGCCCGACCAGCGACGCGAGCCGGGCGGGCACGCGGGCCGCGCCCCGGGCCAGGGTCTCGAAGGCGGCGACGATCAGCGCGTCGCCCGTCAGCACCGCCAGCGGCACGCCGAAGGCCGCGTGGACCGAGGGTTTCTGCCGCCGCATCGGCGCGTCGTCGAAGCAGGGCAGGTCGTCGTGGACGAGGGAGGCGCAGTGCAGGAGTTCGATCGCCGAAGCCGCGGCGTCGGAGGCCGCCGGGTCGTCGTCGCCGCAGGCCAGCGCCACGGCGAGGCAGAGACGCGGCCGGATGCGGTGGCCGCCCGGAAACACGGCGTAGCGGATCGCCTCGGCGAGGAGCGGCGGCGCGCCCGGCGCTTCCGCATGGGACACCGCCACGTCGAGGGTGGCCTCGATCCGCCTTCCGACATCCATGGCGCTCTCCCGAAGTCAGATCATGTTGTCTTGCTCATGTGTCAACTATGATTGACACTGTTCGCGGCGCGGATCAACGTCGGCGCGAGGGAGAACGGACGTTTCGTGGCTCGGAAGCGCGTCATCGTGGTCGGCGCCGGCATCGGCGGCCTCGCCGCGGCCCTGAGCCTCGCCGCGGCCGGGTTCGACGTGACGGTGCTGGAGCGCGCCGCAAGCGTCGGCGGCAAGATGCGTGCGCTCTCCGTGGGCGGTCGGCCGGTCGAGGCCGGGCCGACCGTCTTCACCATGCGCTGGGTGTTCGAGGACCTGTTCGCGGAGGCCGGCGCCGATTTCGGCTCGGAAGTCCGGCTGACGCCGGCCTCGCTGCTCGCGCGCCACGCCTGGAATGCGCACGAGCGGCTCGACCTGTTCGCCGACATGGCGGCCTCGGCGGATGCCATCGGCGCCTTCGCCGGCGCGCGCGAGGCGGAGGGCTACCGCCGCTTCTGCGCCCGCGCCGCCGAGGTCTACCGCACGCTCGAAGGACCGTTCATCCGCTCCGACCGGCCGAGCCCGGTCGATCTCGCCCAGCGGGTCGGCCTCTCGGGCCTCGGCGGGCTGTGGCGGATCCAGCCCTTCGCCACCCTGTGGTCCGCCCTCGGCGCGTATTTTCGCGATCCCCGGCTGAGACAGCTCTTCGGGCGCTACGCCACCTATTGCGGTGCCTCGCCGTTCGAGGCGCCGGCGACGCTGATGCTGGTCGCCCATGTCGAGCAGGCCGGCGTCTGGACGGTCGAGGGCGGCCTGAGCCGGCTCGCGCGGGCCGTGGCGGATCTGGCGGAACGCCGCGGCGCGCGCCTGCGCACCGGGGCCGAGGTGGCGCGGATCGTGACCGAGCGCGGGCATGTCGCCGGTGTCGAACTGACCGACGGCGAGCGGGTCGATGCCGAGGCCGTCATCGTCAACGCCGATGTCGCGGCCCTCGGCGCGGGCCTGCTCGGCCCCGGCGCCGTCGCGGCCGGAGACCGCGTGCCGTGCCGAGAGCGCTCGCTCTCGGCGCTGACCCTCTGCCTCACGGCGCGGGCGACAGGCTTCGAACTCGGCCACCACACCGTGTTCTTCTCCGCCGACTACCGGGCGGAGTTCGAGGCGATCCTGCGCGACCGCCGCCTGCCGCCCGACCCGACCGTCTACGTCTGCGCCCAGGACCGCGACGGCGGCATCGCCCTGGATGGTCCGGAACGCCTGCTCATCCTCGCCAACGCCCCGGCCGACGGCGGGGAGCGCCCTCTTCCTCCAGCGGAGATCGCCGCATGCGAGACGAACATCTTCCGCAAGCTCTCGGCCTGCGGACTCACGCTCGAACCGGCGGGACCGGCGACGATGACGACGCCGCGGGACTTCGCGCGGCTGTTTCCGGGAACGGGGGGCGCGCTCTACGGCCGGGCCTCGCACGGCTGGACGGCGACCTTCAAGCGGCCGGGGGCGCGGACGCCGGTGCCGGGGCTCTACCTGGCGGGGGGCAGCGTGCATCCGGGGCCGGGGGTGCCGATGGCGGCCCAGTCGGGCCGGCTCGCGGCGGCGGCTCTGCGCGCGGACCTCGGTTCGACGGCGCGGTCGAGCGGGGCGGCTACGTCTGGTGGTACGTCGATGCGGTGAGCGAGGACGGGCGCCAGGGGCTCACCGTGATCGCCTTCATCGGCAGCGTGTTCTCGCCCTACTACGCCTGGGACGCGCGGCGCGACCCCTTCGCCCACTGCGCGGTCAACGTCGTGCTCTACGGGGAGCGCGCCAACCGCTTCGCCATGACCGAGCGCACCGCCCGCGCCCTGGCGCGCGACGCGGCGAGCTTCAGCCTCGGCCCGTCCTCGCTGGAATGGGACGGCAGCGTGCTCACGATCCGCCTCGACGAGCGGGCCTCGCCGATCCCGCACGCGGTGCGCGGTACGGTGCGGGTGCGGCCGAAAGCGCTGACGGCGCAACCGTTCACCCTCGACGCGGAGGGGCGGCACCGCTGGTGGCCGATGGCGCCGGACTGCGAGGTCGAGGCCGCGTTCTCGGCGCCGGAGATCGCTTGGCGCGGCAGCGGCTACCACGACACCAACGACGGCGACGGCGCCCTGGAGCAGTCGTTCTCGGACTGGACGTGGTGCCGTGCCCCGCTCAAGCGCGGCGCGGCGATCCTCTACGACGTGCGCCGCCGGGACGGCAGCGGCCAGAACCTGACGCTGCGCTTCGACGCCGACGGCGCCCGTCGCGAGATGCACCCGCCGCTCGCCGCCGGTCTGCCGCCGACGCGCCTGTGGCGGATGCCGCGCGCCACCCGCAGCGACGACGGCCGGGCGCAGGTGATCCGCACCTTCGAGGACACGCCGTTCTACGCCCGCTCGCTGCTGGCCGCGACCTTCGACGGCGAGGCGGTGCGGCCGGTCCACGAGAGCCTGTCGCTCGACCGCTTCCGCAACCCGCTGGTGCGGCTGATGCTGCCGTTCCGGATGCCGCGAAGGATCGCCTGACGCAATCGCCCTTCGTTTCCGCATCGTCTTTTCAGACAAGCCGGCAACCCCCTTTCGGGACGATACTCTAGCTCGCCCCCGCCCCTGCCTCGTCCTTGCGCTCGTGGCGCAGCAGCAGCGGCGTCTGCGCCAGGGCGAAGGCGATGGTGAGCGGCATGATGCCGAACACCTTGAAGTTCACCCAGAAATCCTCCGTCTGCGTGCGCCAGACGATCTCGTTGAGCGCCGCGAGCGCGAGGAAGAACAGGCCCCAGCGGAAGGTGAGCTTGCGCCAGCCCTCCTCGGTCAGCGCGAACATGCTGTCGAGCACCACCGAGAGCAGCGACTTGTTGAAGGCGAGCCCGCCGAGCAGGACGAGGCCGAACAGCGTGTTCACGATGGTCGGCTTCATCATGATGAAGGTCTTGTCCTGAAGCGCCAGCGTCAGCCCGCCGAATATCAGCACCACGACGCCGGAGACGAGCGGCATGATCGGCAGGCGTCGCAGCAGGGCGAAGTGCACCGCGAGCGCGACCATCGTGGCCACGATGAACACGCCGGTGGCCACGAACAGCTTGTTCTGCGCCGGCACGCCGAAGCGCTCGGCATAGGCGTTGCCGAGGAAGAAGACCGCGAGCGGACCGACCTCCAGCGCCAGCTTGAGGAGCGGCGGCAGGTGCCGGCGCGGCGGAACGCTCTCGACCTTCATGACGGGTTTCTCACGATGCTTCGAAACGGCGGTGGGCAACCGGCTACTCCTTGGGGAGCCCGGTGATCGCCCGGGCGAAGTCGCGCGCGGCGAAGGGCTCCAGATCCTCGACGCCCTCGCCGACCCCGATGAAGGGCACGGGCAGGCCGAACTTGGCGGCGAGCGCCACCAGGATACCGCCCCGCGCCGTCCCGTCGAGCTTCGTCATCACGAGGCCGGAGACGGGGGCGGCCTGCGAGAACAGCTCGACCTGGCTCAGCGCGTTCTGGCCGACCGTGGCGTCGAGCACCAGCAAAGTCGCGTGCGGCGCCTCCGCATCCAGCTTGCGGATGACCCGCACCACCTTTTCCAGCTCGGCCATGAGTCCGGCCTTGTTCTGGAGCCGGCCGGCGGTGTCGATGAGGAGCACGTCGGTGCCGTTCTCCCGCGCCTCCTTGAAGGCGTCGAAGGCGAGGCCCGCCGCGTCCGAGCCCTGCGCCCGGCTGATCACGGGCGCGCCCGTGCGCTCGCCCCAGACGCGCAACTGCTCGATCGCCGCCGCGCGGAAGGTGTCGCCCGCCGCCAGCATGACGCTGCGCCCCTCCGCCTTGAACTTGAGGGCGAGCTTGCCGATCGTCGTGGTCTTGCCGGCGCCGTTCACCCCGACGGTGAGGACGACGTAGGGCTTCTTCGCGGGATCGACGGCGAGCGGGACCGCCACGGGCTCCAGCGCCCGCTCGATCTCGGCGGCGAGGATGGCGCGCACCTCGTCGGGGGAGATGCCCTTCTCGTAGCGCCCCCTGCCGACCGCCTCGGACATGCGGGTCGCCGTCTCCACGCCGAAATCGGCCTGGATCAGCGCGTCCTCCAGATCCTCCAGGGTCGTGGCGTCGAGCTTGCGCTTGGTGAACAGCCCCGTCACCCGGTCCGACAGGGCCGAGGAGGTGCGCCGCATCCCGGCAGTGAGGCGCGACCACCAGCCCCGCTTCTCCGTGCCATCGACGGTGCCGGAGATCGCGGCGCTCGCGAGCGCCGCGGCGGAATCGATCGGCTGGATGCCGGTCCCGGCCGGCGGCTCCGCCTCGTCCGGCTGCGGCGCCTCTCCGGAGGGGGGCTGCGGCTCGGGCTGGAGGTCGGCGCCCTCCACCTCGTCGGGGATGCGGTTCCTGTCCGGGTCCTCGGGGGCGGATTCGCTGACCGGCGGCGGCACGTGGCTCACGTCGTCGGCCGCGGTTGCGAAGTCCGGCAATCCTTCGGATTCGGAGGCCGGCGAGGTCGGCTCCGGCGTCACCGCCTCGTCCGCCGGCTTCGCTTCGGGCGCGCCCTTGCGCCCGAACAGGCGTCCGAGCCAGCCGGGCTTCTCGTCGTCGCTCATCCTCGTCCCTTGCTCACCTTGCCTTGCTCGCACCTTGCCCGCGACGATCCGGCCCTCTAGCCCGGGAGAATGAGCCCGCCGGACACCGCATCGAGACGCACCGCCGACCCGGAGATAGGTCTTTCCCTTCTCTACCGCGATGCCCTGATGCTCGTCATCGACAAGCCGGCGGGTTTGCCGGTGCATCCGGGGCCGAAGGGCGGGCCGACGCTGACCGACCATCTCGATTCCCTGCGTTTCGGCCTTCCGCGCCGGCCGGAGGCCGCACACCGGCTCGACCGCGACACGTCCGGCTGCCTCGTTCTCGGCCGCCACGCCAAGGCGCTGGCGCGTCTGAATCGATTGTTCGCCGACGGCAAGGTCGACAAGACCTACTGGGCCCTGGTCGAGGGTGGGCCCACCGACGCCGAGGGCCGCATCGACCTGCCGCTCGGCCGCCGCTCCGACGATCCGCGGAGCTGGTGGATGAAGGCGGACCCGGCCGGCGCCCCCTCGCTGACGCATTACCGCGTGCTCGCCCGGGCCGGCGGCCTGTCCTGGCTCGAACTCAAGCCGGTCACGGGGCGCACGCATCAGTTGCGCGTGCATTGCGCCGCGATGGGCTGGCCGATCCGGGGCGACGCGATCTACGGCCATGCCGGCCGGGACGGCCCCGGATTGCAGCTTCATGCCCGAAGCCTGAGCCTGCCGCTCTATCCGAAGCGGGAGGCGATCGTCGTGGAAGCGCCCGCGCCGGGGCACATGCGGGCGGGGTTGGCGGCGGGCGGGCTGGCGGAGCTATTCGACTCGCCCCCCTCCGCGGGGGCAGGCGAGTGATACCGTTTCCGATCGATCGCCTCGGGTTCCAGCCTCCGTCCTCGCGAGCGGCCGCGAAGCGATCCAGGGCGCGACGGGTCCGGAAAGGGCGCGCCCTGGTTTGCCACGGCTTCGCCTCGCAAGGACGCAGGACAGGCCGAACGCATCGACCGGATGGCGTAACCCAAACTTTGCGTCCGGGCCAGTCGTGGATTCCGGGCTCGCCTTCGGCGCCCCGGAATGACGGTCATTAGGCGGCGGCGATGCCGCGGAGGGGGGCTGACGCAGCGTCTCACGTCACGAGCAGGGCCTGCCCGTCATGACCGGAAACGGTCACCTCGCGCATCTCCCCCGACGGCACCGGCTTCGAAAAACGCACCAGCGTGAAAGCCTCGGTCCGCCCGGTATCACCGCGCTCGGTCAGCACCCGTCGGCGGGCGCCGATCTCGCCGTCGAGATGGCGGGTCAGCGCCGCCGCGCCGGCCTCGCGCAGGCGGGCGGCACGCGCGCGGATCACGTCGCCGGGCACCGCCGGCATCCGTGCGGCCGGCGTGCCGGGCCGCGGCGAATAGGGGAAGACGTGCAGATGCGTCAGCCCGCATTCGGCGACGAGATCGAGGGAGCGCGCGAACTGCGCCTCCG